>CAIUCY010000175.1 GCA_903897765.1 uncultured Candidatus Marinamargulisbacteria bacterium | reverse complement strand
TCTTTATAAGAGTAATATCTTTTTAAAGGATCCAAAAGTATGTTTAATTTTGCCCTTGCTTGTTCTGAGGCCAATAAACTCACCATTTTTTTATTCATGATTAATTTATCGAACAGAAATTGGGGTTGAATCACATATTTCACACAAAAAGACTATGTAATAGAAACTTAATAATGGGAGCCTGCATACTTCGACCGAATCAAATAATGACTCTAAACGGAACCATGCCCCCGTTGAGGGAACAAGGCCGCCAAATATAGGGGGTAATTAAGTATCCCGCCATCTTGAGCCAAATTCATCGCCGTACATCGGGACAAGGGACTTTGTGGATATGTCCCTCCAAAGAGGCGAAGGCTTTTCTTTTTCTTTGAAATCCCCGCCTTAACTTCGAGCGGATAGACCGTTTGTTGATGTTCAAGCAAGAAATCCACTTCCGCTTGCCCTTCGCTCGTCCAGTAATAAATGGGGCTATCCAGATGCGATTTTATTTCTTGCAGAACATAATTTTCAATGAGTGAACCTTTAAAAGAGGTAAACAGCTCATTTCCATCCAACATCACCATCGGGTCAAGGTGACACATCGCACCCAACAACCCCACGTCCATTAAATATATTTTAAATATCTCATGGTTCGCATGGGCACTTAAGGGTAACGCCACATCAGAGATATTTTCTATTGGATAGATCAAGCCACTATCCATCAACCATTGCAGCGAATATTCGTAATCCCTAGCCCTAGCCCCTCGTCTAATAACAGAGAAAATAAACTTTTTATTGTCTTTGGCCAGTTGCTCGGGGATATTATTCCAAACTCGAGAGATCTTAATCGCATCAAAGGGTTGTGCGTACTTTGCAAAATCGAGAACATAGCTATGCACGATTTCAAGCTGTTCTTGTCTAGCTAACTCATAACTATAATTATTCAAACGATATTGGTTGATAACGGCAGGCATCCCTCCGACAAAGATGTATTCTTTTAGGATCTTAAGTAACTCAGCATGAATCGCCTCATTGATAGGCTGTGACGTCATTATGTTTTGTAAATAATCCCTCAGATCACTTCGATTGATCGCGCTCAAGAATTCAAAAAAGTTAAGAGGATAGAGTTTCAGAAAGTTGACTTTGCCCACTGGGAAGCCGCGAGTTTGGCCAAGCTTAACCCCTACTAACGAGCCTGCCGCGATAATATGGATATCCGGTTCATTCTCTTGAAAATATTTGAGACTATTTAAGGCAGGCTGACATTCTTGAATTTCATCAAAGATAAGCAATGTTGTATGGGGGTTGATCTTTGTATGATACAAAAGCTCAATATCCCGAAGGATTCGAGACGCCGACAAATTTTCCTGAAATAAGGACTGCAATCGTTTATCTTCCTCAAAATTTAGGTAAAGCGTCTCGGCATAAGTGTCCTTGGCAAAGGCTTTGATAATATAGGTTTTGCCGACCTGACGGGCACCTTGAAGGATAAGCGGTTTCCGTTGGAGAGACGCTTTCCATTCCGATAGCTTTGTATAGATATCTCGCTTCATAATGTCTATAATGTATCATAATGTGGCATGATTGCCAATTATTCATACGAATTATGTGTGAGGCGCGCACCTTTTTCGTACGAATAATGTGAGGCGCTGAAATTTCGTCTAGTTAAGACGGTTATCGATACACTGTTAGTGTATATAGCACAAAAGTGGCAAAATGCCCCCCCACCAGAGAGTTAAGTCTGGTCTATGCATTCATCGAATGTCCTTTCGAAAGTTCCACACTATTTTAATAGACAATATATTTAAATCGATAGTTTTCGTTATTTTTCCTCTGTAACCCTTTAACGATGCGAAATTATTAATTTTCCTCTAATCTATACCTATATAGTATACTTAATTTATCAACAATATGTGAAATTTCTCAATTTCTCGCCCGATAAATAATTTAGAAAGATCAAGGAGGCAGGAAATGACCGTAGGTAATATAAAGGGATCTCAAGGATATGATAGTGGCAACGCCACAATAACGTTTAGCGCCGAAGCAACAAAGCTATTAAAGGCTTCAGAGATCATGTCTGGAAATGGACAGATAGAAAAAGGATACCAAGAAAAGGTTGATCAATTTATTAAAAACAACCCGTCCATTACAACAAATTCAATGACCGATACTCAAACGAGGTTATTGTTAATAAAAATCGTAGACAGTAGAAGAAGTCTAACTCAAGCAGTTCGGGCATATTTTTTTTCTTATACAGAATCAGCTGGCCAAAAAAACTACTTTTTTAAAACAGATACGGGAACCCTTCCTATTCCACCTGAGTTACTTCCAACGTTGGCAACAAAAGGCTTGTTGTTTTCGACACACTTCGACGAGAAGGTTGAACATTTCGATAAAAACAAAACAACCTATTTGCTGCCGGATGATTTTTCTATTGATAAGCTTCAGCAAGCGATAGCAATAATTAACGCAACACCAGCCACCACTTCACAAATAACGGAGCCAGCTAAAATTCAACAACCTCCCATTGTTAAAGAAGCAAACGACACGGGTGGGCCAGCAGCCTTTACGGACTTATTGAAAAATATCGCAAAGGGCGATGGCCGTATATCGATCAAAAACTCTGAAACGTTTGACTCGCTTTCCGACAATGTAAAAGAAGCGCTCCGAACTAAACTTACTGGAAAAACCGGAAATGATACGTCCCCCTATTCCTTTGAAGCATTCAAAACTGATCTTGCCAATTATCAACACAAAAAAAACATCACCCAAAACGCAGCTCCACTAGGGCCTAGGACGGCGAGAAGGTTGCTTGGTATAGCGTATATACCTAAGGTTGTTGTGCCAATGGCAGCTAATTCCGATACGATATCACTGGCTGCTCAAGGTGCTCAAATCCTAAATTTAGAGGGTCAGTTGAGGGCGGCAAACCAGAAAATCGAACGACTTCAACAACAACTTACAGAACGGAATGGACAACCATTGGCAAAAATCGTTGCCACTCGACCGAAATCAGCACCACATACCCCAAAAAACTCAACGAATGATCCAATAGCAAAGTTTTTCCTTTGGATATATGACATTCGATCAAGCTTTTAAAATTGATTAAACAGAAAAGAGAGGGACATAAAATGCTTCAACATAAAATAATCGCAACAATACCGAAAATCACTCCTCAACAGAACCATGAGGCTGATTATCTAGCACCCTCAGGTAAATATGCCCAATGGACATTAGTTTCTGCCGGAATTGGCGGGACAGTGACGTTTGGATACAAAACATTAGAGGTATCCCCCGAATACGGCAAATTAAGAGCTACCACTTTATCAGCAGCAGAATATACAGAAAGAATTTCAAAACTAAACCAAACCATTGTCCCTGAAATAGGTCTTGCAACTGGTGGAGTTGTAGTTCTTTCAGGTTTAGCCGGACTACTATTAAGACAGGGGTATCTTTCATTTTCAAAAATAAACGCGAACAAAGGTTTAACTTTAGACTCGACATCTCAACAGGGAGAGTCTTTCGAAAAGAGAGAGACCTATTTTCGTAGTCTTGACGCGAAAAGTGGCGTTGTTAAGCGTTTTGATATCCAAGCTTTCAGAAAGTACAACAACCCATTTGCAACTGGGTGTACAGAACCTGGTGCATGTGGATTTGCAGCGGCTATTGCGGTTCAAGTCGCTTTAGGGAATAAGCCTATTATTACTGCCGATGGGAGCCTACGGTTTGATAATTATATTACGATTTCTCCAGAGGAATTTTTTAGACGATTTAAAAAAGCAACCATTAAAACAGACATCGATATTGATAAAAATTCTGAGGAAGTATTTATTGCTGGCACGGCTTTTGATGGCAAACCAGCTAAACAAGGAATCCCCGTTGCGACAGCCATGGGATTCTTTTGTGATCCACGCAAGGAGCTTGATGTATTTAATGGAGCGACAGGCGAAATTGCTAAAGCAGCAGAAATGATTCAGTCAAAAGTTATCCAAAAGAGTGAGTCTAGCACCATTCACGATTTTCTAACCGTCAATAATATACTACAACCAGCGCTCAATATCGAACTTACCCTTGAATTTGATGGTCGCACCGTTTTTGTAAGATTAAATAAAGAACATGCTTTTGTAAAAGAAATAAATATGACGTGTAAAGGACTAAAAAAAGGCTACACTTACAAGAACAAATATCGAAAGAAAGGCTCAGCGATACAGGAATTACCCAAAAGCCTATCTGGGCTTTATGAAATAGTTCAAAAGATGTCAGATCTAGACCGTGAATATTATAAAAATGGTCTCCAAGCGAATTTAGACCTTGCCTATGCAGGATTTAAACGAACCTATGGGAATCATAAAGGAGACACTTTACTTCGTGGCAACTATGATCCTGACGCTGTAGCTGGCGTTCATCATAATCCTGAGTCAATCTTTGATTTACCCCTAACCCTTACAGACCTAGCTAAAATGACTGCCGAATCTGCAACAGCGGCGCGTATGGGTGGCGAACCAATGCCTGCATTTGCTACTGGGGGTTCGGGCAACCAAGGAATTGGAGCAAGCTCTGCGTTAAAAGGTGCCTATGAGATATTGACCCGAGGTGGAAGCAATAGAGACAAACTTCTACTTCAGCTTGGGAAAAAGAATGATTTTATCCTCTCAGACAAGATATATGCAGAAGCAGCCTTGTACGGAAGTCTTGTCGCAAGATTGACAAGTGAACGAATCGGAATGTTAGGTGCCGTATGTGGTTGTGGAACAAAGTCAAATATTGCATCAGCGGCAGCCCTAGTCTATGCCTTCTCTGATCATAGAAACCCACAAGAAGTCGTCAGGCACATAAATGATGCAATGAATTTACCGGTATTTGGTCTACTTGCAATATGCGATGGTGCTAAGCAAGCATGTTCTGGTAAAATTAACCCTGCGGTGGGGTTGTCAGTTGAAACAGCAATACATGCCATTAAAGGTGAGCGAATACCTGATGAAGGGTTGGTCCGTTTTCATGCATTAGACACTGTTGATGTTCTTTCTGAAATTGTCAAAACAACCTTAAAAACAGACTTAGAGCTTTATAAAGCTATGCTGAAAAAACGAAAACTTCGGTCTCAGCAACCACCAGTGGTAGTTGCACCACCCAGATCAAATGATGATGAAATAAATTTTCATATCTAGGATACAAGAATCCGATTAATGGAAGGGGGAAATTAAGTTGAAACAAAAAATTGTAGCACAAGAAGATAGGGCTAAACTCTATGAAGGCTTAAGGGCAGAACTTATTAAAGAACTAAATAGACTTAGGCCAAGCCAAGGTCAAGAAGAAAAAAAACCAAATGAACAACAAAGTTATAGACAAAATGATTTTGACGATTATGGAAATAAACTTATCGATAAAATGCTAATTTCTGCCTCTCCTAATTATCCTAATAGGATTAAATTCTATGAAATTAAACGACAATTAATGTTTTTTGAATACTTTATTATATTAAGAGACGACCTATCTAAATCAAAATATGACATATCTGAGTTGAAAGCCATTCTTTCAAAACTTAAGGAGACCTCACCTAAATCCCTTATTAATAAAGATCTGCTGATTTCTACACTTACAAATATACGCTCTTCTATAGACAAGAGTCTACTCAACCATCAGGACGACGATCAAACAGAGTCTGCTGAAAATGAAGCTGCTAATAAAATATATTTATTTAATGAGATCAATAAATTAATAAAATATGCAGAGGCTGAAGATTTTGACGAAATTAAAGATTTTTTAAGAATAAATATAATCTCAAAGTTAATAACTCCTGAACATTGGCAAGTTATACAGGAGATAATAGACGTTTAATACCAGTAATCTCGCAAAGCTTCGCCAACTCTAAAATTCAGCCATAAAGCCGACGAACTGTGAGCTGCTACCAGAGCCTGCGATCGGAAAGGTTGCTCCCACATCAAACGTGTAGCCTTCCGCTGGCTCATAACGAAGACCAAGGAGCCCATTAAAATCCGTCCCGGTGATGGACAATGCGCCAACAGGATGGACAGGCTCAGTTACGAACTCTCCTGCAACTGAGAATATTAATGGAGAATCCGCAACATAGGAAACATTTCCATGCACATTGTAGTCCTTGTCTTGCAGGATCGCTGTTCCAGTAAGACCAACAGTTTTAGCAGTATTATCATAATTGAGCTTTACACCATAATCTAACCCACCCCATGATCTTTCTGCCAACGTGAACCAGGCGCCGAGCTTAACTTGATCAACCGTAAAAGCCGTACCACTCGGAAGACTGTATTCTGCTGAAAGCTGAACATCCTTTATTGGAGCAAGTTTCAGAGCAAAACCAACCGTTTGTTCACTATCATAGGCAAGATCAAGCCCGATCTTGCCATTTTCCAGCGGGGGTTCATAATCATCGATCCCCAACGTGCTTTCTGAAAAACTGACCATTCCAACAACCATCAACAGAATCAAAGCTAGCCATTGACCTTTTATCATAATCAACTCCATCGTTTTTATTTGTCTACTTTTCCTATAGGCTTTATAGTATTATAAAAGAAAAAAAGTATGGATGTCAACACCATGTGTTTATAACTATTTATATTTGGACTAAAAGCCGCCGATATTTTAAAAGTGTTCGAAACAACCCATATCCCTTTAACCGCTACGATCACCGCCATGAACATCGTTGGGTTTGACGCGGCTATTTTTATTCAGTTGTTGATAGATCGAAATTATGATAATGATCTGATCATCAAAGCCTTGAAAACTTTGGTTGAAAGAAGTCGGTTGCAGCGAAATCAGTATTCAGAAAGCCATTCAGACGATCAACCTTACGGATTAAGGGTCTTTACGGCAACTTTCATTCTCAACAAAGCTTCCTTGAGCATTGCCCGACTACAACCAAAATTGAGTCGAACAAAACCCTGAGCATCAAAATCGGTTCCATCTGATAAGCCGACGCCAGCCTTCTCAAAAAATTGTACGGGATCAGGAACCCATAGGCCTCGGGCATCGATCCAAATTAAATAGGTGGCCTCAACATGGGCTATCGTGAGCCCCTTCATTGAGGCGATCTCGTCTTGAAGCAAATCACGATTCCCTCGCAAATAATTGATAAGTTCAAGTCGCCATGGCTCCCCCTCTTTATACGCTGCCAAAGCCGCCGTAAACGCAAGCAAATTAACATGAGGAACAATGCGTCCTTTTGCAGAGATAAAACGTCGTCTTAACAGTGGGTCACTGATAACGGCGAACGAACACCCCAGTCCAGCAATATTGTATGTTTTGCTGGGTGCGAATAAGGATATCGTTCTTGCCGCGATCTCCGGTGACAAGCTTGCTATAGGGACATGGGTTTTATCTTTGTCCAAAATGAGCCCCGCGTGTATATCGTCGGATCCGATGATCAAATCATACTTTTTCGCGATACGGGCCAATTCAAGTAGTTCAACTTTTGACCACGAACGCCCTGTAGGATTATGTGGGTTGCACAATAGAAGCATGCGCGTTTTTTGGGTGATGGCCGCTTCAAGAGCCTCAAAATCCATGACCCACTGGTCGCCCTTTAGTTGCAAGGGCAATTTGATGAGTTGACGACCCGAAAGGGCTGGAGCAGAAAGAAACGGAGGGTATATCGGTGTAAACGTCATAATCTCATCGCTAAGATTTGGGGTTGTTTTACATAAGACATTCAAGCCACATACCAAACCCGGAAGCCACACGATCCACTCCGGCTGAATTCGCCAACCAAAATCGTTTTTGATATGGTCTAGCACAACTTCAACAAGCTCATCAGGCGTATTGGTATAGCCAAATACACCATGAGCAACACGCTTTGTAAGTGCCTCTATCACAGGCGGAGGAGAAAGAAAGTCCATGTCCGCAACCCACATAGGCAGGATATCTTGGTCTTTATACTTATCCCATTTGTCGCTATGGGTACCCCGTCTATCAATGATGGCATCAAAATCAAAGGTTGTCATAAGATAGCATCCAAGGATCGTTTGATGCGTGGCCATAGTTCTTCGGGATCTTCTAGCCCAACAGAAATGCGGATCAATTGACGGGGTATACCACACGACTCGGCCCAATCAAGTTCGGTATAGTGGGCGAGTAACACAAATGGACACGCCAACGTAAAGTCCGTTCCGAGACTAGGTCCCTTGCAAATTTCTAATTTGTCATACACCGCTGCGGAGGTTTTTTGCGCGTTTTTTGTAATAAACGTGACCAAACTACCCCACCCTCCTTCAGGACGGCGCACCGACTCATAGGCTGCACTACATTCCCATTTGGGATACCATACTCTTTCGATCGCTGGATGAACTCGAAGCTGCTGCGCGAGATAAAGACCATTTTCATTATGTCGCTTCATTCGCCGCGAAAAACTAGAGATACGCTGTGCCATGACATCGGCATCTTCATACCAAAGGACATCTTCATAGTCCGCATGGATAAGTTGTTTCAGCTCTGTATAAAGGGGTGACGCAGGAACGCAAATCAGCGCCCCGCCCATCACATCCCCGCTCCCACTCGCATACTTGGTCAAACTTGTAGTGATCAAATCGGCATAAGGGGTCAAGTCGATATTGATGGGCGTTGCGACAACATCATCAATGACTAACGGGACTCCCTTTTGTCGAAGTAATGGACCAATTTGGCTGAGGTCAGCCGATCCAAGCATGGGATTTCCCGGTATCTCACAAAAGCACCCTGCGGGATGTTTGGTTGCAATGATCGTGGCAAGATCTTCAACTGCATGAACTAATTTATCAAGCAGAATGACTGAGCTACCAAATTTTTGTTGTAGCTTCATCGTATCCACATAAGGGAAGCCAATCTGAACCGTTGGGCTATCGGGTCGCCGTGAGATGAGCGCACGTAATGCTGCGTATGTAGCCGCCATCCCTGTCGGGAACAAAAAGACATCTTCCGCTTTGCACGCATAAAGCAAGGCTAGTTCTTGTCGCAAGGATTCTTTTGAACGGTTATTCACGGTAGATCGCCCTGATATCGACATGGCTTGACGTGTGGAGACAATACAACCCGTATGCTGCCAAAAATCTTTAAGTGATTTGGCGCCGACCTCCGTCGTCACCACACCAAAAATATCGCCCGCCGACACGATGGTTGACGATTCATCGGTTTGATGTTTAATAAAGCCTGCACATTGTTTTGCGATCTTTTTTGAGGGGAAAGGCAGGCAAGGTCGCCCACCCGACATCTGAATGGCTAGCTCGGAAATGACCCGATGAATGACAAATCTTGGATAGCCATTTTGAAGTTTGCTCATCACCTCTGGGGCTTTTTCTTCATAGCCGATGACATCCTTCCAAGTAGGAAGGGCGACCGATACAGCATGTTCTGATGGGGGCATCGCAAGCCCAAGATCAGTCGATCGCCATAATGGATTGTTTAGCAGAGAAGATGACATAGGTCTAAATATAGCAGACAGTCGCTATGTTTGCATCGAGAAGATGTCCTAAATCGTATACTCTGATCCTAGTTTGGGTCGAGTCTCGATGATCTCTTTGATCGTGATCTGATTGACCACATTATTGATGGCATCATTGACTTTAACAAACACCGGTCGGATCGGACAAACAGACACATCACTACACCCCACATAGCAAGGATCGACGCAGGCAATTGGGATCAGGGCGCCATCCACATAGGACAACACCGCCGCAACGGTAATATCTTGTGCCTTTTTGGCCAAATAATACCCTCCGTTTTTCCCGCGTCGACTTGCTAAAAACCCTCCATTTTTAAGCCCCAACAAAACCTGTTCCAAAAACTTGATCGGAATATCCAATCGTTTGGACAGGTCAGGGATGGTTGCCACTTGTCCATCCGGCAGCTCCGCTAGAGTTACGATGGCCTTTAGTGAATAATCACCTTTATACGTAACTCTCATACGTCAATTATTCCTCTTGGAACAACCACGTTGATAAATAACGCTCACCCGTATCTGGCAGAACAACGACAATGTTCTTGCCCGCAGAGTCAGGACGTTTAGCCACTTCTAAGGCTGCCCACAAAGCGGCACCGCTCGAAATCCCGATCAGAATGCCCTCTTTGCGTGCGGCTAAACGCGAGGTCGCACCCGCATCTGCGTTGGAGACTTGGATAATTTCATCAATTATTTTGGTGTTTAGGTTTTGTGGAATAAACCCTGCTCCGATCCCTTGGATTTTGTGAGGACCCGGTGCACCACCCGAAATGACGGGGGAATCTACGGGTTCAACCGCAATTATCTTCACTGCTGGGTTCTTTTTCTTGAGGACTTCACCCACACCCGTAACGGTTCCACCCGTTCCAACACCCGCGATAACAATGTCAACCTTCCCATCGGTATCATTCCAAATTTCCTCTGCAGTCGTTTTGCGGTGGATCTCGGGGTTCGCTGGGTTGTTAAATTGTTGTGGAACAAAACTATTGGGGGTTGCAGCCGCTAATTCTTCTGCTTTGGCAATAGCGCCCTTCATGCCCTTTGCCCCTTCGGTCAAAACAAGTTCCGCACCAAATATCTTCAACAATTGGCGTCGCTCAACACTCATGGTTTCTGGCATGGTCAGAATAAGACGATATCCTCGTGCTGCGGCCACAAAAGCCAATGCAACGCCTGTATTTCCGCTGGTTGGCTCAATAATAACCGTATTTTTATTGATCTTTCCATCGCGTTCACCCGCTTCGATGATCGCAAGGCCAATACGATCCTTAACGCTGGACAGGGGATTAAAGGACTCAATCTTAGCTAATACCGTTCCGTTAAGACCTTCCGAAATTTGAGACAACTTAACAAGAGGCGTACGTCCGATGGTTTCTGTAATATTTTTGTAAATTTTTGCCATTTTTCTTCTCCTTTTTATGCTTTTTCTAATGCTTGATCGATATCGGCGATAATATCATCAATATGCTCGATCCCGATGGATAGACGGATAAAATCCTGTGTCACACCCGTTGACTCTTGCTCCGCTGGGGACAATTGCTGATGGGTCGTACTCGCTGGATGGATCGCCAAACTCTTCGCATCACCCACGTTGGCCAAATGTGAGATGAGTTGAAGATTATTAATGAACGATTTTCCCGCTTCGAGGCCACCTTTGATCCCAAACCCAAGAATAGCGCCGGAGCCTTTTTTGAGATACTTTGATACCTTTGATCTCTCAGGACTATCGTCTAGACCCGGATAATTTACCCAAGCGACCTTGGGATGCTTCTTTAAATGTTTGGCAACCGCTAAGGCATTTTCGCTATGACGAATGATACGAAGATGCAAGGTTTCAAGGCCTATAAGGAATTGGAACGAATTAAATGGTGAAACCGCCGGACCAAGATCACGCAATAGTGTTACCCGAGCGATGATGATATAGGCGATATTGCCAAGCGGCTTTAACGCTTCTACAAAGTTGATACCATGATAACTGGGATTAGGTTCAGCAATAAGAGGAAATTTACTTTTTCCATTCTCTTTGACTGTCCAATCAAATTTACCCGAATCAACGATCACGCCGCCGAGCGATGTGCCATGCCCCCCGATGAACTTGGTTGCCGAATACACAATGATATCGGCTCCAAAATCAAAGGGACGAATAAGGTAGGGACTGACCGTATTATCAATGATAAGCGGCAAATGATGCTTATGCGCTAACGTTGAAAGTGCTTCGATATCGGCAACATTTAATTTAGGATTGCCAATACTTTCAGCATAGATAGCTTTGGTCTTGGGCGTAATGGCTTTCTCAATAGCGGCCAGATCTTCAGAAGGGGCAAACTTCACCGTGATCCCGAACTTCGGCAACGTGTAATGGAAAAGATTGTACGTCCCTCCATAAAGATTGTCCAAAGAAACGATCTCATCGCCGTTCTGGGCAATGTTTAAAATCGCGAGCGAGATCGCAGAGGATCCCGAGGCTACGCCCAGCGCACCCACCCCTCCATCTAATTCGGCGATACGTTTCTCGAAAACGTCCGTTGTAGGATTCATTAGTCGGGTGTATATGTTCCCAAACTCTGCAAGCCCGAAAAGAGCCGCCGCATGATCTGTGTTTTTAAACTGATACGAGGTTGTCTGATAGATCGGTACTGCTCGTGAACCTGTTGTTGGGTCCGCAACTTGCCCTCCGTGTAATAAAATGGTCTCTGCTTTATAACTGGTCATTTTTTACTCCTTTTTTAAAATTCGTATTTTGGTTATCAAGTTTTCCTTTCTTTGTTATTATAGTTTGTCTATGTGGTTAGTATAGTATTAAATTAAAAACACCCTGTCAAGCAAATTTTTATATAGTTTATATTCCGCTTCCTTCAAAAAATAAGGGCACTTTAACCAACTCATCATTGTCCAGTATTTTATCCAAAACAAATACCGCAGACTGAGCCCGCCAATTGGGTAACAACGATATTTTTGACTGATTTATAATAAAAGCTTGGTCAAGAATTTGAATCTCGCGGAATCGGCAATATCGAATAAAATCATTAATACTAAAAAAGTGAACATTCGGGCTATTGTGCCATGAATGCGGCAAGGATTTTGTCACCGGTGCCCTCCCCCGAAAAAAGAGATCACATCGAGCCCGCCAATAGGCAAAATTAGGAAAACTAACGATCACTTTTCGACCGACTCGAAGCGCCTCGTGAAGGACAAAATCAAAGTCTCGAACCTCTTGAAGGCTATGACTAAGGATCACCACATCAAAAGCATTGTCCCGATAAGAACCAAGCCCTCTTTCTAGATCGCCATGATAGACCGATACTGCTTTCTCGACACAGGCATAGATGTTTAGCTCTTCAAGCTCTATTCCAAAACCTTTAATGTGTTTCGACTTGATCAATCCTGCCAACAGTTCCCCTTGACCACACCCTAGATCAAGGACTTTTGAGCGCTCAGGCACATAGCTGGCAATAATTGCGTAGTCGAGTCGTGTCCATGTCATGATGTTGCCACCTTTTCTAAAAAATGTTTAATCAGATGGGTTTGCTCATCCGTCTCAATTAGAAAGGCATCATGGCCATAGGTAGACGAGATCTCACAATACGTAACTTCCACATTTTGACTCACTAATCGTCTGACCAGTTCTTGAGACTGAGCGGAAGGATAAAGCCAATCCGACTTAAATGAGATCACTAAAAAATGAATATCACTAAGTGGACCACACGCGAATAAGGAGTCTCCTGAGAGATTAAATTCATCCATAGCCCGAGTGAGAAAAAGATAGCTGTTCGCATCGAATCGTTTTACAAAACTCTCCCCACGATATTGAAGATAGCTCTCCACTTCAAAACCAAATTTTTGACCAAACCCAAGAGGGGTTGCTTTCTTTTTTCTGGCGAACTTTGCTTCCATCGAGGCCTCACTCATATAGGTGATATGCGCGATCATTCTCGCAAGAGCAAGGCCTCGTTCGGGTTGTTTGTCAATATTATAACGGCCATCTTTCCAGTCGATGTCACTGGTGATCGCCTGACGAGAAACTTCGTTGAACGCGATCTGTTGAGGGGAGTGTTTTAATGTCGTTGCGATAGGGATCACCGATCGGACTCGATGTGGATATTTTGCCACCCATTGAAGGGCAAGCATCCCTCCCATTGAACCGCCTGCCACAGCAAGAAGTATGTTGATCTTCAGTTCATCGAGAAGTCGACGCTGGACTTCGACCATATCACTGATGGTTACAATTGGGAAACGAGCGCCATATGTCTCCCCTGTCGCAGGATTAATAGATGAAGGGCCTGTTGTGCCTTTGCATCCCCCCAAGACGTTTGAACAGATGATGTAATAGAGATCGGTATCAAAGGCTTTCCCTGGGCCAATAAGCGCCTGCCACCATCCTGGATTTATTTCATCTCCAGCCGCATGGGCGTCTCCTGAAAAAGAATGTTCAAGCAAAATTACATTCGTCTTGTCCTTATTCAGGGAACCATAGGTCTCATAGGCTACATCAACCGGATAAAAGGATTGCCCTGATTCCAGAATTAGGGGCGTTAAGTCATCAGCAATTCGAACTTTCCCCATGGCAGCCTCCTTGTCATCTTCTACTTTCCCTATCGGATTAGTAGTCATTTTAATGGTTTATCGAAAAACGTCAACAAACGATTGCATCGAAAGATATTGTTGTATACCAATTGGGTATAGTTTGAAGGCAAAATTAAGCGACTGGAATTATCAGCAAAGTGCCTATATAATACTCGACTATGAAGGTATCCTTTAAAGGTGATTATGCACTTAAGATCATCCTTGATCTTTCTTTGCTCTATCATCAAAGCAAAACGGCACTGACCCAAATCCGAGAGATCGCCCGTCGGCAGGATATCCCCGAAAAGTTCCTTGAGCAGATCGTGTCCATTTTAAAACAAGCCAATTACCTTCGAACCAATCGCGGTCCTAGGGGTGGGATCGCTCTATCGAAAGCCCCCTCTCAAATTACCCTTGGCGAGATCATTCGACTGATCGACGGTACCACGGCCCCAATCGCTTGTGTTAGTTGTACCCAGTATAGTCGCTGTGATTTCGAAAATCGTTGTGTGTTTAAGGGCGTCTTTGAAGAGATCCGAAGCAAAACCAATGCGATCGTTGATAACCTCACCTTTCAAGACCTTTACGAGCGTCATACTCATCAAGAGGCGACGATTTTTCAAGGGTTCGGCATTTAAACGACGCCCGATTCCCGCGCGACAAGTCGAGCCGTTTGATTGATCATATAAAGTGGCACCGTAAGAATATTATCGACAACCGATAACGTATCGAGCGACAAACGAACACCAAGGGGGAGCTTTTTCTCTTCCAAAATAATCCGCAAGGACCTTAACCGCCCCGTTTTTCCTGATTTTACTTCAATGGGAATAATTTGCCCCCCCATTGTTGTAAGATAATCCACTTCCGCATTACTGCTACGTTGTTCCCTCACCCAATAATATAAGGCGTGGGGTTCATGGTCACTCTGAAGACAGCGAAGCTCCTGCCCGACAAACTGTTCGGCGAGTGCCCCCGAATTAATGCTCACTATATCCTTAGAAAGCATTAACGTTGAAGCGATCCCACAGACATGCTGCATCAAACCCACATCCAACATATTGATCTTAAATTTAAGGGGGTTGATCTGAGCACCCAATGGGAGTGAGGCATCCGTTGCATAGATCAAGAGGATGAGCCCAGCCATACTAAGCAAGTTGAGGGCATTCTTTACGTCTCTCGACTTGCTGTGCGGATCAAGCTGCACATATTTTATCTGATTCCCTATAAGCTGCGGAATAGCGTCATACGCTTGCCCAATTTGGACATACTGACCGGAACGTGAATACTTGCCAAAATCACTTCTAAAGGTCTGATGAAGCCCACCCAAAATTAGTTGGACTTTCATGAAATCTTGATGCTGACAAAAACTAGCGACGGCAGCAGGCATCCCGCCAACTAAGAAATATTCTTTCATAAGTTCCATTAATCGATCATGAATAACCCCATCCGGTGGCTGTTGAGGGGTCACTGTCTCTAAATAATTGCGTAGCTGATCTTGGCCCCGCGCCTGCAGATACTCATCAAACGAAAGGGGTTCAAGGTAAAGAAAATGAACCCGGCCGACGGGCATCTTGAAATCGGGAGCATTTAGGGCGAATTCCAATAGTGATCCCGCTCCAATAACAGGGAATCCCGGTTTTTGCTCTCGAAAATATCGCAACGACATGATCGCCGAAGGGCACTCTTGGATCTCATCCAGAAATAAAAGGGTGTCAGAATCGGAAAGGGTTACATTCAAAAGCAATTGGAGCTTACTTATGATTTCATCCGTTTGAAGCGAACTAAAGCATTGCTTAAGCTGGGGCTGAAGTTCAAAATTGATAACAACCATCTGCTTGAAATGTTGTTGCCCAAAGTGTTCAATAAGGTACGTCTTGCCGGTTTGTCGCGCCCCTCGTACTAACAGAGGGAATCGGTCAACATCCTGCCTCCACGCCAGTAAACTTTGCTCGATCTTTCTCTTCATATTCTTACATAATAGCCATATTTGGCTAAAATACAAGGCTATTTTAGCCAAATATGGTCAAAATACAACCTTAGCACATCTTCATGGTGTGGTCACTTCGGCTTCGCTCAGTGACCACGACTAAAACCACGACTAAAATTTGGGATTTTTTTCTTTTTCGACCGATAGATTGTTTGAAACCCTCTTTTTGTGGGAATACTAGGTTATAGAGGTAAATAATGGTCAAAGACATAAAAACACAGATCAAAATACTTAAAGAAGACACCCAAGGGCTTTCCAAAAAGGTCAGGGACTTAACAATGCAGTACAAAATGCCGAACTGCTATCTCTTATTGAACGCCAACTACAAAATACTCTGCCTAACCGTCAAAAACACGGCACCGGCAGCGACCCTTGTTGAGGAACTGAACACCATTCTTCGGCAATATGGCCAAGAACTCGTGGTGCTCGACAGCAAGATACGAACAAAGATCAACGAGATCATCCAAAACGAAGCCTTGAACTTTATTCAGATGTATTACGAATACAAAGACAAGCAAAACAACCATAGCAGCCTTGATGAGCGATTAGCCAAAACCACTATCGAGCTAAGCAGCGACAATTTGCAGCTGCGTCTAAAAAGCAATCTCCTCTTAAGCGACTTCACGCTAAAAGCCGAGGCCACCTTAACCGATGTCAACCTCCTGGTAAAAACGTTCCAAGAACTATTTGCACGATTTGTCGTACAAATGCATATCAAAGAAACCGCGATAAGCAAATAATCAAGGAGGCAAAAAATGGCAGATTTATCACCAGTAGGAGGACTAAACGGAACACAACAACAGGGGAGTACCCCCGCAACCTTTAACACAACTGTAAAACCGTTTCTTCAGGGTGCAGGGGTTTTAGACGCAACGGGGAAAGTAACTGATGCATATAAATCTGACGTAAATACTTTTATGGATACTAACCGATGCACCCCTGCAACCATAACCGCCGACCAAGCGTATTTATTAGCGATATCCATCGCAGACAAACTCGCACCCACTCTTAGTAGAGAGTCCTTCGTTGGGAAGACCCCCAACACAAGCAATGCTTCCATTAATCTGGGAAATAATAGAACCATGGAGGTTGATTCAGATGAATGCAACAAATTAGTAGCCGCGAATATTCTCACACCATCCAATGAATCTAATAGCGCATATAAAGACTATGTTTTAGCCAATGACAAAACAATCCAAAACTTGATTACTCAAATAAAATCAGACTATACGGCAGCAGCAACACCCGCCGCTCCAGCAGCCGCACCTGCACCCGCCGAACCTGCAGCATCACGCGCCGAGGCAGCATCAGGCGCCGAGGCACCACCCGCACCCGAAGCTCCTACCCCATAGGCAAACGGAGCGCCCTGCTCGGTTAGGCCTAAAAATCTTGCAACTGTGATTTCCTCTTGAAAATATATCGCCTTTAATTTAACATATATTAACATGTTAAATCGACAAGATATCCTTGATAAAAACAAGGATCTTTTTGAGAACGAACCGGAATGCCGAAAGGTTCTCGAGATGCTGAGTTGTTTATCGAACAAATCCCGCCTAAAGATCTTGTGTCTGCTACGCGAGGGGGAGTTCAACGTCAGTGAAATTATTACTGTTGTTGGAGGAAAACCCTCCAATATTTCTCAACAGATCAAAATCCTATCGTTGGCGGGCTACATCAAAGGGCGTCGACAAGAAAAGCATATTTTTTATTCCCTGACCAACGAGACCATACGTGGGGTTCTTGATTATTTACAAAAGTGCTATATCAATTAAGGAGGACGATATGAAGAAGCTAGTGATATTGGGTGCGGGGTCGGCAGGAACCATGATGGCCAATCATCTGAACAAAAAACTCAAGAAAACCGAATGGTCCATCACGATCATCGACGAATACGAGTCCCATTATTATCAACCCGGATTCTTGTTCATTCCTTTTGGCATCTATAAGGAAAAAGATGTCGTTCGTTCAAAGCGAGACTTTATCCCTAAAGGCGTCGAGTTCATCCTCAAGCGTATCAAAACCATTGCCACTGAAACCAACTCCATTACATTAGAGTCTGGAGAAATTCTTGCCTATGACATTCTGATCATTGCGACTGGCACCAAGATCGCCCCTTCAGAAACGGCTGGTGTTGACGAAGGTTGGTACAAAGATATTTTTGACTTCTATACCCTTGAGGGATCGAAAGCCCTATATGAACGCCTAAAGACATGGCAAGGCGGAAAACTGGTGGTTCATATTACCGAACTTCCTATTAAATGCCCCGTTGCGCCGCTTGAATTTAGCTTCCTCGCCGATTCGTGGCTTCGCAAAAAGGGGCTTCGCGAAAAAACAGAGATCATCTATGTCACCCCGCTTTCGGGGGCGTTTACCAAACCCACCAGCTCCAAGGCTTTGGGGTATTTACTCGAAGAAAAAGGCATAAAATTGGTCACTGATTTTGGGGTAATGCAAGTAGATGCCCAAAAGAAAAAACTCATCTCTTATGATGAGATCGAAGTCGATTATGACCTTCTGGTTACTATCCC
>CAIUCY010000174.1 GCA_903897765.1 uncultured Candidatus Marinamargulisbacteria bacterium | reverse complement strand
TCCGTGTTGAAGAAAAACATGAGAGTGAGCGTCAAAAGACCTTGAAGCGAGAACTTGAATGGATAAAAATGGCTCCGAAAGCCAGACAGGCAAAGGCGAAGGCACATATCAATTCTTATGAAAAGCTTCTTGAACAAGAAACCGAAAAACGTAATGATGAGCTTGAGATCTATATCCCACCCGGTCCTCGATTAGGTAATCTCGTAGTTGAGTTTTTTAATGTTTCTAAAAGTTTTGGTGATAACGTTTTGTTGGATAAATTGACCTTCAGCCTTCCAGCGGGTGGCCTTGTTGGGGTTATCGGCGCGAATGGAGCGGGTAAAACCACTCTATTTAAGCTGATCGCTGATCAAGAGAAGCCCGATTCGGGAGATATCAAGATAGGGGATACCGTCAAATTATCCTACGTGGATCAAAGCCGATCTACCTTAGATCCGAATAAAAGCATTTGGGAGGTCATCTCTGAGGGCCTCGATGTCATCCCGCTTGGGAAAAGAGAGATAAATTCTCGTGCCTATGTGTCGAAATTTAACTTTTCTGGAAGTGATCAACAAAAAAAGGTCAGCATGATCTCAGGTGGAGAACGCAATAGGGTACATCTCGCTCGAATGCTAAAAGAGGGCGGCAATGTCTTGCTTTTAGACGAACCTACGAATGATCTGGATATCAATACTATCAGAGCTCTTGAGGATGCCTTGGAGAATTTTGCGGGTTGTGCTGTGGTTATCAGTCATGACAGATGGTTTTTAGATCGTATCGCAACCCATATTCTTGCGTTTGAGGGAGACAGCCAAATTCGATTTTTCGAAGGTAATTTTAGCGATTATGAAGAAGATAGAAAAAAACGATTAGGTGAAGATAGTCTGCAGCCAACGCGAATAAAATATCGGCATCTAACGAGGTGAAACAATGAAAACAATGACTGAAAATTATTGGCGTATTATTCAAAATGACGCGATCGAGATTATTTCAAATAGTAGAGTCGATCAAGTATCCTATTGTCTCATCGAAAATATCTATAAAACGACGATTTTGACACATGCATCCTTACCAGATGCCATTGCCAGTTTATTGGCCGCAAAACTTCATTCTGATGAAGCGCCCAAGCAAACCCTTCAACAACTCTTTAAAGATGTCCTTATAAATAGCCCCGAAACCCATAAGATCATTTACAACGATCTATTGGCTGTTGTCGATCGCGATCCGGCAGCCCATGGAAAGATGATCAACCCTTTACTATTCTTCAAAGGATTCCACGCCCTTCAAACGCATCGTATAGCTCATTGGCTTTGGTCTAACAATGAAAAAGCGGTTGCTTTTTACTTACAGAGCAAAAGTTCATTAGTTTTTTCGGTTGATATCCATCCTGCCGCCAAGATCGGCGAAGGCATATTGTTCGATCATGCAACAGGTATTGTCATTGGGGAGACCGCCTCAATTGGGAATAATGTATCTATGTTGCATGGCGTTACCTTGGGTGGTACGGGGAAACATGGTGGTGATCGACATCCAAAGATCGGCGATGGTGTTCAGATCGGTGCTGGTGCAAAAATCCTGGGGAATATTCGTGTTGGCGAAGGTGCAAAAATCGCAGCCGAAAGCGTCGTTTTATCTGATGTTCCTGCTCATACAACCGTCGCGGGTGTCCCAGCAAGGGTAGTCGGAAAACCAAAAACCAAGAACCCTGGAAAAACCATGGAAGAACCTGACTACGTTATTTAATCTTTCGTTAATAAATTGACATAATATATATTATGCGACGTCAAAAACATGATAATTGATGATTCAGGAACGTGTTGTGCTTATTTTGAATGTCTTACAACAACCAGAATCGATACGCCAAAGGGAAAAGATGCCCATGGGAAGAAAAATCGCTCTGCTGCGAAAAGACCTGTCAATGCTTGATTAACCATATTCGGTGTTGGCTTAGATAAATCACTGCCTGACTTTTGTTTAAACAGTCTACTTATTGATCTAACGAAAGTAATTGCTGGAAAAAGGAACGTATTAAAATAAGTTATATATTCAACGTCAAATCCCGCTTTTTTGACTACAGATATTAAGGACTTTTTTGAATAACGACGTTTATGCTGATTGACGTCATCATGCTCACTCCATAAAAACATAAAAGCTGGCACGGTAAGAATTAGTTGTCCCTTTGGTTCAAGGATCTTTCTAATAGTTAGCAAAGACCCTAGATCATCATCGATGTGTTCTAAGACGTCAAACATAGCCACTAGATCATAGGTTATATTATAAGGAATATCTTTAGGAAGCGATCCTTCCGTAACCTTACAAATATTTTTTTCTTGTGATAACTGAACGGCTTCCTTATCAAATTCTATGGCTTCTAGGTATCCAAATTTAGCTAGAAGCTCTAAGTTGCCACCTGTTCCACAACCAATTTCGAGTATATGGGGTTTCTTTTTTGTTTTCCTTAATAATCTCGTTAGAACCGTGGCTATGATCGCTCTTCTGCCAACGAACCACCAATGGGACTTTTCTTGTTCGTAAAGTTGAACGTAAAGTTCTCTATTCATCGTAGGGCATGTTAGCATGGATTTTAATGTTTGGCAGCTCCACGGGGAATTGAACCCCGGTTTATAGGTTGAAAACCTAACGTCCTAACCACTAGACGATGGAGCCACTTTGGCCATAACTGGCGAAGCTTGGTGGGCGGTAACGGGCTCGAACCGCTGACACCCTGGGTGTAAACCAGGTGCTCTACCAACTGAGCTAACCGCCCAAAGTACGCCCGAAAACTATATCATGGGGATTTTGGGACTGTCAATGTGATATAATCCTTACTGCTATGCGCGTTTTAACCACTCTTCAAATGAACAATTGGGAGCGAACTACGATTGAGAACTACAATCTCTCATCAAGCACACTAATGGAATCGGCGGGACGTGCCGTTGTTACCAAAATATTAAGCCTATACCCTCGTATAGGGCGTTATATTATCCTTTGTGGGAACGGAAATAATGGTGGCGATGGCCTCGTTATAGCCCGAACAATAGCTAAGCTTCATCAACATGTACTTACGTTCATGATAGCCAATGATCAAAACGCATTGAGTCCAGATTGCTTGAATCAGCTTATGTTGTTTGAAAAAATGGGTTGTCAGGTAACTTGGGTATCAGAGTACACTTCAAGATCCTTTCTACCCACCCTCTTTTCTAATGACATTTTGGTTGATGCCCTCTTTGGGACAGGGTTTTCCCTGCCTGTAAAGGGCTGGAAAGCCGATGTGTTTGATAGTCTGATATCCCTTCCTTGTCCTGTGATCAGTATCGATATCCCTTCTGGGCTCGACCCAAACAGCTCCATACGTCCTAGTGTCTATATTAAAGCTGAACATACGATTACGTTTGGCGCCCTTAAGCCTTGTCACGTATTTTTCCCTGCAGCTGACATTTGCGGCAAGGTTCATCTTGTCGATATTGGCCTTATTGGGGAGCCATCTGATTTGATGGTCAATACGATATCCCCGACTCAATTGCCTTCACTTACACGTCAAAAAGACACGCATAAGTATGATTATGGTCATGTATTGATTATTGCTGGCAGCCTCGGCATGTCGGGAGCTGCGGTTTTGGCTGCAAAAGGGGCCCTTTCATCTGGAGCTGGCTTGGTGACGGTAATGACTGACCCAAAAAGTGTAGATGTTATCGCCTGTCAAATTCCTACGGTTATGGTTATTCCTTGGCTCGATGATACACTAATCGGCACCTTCATATCTAACAAAAAAGTAACATCAGTCCTTATTGGGCCTGGCTTGGTAAAGTCAAAATCAACTGAATCAATGCTTAAAGCCATGATCAGTATCAAAATACCGCTTGTTATTGATGCAACGGCATTAACACTTTTAGCCGACAACGAGTCACTTCAAACAGCCATTCGTTGTCGTCAATCCACAACCATTCTGACCCCACATACTGGAGAGGCCAGTCGATTGATTCCAATGACAAATGACGATATCAATAATGATCCGATTGCCGCAGCCAGAGTTTTGTTTAATAAACTTTTGGCGATCACCCTTATCAAAGGGGCTCGTACTGTGATCGCCTCTTCTGATAAAACTATCTGGGTTAGCACATCTGGGAATCCTGGCATGGCGACAGGAGGTTCTGGTGATATTTTGGCGGGTATTTTGAGCGCATTTATGCATCAATTCGATGATATTGATAGCGGCGTTAAACTTGGATGTTATGCCCACGGATTGGCAGGTGATCTTGCTGCAAAAGTTGTGGGGCAAATCTCTTTATCCCCTCTTGATATCCTAACTTATTTGCCGTTAGCTCTTGCAGAGATTTCACGACAACAACAAGTTTTTGAACCGTCACTTATTGAATCACTATGAGATCAAACCATGTGTATTTCTGGGATCAAGCTTTTCTGGAAGCGCAAAAAGCTTACGCTATTAATGAAGTTCCCGTAGGGGCTGTTATTGTTCGAGAGGGAATTATCGTTGGGCGGGGGCATAATCAACGAATTTCAAAGAAGAATGCTCTACTTCATGCCGAAATGGTTGCCATCAAGAATGCCTGCGATCAGCTCGATGTTTGGCGTCTAGATGATTGTGATATGTATGTCACCTTAGAACCCTGTGCGATGTGTACAGGGGCTTCTATCGAATCAAGACTTCGTAAAGTTTATTTTGCAGCACTCGATGAAAAAACGGGGTGTGTGCTTAGTCAATACACCCTACTTGATGATAAGATGCTGTCCCATCGTGTTGATTATGAATATATTCCACAAGCTCGTTGTCAAAAGATCATGGGAGACTTTTTTGAGACATTACGCGACGGCGCGAAAGGCGATCGAGAACGTTGCCCCCTTCCCTAGTTCACTTTTGACATCAATCGTGCCCTTGGCTTCATCGATGATCTTTTTAACGATAGCAAGGCCAAGTCCTGTTCCTTGAAGATTCTTTCTTCGGGTGTAAAAGGGTTTAAATATTTTAGAAAGATGATCGGGATCCATCCCGATACCACTGTCTTTTATTTCAAGTCGTATCCATTTTTCATCATCCCATAATTTAACAGAAAGTTCTCGTTGCACGTCAAGTTCATTTTCTTCAATGGCTTTTAATCCATTGTCTATAATATTTCGGGTAATGCGTTCGATTTGTTGCGGAAACATGACAACTAATTGAGACGCGGTGATCTCACATGAAATGATGATTTTACTTTCCTGCGCGAGTGGAAGATAGTCGGAAAGGATGCTCGATATTTGTTGTTGAATATTGATCTTTTCCGTAGGAATATCTTTAGAGGTCTTAGAATATTCGAGGAAGTCATTCGCGATTTTTCGAAGCTTAGCATTGATATCTATGATTTCATGAAAAGTCTGCTTTAGGTCAATATTGTTAGATAAAAGTTGTTTGACATGCTCTGTTATTTTTGGATCTGATGGATATTCTTGATATAACTCTACAAGGATTTGTTCGCTGTTTGTAATCACACTGTTATCGACAAGATATTGGATCAGACGATTCATCGAACTTAAAGGATTTCGGATATCATGAGCCACTTCACCAGCTAAATTACCCATAGCAGCAAGTTGTTCTTCCTCAATAAGCTTGTCTTGAGCAATTTTGAGGTCATTCATAGCGACTTGCAGTTGGTCGTTTTTCGCCTCAAGCTCTCGTTGATATCGATCAGACCAATCTTTCTCTAGCATCATCATGGCTTTGTCTTCGATTTCAAGAAGTTTTGAAATAACTAATGATTCTTGACTGACGATGTAGGATAAAAGTCGAACGTCTTTCGAGGTATATCGATCCCCGCTTTTCTTATTGCCGAGAACAACGACCCCCTTGATATCATTATGATGGACGCTAGCCACTAGCAATTCAGAGTCAAGTGCCGCCATCAATGTAATGGCTTCATCTAGCATGGGGTCTTTGTTAGACCGATATTCTTTCTTTAGATCATCGAGAAAGACAGCATTCCTTTCACTCGTTAATAGCTTTTTGACAAGGATATTGTCGGCTGTTAATTGAATCACAGACTGGGGCAGATGCTGACGTTGATTATTTAATACTTCATTATAATTAGCCGTATTTAATAGCGAGAAATCATTATCGCGTCTATTTTTAATAAATATCCCAAATCGGTTGGTTTTAAGAACCCCACTAACGATGTCCTCAAGAAAATAGAGCAACATTTTGAAATCAGTAACTTCCAACAATGTTTTGGAACATTCCTCAACAACAGCATCAAAATCATAGTCTGCTTTGAAAAACAAATGATCCGTTGCCTTTCTAAGAAACTGCTGTATTCGCTCAGATGCTAATACAACAATTGTCCAAAAAGCTGCATTTATAAGTACTTTTTCAAATGTCGAAACAAAATGAAAAAGTTGAAGGATAAAATTAACAACTAATACTGTTGGGAAAATAACAGCCAATAAGAAAAATACAAAATAAGTGCTTCGTTTGATAACCACCTCAAAATCTAATAAGTTGTGTCGGAATATGGCATAAGTCATTATTAGACCAAAGAATATGCCAAGGATGTTATCAGATTCCGGAAGTATTATTGGAAAATTTAGAACTAACGAAATATATAAATATCCTGAAATGATTATTGCAAAAGATGAAATAAGAAAATAATAGGCTCTTAATTTCTCATTTCCGTTCAAAATACGAATTTGTTTAATAAGATGAACCAAAATAAGTGAAGATACGATTGCATAATATGCTAAGAAAATAAACCATCCAATGCCAGGATTAACTGTGTAACGGAAATCGTGAATCCTCAGCATACCTCTTGAAAAATATATTGAGGTAGAAGGAATCCAGTTAAGTATTATTGGGATCAAAAGAACAAATGAATATTTGCGAATAATTGAATATATCTTTTTATTGCCCGAGTCTGGAAAAGTTAACAATACAGTTAGAAGGTACACAATCGGCGCAATAAAAGCTCCTGTGTACAGGATCTTATCAAAGAATATTGCTGTTTCATAATCCAAAAATACACTTTCACCAAAACATCCTACTTGCCATAAAAATATTGAAAAACATAAAGCCATAAACGGATATTTTGAGTTATTTGAAGACTTCGAAAAAAAAGAAATAAAAATGAATGAAAGAGAAAAAGAAGCAGCAATTAAAGCAACAATCGCATAGCTGTTCACAATTATCAGGCTAACACATTTGCTTTCTTTTGAACTAGCCCAAAATGATTATTTGAAGCATAAGACAATAAGATATTAAGGGTACTATCATTTATGCGGGGGCAAACGATTCCATACTTTTGACTTAAATCAGTTAAATTACTTAAATCAAAAGTCTGGTTATAATTTGTAAGATACGGACGAAATATATCACCACAATACTCATAATAAATTCTTTCCTGCTTCGTTTTATCTAATGGTTCTGAAGCAACGTGAACGACACCTTCAATTTTAAGATATTTCAACAAAAAGGGGATATAATTTGTATTCTTTGCCGAGATAGGATTTGTTAGATGAAATCCTTCATTTTTCTTTCCTTCGAGCATAAGCACCACCATTAGTCTTGCAATATAGTCGACTGGCACTATATTTAGAGATCCTTCGATATCATGAAACATACGAATAGGGTAATGAACTGATTCAGTATATAAACTTGGCGAGGAAGCATTAAATTGTTTCATTTTAATCGCAAGGAAGAACAGGCAAAATTGATAAAATACATCATATTTATTAACTGCCCCGTAAGGTGCCGAAGAAAGTCTTCCACAAATTACTGAGGGTCTAAAAGCTTGATACTGAATATTTGATGTCTTGCAATAGTCGGTGAATAGAATTTCACCCTCAAGCTTAGATTTTTCGTAAGCATTATTAAATTCCCTATTCAAATCTTGAGTATTTGGGGATATAACACCAGTTTCTTTGCCAGCTACATAAGCAGTTCCAACATAAATTGCATTTAAAATACTTAACCTCTTCATTAATTTAATTATATTTTTTGTTCCATTTACATTCACTTCATTAATTTGTTTTTCATAAATTTTCTTTATTCTCAAATCAGGTAATGCAGCTATATGCAGAAAGTAGTCTATTTTAGTTCCAATTAATACTTCTAAACCATTATTGTTAAGACCCAAATTATCTTTAGTTAACTCAAAATCAATATATTTCACGGAATTAGTAAAAAATTCTCGTAATTTTTTTATATGTTTTGAAGGGAAAGGCAAGTAGGCCTCATTACCAAAATACTGCGATTCAACTCTTTCTTTTAGAGTCCCCCCACCTTTACTCCTTCCCAATAAATAGACTTCAAGATATTTAATATCAGCAACAAGGGCTAAGCATAGTTCGAAAATAAAATTACTGGCTAGAAAACTAGTAGGACCAGTTATTACGATTCGAGTTTTTTTATTTACGGACAGTTTATTAACCATCTTAATATCTGGATTATTTATAAGAATTATTTTTGGATTTTTAATCGTATTATTTAACACTTTCCCCTTCACTATTGAAGGTGTAAGTAAATTATTATTAGTAGTTGCCATATTTCCCCCCTGTAAAAGATATCATACTCAGCAACCACAACCCTTTCAAGGGCATTTTTTCAAAAATCGTAAAATTATTGACAATTCATTAAAAATAAGCAAAAAACAGTAAGTTCAACTGAGTATTTATCGACCGCGATCCGTAACAACTGAAAAAGACGGGTAAAAACTAATACAGGGCTTCTTTGGGTGGAAAGGCCAAGTGATAGGCGACCCCTTTCCCAGGTTTATTTAGGAGTTTTAATTGCCCTTCAAGTAGGTCTATGGTGCCATTTTTGATCATCCATGTCCCAAGGCCTGTTCCCTCTTTTTTGCCAACCGTTACATAAGGTGTAAATAATCGAGCTTCAAGTTCTCTAGGCATACCCGGCCCGTTGTCTTCAACCACAAAAATAACCGTGCCTGGTTCTTGATCAGGAAGGATCGCATCAGAACCTAACATTTTTTTATATTGATCGGGACTATATGAACTGATCGTTACTCTTCCTATAGAATCCGGAATTGCCTCCTTAGCGTTCTTTATAATATTCAGAAGGACTTGGCAGGTAAAAATATTCTTGTCCGTAACAAATTTTTTATCATAATGTAGGTTTGCTATAATCTTTATTTTTCCTTCCACGGCAGGCTGCACAAGAGCAATAAAATCATCAATCAGATCACCCAATAGATAAGATTCCCATTTGATGGATACATTCTCACCATTCGCATAATTAAACAGCACCATTTGATTCGCAGAGAAAAATTCAACAGCTTTCTTAAGTTTATCAAGTAAAATTTTGGTCATCTCTAAATCACCTTTGTCTAGAACACGCTGCATCATTTGAGGAATCATAAAGATGGGGCTGAACGTATTTTTTAGATCGTGAAGTAACCCTGCCATAAATTGGTTCCGCATTGTGGTCGTCTTTGCAGCTTCATTTTCGAGAACGTGATTGTAGAAAGCAACAGCATTTGCAAGGGTATCTTTGATCATGGTGACTTCATTTTCATGATTTTTTACAATGTAACCATGCGGCCGGTACTGTCGGTAGACCTCGAACCCATCGCCATAAGTAGTCTGATAACCGGTGATAAAAATAATGGGGATATTCTGATTTTTATCTTTAATTAATTTAAAAACTTCAAAACCTTCAATGTCGGGAAGACGTATATCTAAAAGAATGGCTTTTATCTTATTCTGTTGTTGTGCATATTCATCCAAAGCCTTTTGTCCACGATCACAGAGAATGAGTTCATAATCTCGTTCAAGAATTTTTTTTATTGAAAACAACTGACTTTCATCATCATCAACGATCATAACCGTGTCAAAGATCTTAATGGAATCGGTGATTCGATCCACTCGTTGTGAAACTTTCCCCAGAAGAGCTTCGATCTCGTTAGCATGTTTAAGTATTTCCATAATAGACCTCATCATAATAGATTGTTCTGTTTTTTTTCAACACTATTCACCCATTGATTTTAAAATAATTTGATCCTTGTCTTCAATCCATCCCTCGTCTCCATTG
>CAIUCY010000173.1 GCA_903897765.1 uncultured Candidatus Marinamargulisbacteria bacterium | reverse complement strand
CATCATAACGAACATCAACGGCTGCACTCCAATTTTTCCCTGGCAAGCAGATGTTAAGACGATTGGTTTGCCATTGCCAATCCGTTCGTTCAATTCGTGAAAAATAAATACTGGGATCTGTAAAAGCAACCGCAGCTGGATTTTCCATGTAGCTGAGAGCGAAACCGGGATTGGCCTCAATATTTAATTTTAGATCGTCAACGGCACCCACACCCCGAGGATCTGAAAATGCTAAGCTGCAAATGATAAGAATAAAGGTTCCCCAACCCTTGAACAAACGGCGCCCCCCTGTAATGTCATGGTATGACTTATGTACTTCATGCCCTTAAGTGGAGGGATCTAAACATTAAATATTGACTTATTTTTCTTTCAGGAATAATGTAAGTAAATACTAGTATACGTTTCCTTGAAAGGAGTGATTTGCATGGAAAAAGTATTTTCAGCACGGATGGATGAGGAATATGTCTATCGGATTAAAAAAATTGCTGAGACACTTCATGCATCCAAAAAAGCGACGCTTGAGAAGGCGATTGATCTCTTATGGAATAAGTTTAACTCAAAGAGCGCAGGCGCTTTTACGACCGGTTTTGGGATTTGGCAAGATCGACACGAAAATACTGAAGAATTATCTCAACATATAAAAACTGAATTTAAAAAAAGTTATGAAAGGCATGATCAATGAATGCTTTCATCGATTCCAATATACTCATTGACTACTTTAAGGGAAACATTAATGCTCAAGTATTTCTTAATAAATCTTTTAACGAAAAGGATTTACTCTTATGTCTTGGAGCGATTCAACGAGCCGAAATTTTATTTTTCGCTCGCCCCCATGAAGAGGATCAGGTTGTTGAGGTGTTAGCGAACTTGAAGTGCATTGAAGTGAATCAAAAGGTTGTCGATCTAGGGGCCAAAATATATAAAAAATGGAATCCTAGTCACGGTATCGATATTAATGATGCCCTCTTGGCAGCTACCGTTGAACTAAATGGTGGCATTCTTTTTACGTTAAATGTTAAGCATTTCCCGATGAATAACATAAAAATCACAAAAGCCTATTAGGCTTTAACCCCCATATAATTTGCCAAGGCATCGCCCGCGCGGTAGAATACGCATACTTGGCGTGTCTTGCCGGAAAATCTTGAAGGAGGCTTTGTTATGACAAACGAAATGGAAGCGACGAAACTGGGGGAAGTGAAGGATCTGTTTAGCGAAGAAAATAGACCTATTATCGGTTCTGAAGGGCTTAATTTATCGCTTCGTGGCACCTCGATGGGAGAAGAATCTGAATTTGAAAAATCTTTAAAAGCGGCTACACCAGAACCCTCAACCCCACATTCAACACTGGTTGAACCTTTTACGGAACCACTAAATACTTTAAAAAATCAATTAGCCCCTATCGTCACAGAGGAAGTGCCCGTCGAAGTGGCCTATCCCAAAAGTCCACGAGTTCTAAAAATGGAAGAAGAAGACGAAGTATATGGAATGAGTCTTAAAAATTATACAGAAGGTGATGTCATTAAAGGTACCGTTCTTTCAATCGAAAAAGCGGGTGTATTTGTCGATATAGGATTTAAGTGTGAAGGGTTTGTTGCCAATGAAGAATTAGGTGTTCCTAAAAATGAAATATCTAAAGGTGAGGTGATCACGCTGGTCATCCTTCAATTAGAGACAAAAGAAGGGTATACCCTCCTCTCTAAACGCCGTGCCGACTGGGAAGGTGCATGGAAGGAAGCGTATCAATCCTACAAACTAAAAGAACCTGTGGACATCAAAGTGGAAAGCTCCGTCAAAGGAGGCCTTGTTGTCAGTTTTAAAGGACTGCGTGGGTTTATCCCCTCATCTTTGGTCTCTCGAAATAAAGCCGATGACCTTAATTCACTGATCGGTGAATCGATGTCAGCCAATGTTATCGAAGTTGATAAAAAACGCAAAAAAATTATTTTTTCGACTAAAAGTCACGAGCGTCCCGTCGATAACTCAAAATCTGAGGCTCTCGAGGCGCTCGAAGTTGGACAAGTCGTCAATGGTCGTGTCACGAGTACGAAAGAATTCGGTGCCTTTGTTAATATTAACGGTATCGAAGGCCTGATTCACATTTCCGAGATCAGTTGGGATCGTATCGAAAAAGTTGAAGACATTCTTCATGTTGGCGATATGATCGACGTGTTTGTTTTGGGTGTCGATAAAGAAGCAAAGCGTGTTTCTCTCGGCCTTAAACAGCTCACCCCCGATCCTTGGGAAAAGGTTGAAGAAACCTACCCGATCGGACGAGTCATTACGGGAACGATCAGTCGCACAACGACGTTTGGCGCTTTTGTAAAACTTAGCGAAGGGCTCGAAGGGCTTATTCATATTTCCGAACTCAGCCATCAACATGTTAAACATGTAGATGATGTCGTCAAAGTGGGTCAAGAAGTCACTGTTAAAGTGCTTCGCGTTATTCCTGAAGAGCAAAAAATAGGCCTTAGCCTTAAAGCGCTTGAAGAGGTCGTTGAAGAAGACACCGAAACCGTCGAAGAGTAACCGGAGCGCATGTCACTCCCTACATTTCTCATTCTCGGTCGACCCAATGTAGGCAAGTCAACGATGTTTAATGCGTTAAATGGCAGTCGTCGATCTATCGTCGGCGATCTGCCTGGGGTGACACGTGATCTCATTTTTGGTTTATGCGCCTACGGAAAGCACCATTATGTTTTAGTTGATAGTGGCGGCATTTTTTTTCATGAGACCGAAAATTCGGGACTCCCGTTTCAGGGAGAGATCGAAAAACGTGTCAAAGAGGCCCTTCTTATCGCCGATAAGCTCCTTTATGTGGTGGATACCCGAGATGGGTTGACCCCTTATGATGAAGTCATTGCCCATGCTTTGATGACTTACAAAGACAAAGTTGTGCTATTGGCCAACAAAACAGACCATGAAAATCTTCATATTAATGCCTCAGACTTTTATCAATTGGGCTTTAATGGTCTTTACATGGTTAGTGCCTCGCAAAAGCAAGGGTTTGACGAGGTCTTAGACCATTGTTTTGAAACCTTGCCCGCGAGCAAGCAAGGTTTTAATAATGTTGCCAGTGACGCCATCCCTGTTTCTATTGTAGGAAAACCTAATGTCGGCAAATCCTCTATTTTGAATGCTTTAGCTGGTGAAGATCGCGTCATCGTTAGCGAAGTGCCCGGGACAACACGTGATGCGACTGACCATATCATTACCTCTCATGGACAAGACTATTGCTTTG
>CAIUCY010000172.1 GCA_903897765.1 uncultured Candidatus Marinamargulisbacteria bacterium | reverse complement strand
GATATTCTGCGACTCGTGACCTATGAAGATCCCGAAACAGGGAAGGTTTATCGATTCCTGACCAATATTGAGAATTTCCGACCGGAGACGATCGCTTTGATCTACAAACAACGTTGGCACGCGATGGGGCAACGTTGCCGGACGAGCAAGAGTTGACGCCGAAAAGCAAAGTGGCGAAAAAATCTCGACGAAGAAAAACTATCTTGAACTGACAAAGAAAAAGGCCTCAATAAATGAGGCCTTTTTCTTTAAACGACTTATTATTCTAATCGCAATATTATAGTAAGTATTTTCCTCCGACAACAACCCACGAGCCTAATGAGCTTGTGTTTGTTGTTGTTCCTGACACCTTAGAAGACACAGAAGCAAAAGGTGAATATTGAACAGTCAACAATAAATCGTCAGTCAAACCATATTCGACACCAATAACTGCCATGATAGCTGAAGCAGAGTCAATAGACGTTCCAGAAACTTTCCCAGATAACAATTGGTAGTAAGCCCCATAAACCAAGGAAACAGACTTGGAAAGTGTATCCTTTAAAAAACCCTTGAACGTTATAACATTAGCCTCCGTCTTTGATGAAGCGTCGTTAGATTGTGAAGAGTACCCTATGCCAAGTTCATAAGCAGATGTGTTGACCCCAACTAACGCAGTACTAACACCCCCAGCTACCACATCAATACCGACTCGTGGACCTTCAGCTATACCGACTGTAAACAGAGACACTAAACAGAAAACTACTAAAATACATTTTTTCATAACAAAACCCCTTTCTTTTGAATATGAAATAAATTTTATAAGAATCAAGAAAAAATTACAAGAAACGCAAATTTTGGGAAACGCCTAAACGGCTATCACTAAATATTCAGCGTAGGTTCTTGATGTCGGAATAGGCAAATGATCTTCTTTTAAACCTTTAATGTGCATCTGAATAGCATCATACATGTTCGTTTCAGCTTCATCTTGAGTGTCACCTGTTGCAACACATCCGGGTAAGTCAGGAGAATAGGCAGAAAAGTTATTCCCAGCATTCTCAATAACGATAAGAAACTTTTCCATATTATTAAGAAGCCCCTACCCCTCATACCTCACCGCCAAGCCCATATCGAGCAACTCTTGATTGAGGAACTTACCCTGCTGAACCAATCGATTGAGGTCGGGTTCATTCTCGTCATAGAAGATGTCGGTCAAGTAGCGGTCGAACTTGTCTCGAGAATGGGTTTTGACGGCGATGAAGGCGCAATCTTTGAGCTGCTTTTGGATATACGTTTTGGCGTTCAGGCCCTCGGATGTGGACAGCTCGGCCGAATTGATACCCCGCAGTCGCAGCTTTTGAACCGTCAACACCTTAAACCCTTGGTCGATCTCGACCCATAGAGTGTCGCCATCGATGACCTCGAGCACATAGGCCTTATAGGTGTAATGCGCGTCTGTTTTCGACAGCTCTAATCGTTTGCCTTGAAGATCGCTTTTCTCGCGGTATTCGTGGAACCCAAGGTCAACCACATCTCGGCCCCGCACCTCTCTCAGTTGGTACACATTGGGCTTGTCGCGATGTTCGGTAAGCGGCAATAAATGATTGAGCTCTGGGTGAGCCGCACGGACGACAGCCTTGAGCGCTTTAACATTCAATTTCTCCGAAACTGTCTTTTCCTCTAATGCCTTACGCCTGTCCATATCAGCGACCGTGATTAACACCCGAAAGTGAGACCATGACAATTGTGGGCACGTGCCCACAATCTCTGGATAGGCTTCAAAAAACTTTACTGTTCGATGAAGCGTAGACCGCTCAATAGAAGTCTCTTGCTCTAATAGTTCAAACAAATGCGACCCATAATCCGCGCGATCTTCGTTTTTCAAGAGGTGCGTCTTGATGTGTTGGCCGATATTCCAATACCGGCGAGTGCGAACGTCTTCAACAACTGCATGGATCTCTTGTTTACCCTCCTCCATCTCTTTGCGAATAGCGTCGATAAGGACTTGCTCGTCTGGGGTGGGAACTATCCTTCCCTTACCAAGGGAAGGTGACCGAAGGCCGGAAGGGTCAGCGGCAATGTTTGCCATAGCTTAAGTATATCTGCACCCGAGATCAAGATGCAACTTTTGGAGAAACGAAAAATTCAATAGAATTTATCCCTAACTCTGGTTATAATAACCCAATGGCTGATTTTTCTTTTGACATTGTATCCGAGATCGATCTGGCGGAGCTCGATAATGCCATTAATATGGGCATGAAAGAGATCACCACTCGTTTTGATTTCAAGGGCAGCATCAGCGAGATCAAGCGTTCCGATAAAACCGTTAACCTGTTGGCCGATGACGACATGAAGCTTCGCAATGTCATCGATATCCTCGAAGGCAAACTGGTGAAGCGTAATATCAGCCTTAAATTCCTCGACTATCAAAAGATCGACACGGCACTTGGTGGCAATGTCAAACAAGATGTCATCATTAAACAGGGTCTCTCCAAAGAGAAAGCCAAAGAGCTCACCACCTTTATTAAAACAACCAAACTCAAAGTCAACGCCCAGATCAACGATGATAAGATCCGTGTTAGCAGTGCTAAAAAAGACGCCCTTCAGGAAACCATGTCCGCCCTCCGCGGTCACGATTTCGGCATTGAGCTTTCTTTTAATAACTTTCGATAGATCCTCTATATGACATCCATAAAACAAAAACCTGTCCTTCTTGCGATCCTTGATGGCTGGGGGTTAGCGAAGCATATCAGCTCTAACGCGGTTTTTATGGCCAAAACGCCAAATCTTAATGCCATTCTGGAGGCTTCACCGACAACATCTCTGACAACCAATGGGCTCAGCGTTGGGCTACCCGTTGGCGTCATGGGCAATTCTGAAGTGGGCCACCAAAATATCGGCGCAGGACGTGTAGTCAAACAATCATTGGTTCGAATGAACGAGGGGATAGAAACCGGCGAGTTCTTTACCAACCCTGAGAT
>CAIUCY010000171.1 GCA_903897765.1 uncultured Candidatus Marinamargulisbacteria bacterium | reverse complement strand
TGTATCCGTTGAGGACATCCACTAAATTCATGGATTCTGCATTAAGGGTCAGTTTGTTCACTTGCTCATCATAGACAAGTTTGCTTTCGTTCTGATAGAACAAACCTAAGTACGGTTGTTCTTCAAGAGCGTACTGAAAAGCGTCCCCTAAATTGTTAGGCTTGTGCTCAATGATCTGGGCTTGGCCTTGATACTTCTCGGGAACCGAAACACCCCCTTCATGGGTAAGGAATGAAAAGGCGTCAAGGCGAGTATTTTCGACATAATCGGGAAAAAAGTGTGGACAGCGTTGCCAGACATGAACAAAACTAAACCCCTTATGCGCATGGGCCTTTTTGAGTGTTTCGAGCATATGAGCCGGCATCCAGTCAGCGGTACTTGCCACAAAACTTCCTCCCATACCGAGAACAAGTTGCATGATATTGAGTGGATCAAGTAGGTTTCCATAGGGACTGGTATTTGTTTTGTGTCCACGGGGTGTAGTAGGGGATGTTTGAGATTTGGTTAATGAATAGAGTCCATTATCATACATAATAAACACAACATTAATATTCTTATTCACCCCATGAAGCAGATGATTTCCTCCAATGCTTGCGGCGTCCCCATCTCCACTATGAATAATGATATCGATTTCAGGTCGTGCTAGTTTTAATCCCGTTGCAATGGGGATCGCGCGTCCATGAATACTGTTGATACCATAGGTATTGATGTAATGAGGCGCACGGCTCGAACAACCGATACCCGAAATATTGGCTACATTCTTAGGATCAAGTTCAAGATCAAGAATAAGTTTTTTGACAGCATTTATGATCCCGAAGTTTCCACAGCCCTCACACCATCGAATTTGACTTGCATTCAGATCTTGCATCGTTAATTTGGTTTCGCTCATGATTGTAGTCCTTTTATTTTTGATTTGACTTCATTGGGCGTGACCGGCCTTCCAGTTGGTTCAGAGATGATCGCTTCAATATCCATCAAAGTTTCGTTCCGAAGCAGCATGGTAATGGGAGAGGGCTTTAATTTATCACCAAAGGCGATCTCGACCGTTACGACTTTCTTGAATCGTGAAAAAATGGCTTTAAGCGATAAGGGTAGAGGGTATATCGTTCTTAGGGATAAGCTTGATACATGGATGCCTTCTTCCCCTAGTTTGGTCACGGCTTCTTCGATAGCGCCACGCGTTGTTCCCCAACCGACGATCAAGTAATCGCCTTCAGGAGCACCAAAAATATCGGGGGCTATTATAGACGCTTGTATGTCATGAAGTTTTTGGTTTCGAATGCGATGGGCACGTTTTTGTGTAGGTGCTGATGTACTAATAAGACCTTCTTTATTGGTTACCAATCCGACAAGGCGTCTCAGTTTACCCTCTTCTCCCGGAATGGACTGGTTCTCATTGACCATTTCGATCTCATGCGTGAGTCGTTTGATCTGAAAGCGCGCCAAAATATCATCGCTAATATCATCAACGGATTTCATGGGTTTACTGATGAGTTTGGGGATGACCGACAGGCTATTGGACTCAAATCCATCACTCAGTATCACGACAGGGACTCTTAATTTTTCGGTAATATATCGAGCAACATGGGGGGCATAAAAACAGTCTGTAATATCGGTGACACTAAGGATAATACGAACGCTATCCCCATGGGTTCCAAACAGGCAAGCCAACAGATCGGATTGCTCCGTTCGAGTAGGTAAACCGGTGGCAGGCCCCCCGCGTTGAACGTCAATTAATACCAAGGGGGTCTCGGTAGCCAAGGCTAATCCGATAAACTCTTGCTTGAGCGATAATCCAGGACCAGACGTACATGTTAATGAGGGGATACCTCCGTAATAACCACCAATGGCCGCTCCGATCGCAGCGATTTCATCTTCGGCTTGATGGATACGTCCGCCGAAATGGGGCATATATTTGGCTAATAGATGCATAATAGAGCTAGCAGGGGTAATAGGGTATCCCGCGAAAAATTTAAATCCAGCATCAATGACGCCAAGTGCCATTGCGGAATTTCCATCGATCAGAATTTTGTCTTTTCCCTCTTTAGCGTTTGAATTTACCTCAGCCGTGAAATTGAAATGGGTCTTAGCTAGGCGATAACCATTGTTAAAAATAGTCAAATTCTGAGCCAGTCTATCCTCCGATAATTTGATAAATGTTTTTTGGATAACAGAGAGGACAATATCGAGTTCAACATTGAAGATGTATGTCAAAATGCCTAAGTAATACATATTATTCCCTGTGCCGCGCCCTGCTTCTCGTTTTATACCCCCCATAAGGTCTTTTGTTTCTTGGTCGATATGGAAGGGGAATACTTCAAGCCCTTTGTCTTGCGCTTCTTTAATAGCGGCAGCGTAGGTTTCAGGATTTTTTTCCTGATCGCTCATGTCGAGTAGCACTTTTGCTGGCACATGATATTCATTGTCTTCTAGGCGTCGACTGAGAAGGATCTCGTGTGATGCCAGAATAACGTCCGAGTCATTGCCGATACTAGTGATATCAAAATCCGCCACACGAATGATGACGCCTGACATGGAGAACTTGGTTCGTCTGGGCGGGCTTATTTCAGAGGGAATAATGGGTTCTGAGAAAACATATTTCCCGTCACGAGCTAAGGCCTTGATCAATATGTCGCCAGCCTTTTGAGCCCCATCACCTGCATCCATTAATATTTCAAAGCGAACGAGTCCTGTTTTTACCATTATTGTCCTCCCCTAATAACGTTTCCCATAATATCGGGGCGATCTAATACGTGAACGCCAGCTTCTTCTAATATTCTGATCTTATCTACCGCTAGTCCTTTGCCACCGGCGATGATCGCGCCTGCGTGTCCCATACGTTTTCCTTCTGGAGCTGTTTTCCCTGCGATAAAACTATAAACGGGTTTGGTGATATATTGTTTAATATAGGCAGCAGCCGCTTCTTCGTCCGACCCACCGATCTCGCCTAAAAGAACGATCGTATCGGTGAACTCATCAGCCTGAAAGCGTTTTAAGAGTTCGATGTAGTTGATGCCTTTAACAGGGTCGCCGCCAATGCCAATAACTGTACTTTGGCCTAGTCCTGCCTGAGTAAGACTGTTAACGACTTCATAGGTTAAGGTTCCGCTGCGACTAATTACACCCACTCGTCCTTCTTTATGAATGTTCCCGGGCATGATACCGATCTTGCATTTCCCAGGGCTGATAATGCCGGGGCAATTACCACCGATAAGAACAACCTTTTTATGTTGAATATAATGATAAACCGATAGCATATCCAAAACGGGAATCCCTTCGGTAATGCAGACAACCACATCTAGACCTGCATCTACGGCCTCATAAATAGCATCAACTGCGAATAGGGGGGGGACGTAAATGACCGAGGCATTGGCACCGGTTTGATCAACGGCATCGCGCACGGTGTTAAAAACAGGAATGCCCTCTAAGTCTTGTCCACCTTTGCTTGGGGTAACACCCCCGACGATCTTTGTGCCGTAGTCCCTCATGCCTTTTGCATGAAACGATCCATCTCGTCCTGTAATCCCCTGAACGATAACCTTTGTATTCTCGTCGATTAAAATGGTCATGCTTGCCCCCTTTTTGCCAGTTCAACGACTTGGGTAACGGCTTCTTCCATACTTGCATAGGCAGAGAAATGAGCTGAATTAAGGATGGTTCGTGCTTTCTCTTCATTGGTGCCTGCCAACCGAATGACAACGGGAACGTGTATATCCATTTGTTTATGGGCTTCAAGGAGTCCATTCGCAATATCATCGCAACGGGTGATCCCTCCAAAAATATTGATAAAGACCGCTTTGATCTTTTTATTCTTCAAAATGATCTGAAACGCTTTTACAATTTTATTGGGGTTAGAGCTTCCGCCAACATCGAGGAAGTTTGCGGGTTCGCCCCCAAACAGTTTAATGATATCCATCGTTGCCATGGCAAGACCTGCACCATTTACGATACAACCAATTTCGCCGTCTAGTTTGATAAAGGTCAGTCCATTGTTTCGTGCTTCGACTTCATCTTCTTCTTCGATGACATCCATATCGCGTAGAGCTTCAAGTTCGGGGTGACGGATCAAACCGTTATCATCAAAAACAACCTTCGCGTCGAGTGCGAGTAGGGTGCTTGTTTCTGTTCCAGTTGGGGTGATAACCAAGGGATTGATCTCAGCAAGCGAACAATCAAGACCACAAAAGACACGATAGAGTTTCTCGAAAATATCCATGGCCTGATGAATATGGTCTTTTTTCGAAAAGAGAGCATAGGCCATCTGACGTTTTTGGAACGGTTGAAGTCCTAATAATGGATCAATATAGACTTTAATGATCTGTTCAGGTTGAGTGGCCGCCACTTCTTCAATATCGACACCACCCGCTTTACTGACTAAAAAGACGATCTTTTTAACGGAGAGATCAAGGGTGATACCGACATAAAATTCCTTGGCTATCTCGACGGCTTCAGCAACGAGAATTTTTTTAACTGGCAATCCTTTTATCTCAAGCCCCAAAATGGTTTGTGCAATAGAATAGGTCTCATCTGGGTTATGGGCAATCTTTACCCCTCCGGCTTTGCCACGGCCACCTACATGAACTTGTGCCTTAACAACAACAGTTGAACCGAGCTCTTCGGCGATTATTTTGGCTTCTTGGGCCGTTCTCGCCATGCGACCCTTGGTTACGGGGATCCCATATTGCTCGAAAATATCTTTAGCCTGGTACTCGTGAATTTTCATCTAGGCCTCCTTTATACTAGCACGTAAGAATTCTCGGTTCATGCGATTGATATGGGTCACACTGATGCCTTTGGGACAGGCTATCTCGCATTCATAGGTATTGGAACAATTCCCGAATCCTTCTTTGTCCATTTGGGCTACCATTGCCTGAACACGTTTTTCACGCTCAGGATGACCTTGGGGAAGACGTGATAATTGACTGACTTTAGCAGACATAAATAGCATGGCTGCAGCATTCGGGCACGTAGCGATACATGCGCCACAACCTATACACTCAGCAGCATCCATGGCTTTTTCAGCCGATTCTTTTCGTATAAGAAGGGTGTTCGCATCCGGTGCGCTCCCCGTACGCACAGAAATATAACCACCTTGCGAGATCATTCGATCCAACGCAGAGCGATCCACAACGAGATCTTTAATGATAGGTAATGCTTTGGCTCGAAACGGTTCAATGAATATGGTGTCATTGTGGTTGAACATACGCATATGGAGCTGGCAAAGCGTCGTTTCCTTTTTAGGGCCGTGAGCCTTTCCGTTGACCATGGCCCCACAACTGCCACAAATGCCCTCTCGACAATCGCTTTCGAAGGCAACAGGCGACTTTCCCGACAAGGTAAGGGATTCGTTGAGTATATCAAGCATTTCAACAAATGAGGCATCTTGGTCAATTTGTGATAATTTATACTCGGTGAATTTTCCTTTGGTTTTAGGACTGACCTGGCGCCACACTTTTAAGGTGATATCTATCTTTCGGGTCATTACTTATAGCTCCTCTCGGATAACTTTACGTCAGAGAACGTTAGTTCTTCTTTGTGAAGGATCGGGGCATTGCTTCCTGCATATTCCCAAGCGGCAACATGACTAAATTCTGCATCGTTACGTTTGGCTTCACCTTCGGGGGTTTGACTCTCTTCTCGAAAATGACCTCCACACGATTCTTTACGATGTAAAGCGTCTTTAACCAATAAAGCAGAGAAATCGATGAAATCAGCGACGCGCCACGCCCTTTCTAAGGTTTGGTTTAATGTTTCACTCGTCTCGATAATAGCAACATTTTGCCAAAAC
>CAIUCY010000170.1 GCA_903897765.1 uncultured Candidatus Marinamargulisbacteria bacterium | reverse complement strand
GATGATATCGACCACTTAGGTAATCGTCGCGTAAAATGTGCGGGCGAACTCATGCAAAAACAATTACGCGTAGGGCTTTCCCGCCTAGAGCGATTGGTTAATGAGCAAATGACCGTCAGTGACCCTGAGGATATTGTCCCCCAGAAACTCATTAATATTCGACCCTTGATGGCTGTCATGCGTGAGTTTTTTGGAACCAGTCAACTTTCTCAATTTATGGATCAAACCAATCCCTTAGCCGAATTGAATCATCGTCGTCGACTTTCCGCTTTAGGCCCCGGTGGTCTAACCAAGGAACGTGCTGGCTTTGAAGTCCGTGATATTCATCCTTCGCATTATGGCCGTATCTGCGTTGTTGAAACACCAGAAGGTCAAAATGCTGGTCTTATTGGTCCTTTAGCTATTTTTGCTCGTATCAATAAGTTCGGGTTTATTGAAACCCCTTATGCCAAAGTAGTGAATACCAAAGTAACAAGTGAAATTGTTTATTTTACAGCCGATCTTGAGGATTATCATAAAATCGCTCCCTTTGATGTAAAAACCGAAAAGGGGAAGATCGTTTCTGATCGTGTTCCTGTTCGTTATCGCAAGGAATTCGTCTATGCTCGACCCGAAGAAGTTGAGTATATTGGTGTGTCGCCTCGACAAATGTTCGGGATCTCGACAGCCCTCATCCCATTCCTAGAACATGATGATGCTAACCGTGCCTTAATGGGTGCGAATATGCAACGTCAAGCGACGCCTCTTCTTGCTCCCCACCGTCCTTATGTCGGAACAGGGCTCGAACTGGATGTTGCGCGATATGCAGGCTCAATGGTTTTGTCAGAAGAGGATGGTGAAGTATCTTATGTTGATGCTGATAAGATTATTATCAGAAATGATAAGAAAAAAGAGCATACTTATCAATTGATCAAATATCAAAAGAGCAATCAAAGCACATGGGTAAATCAACGTCCTATCGTTGATCTCGGACAAAAGGTTAAGGTTGGCGATCCGCTTGCAGATGGTGCGTCTACCCATGATGGCGAACTTGCCTTGGGTCGTAATATGCTCGTGGCGTTCCTTCCATGGGAAGGGTTGAATTTTGAAGACTCGATCCTGATCAGTGAACGACTTGTCAAAGAAGATATGTTCTCAACGGTTCACATCTCAAAGTTTGAGGTTGATGTTCGAACAACCAAGCTTGGTGATGAAGAAATAACCCGTGAAGTCGCTAATGTGTCCGAAGAACTTCTTCAAAACTTAGATGAAGATGGTATCGTCAATGTAGGGGCACAAGTGAAGCCTGGGGATATTTTAGTTGGTAAAGTGACGCCCAAAGGTGAATCTGAGCCACCAGCTGAAGAAAAACTCCTCAGAGCTATTTTCGGTGATAAGGCGCGCGACATGAAAGACACGTCTTTACGTGTTTCCCCCGGTGAATACGGTAAGGTCGTTAATGTTAAAGTATTTTCTAAGGAAAATAATGACAATCTTCCACCCGGTGTGATCAAAGTTGTGCGTGTTTATGTTGCCCATCTGCGAAAAATATCCATTGGGGATAAAGTTGCTGGACGTCACGGAAATAAGGGGATCATTTCAAGAATTCTTCCTGTTGAAGATATGCCTATGATGCCTGATGGTACCCAAGTTGATATGGTGTTAAATCCACTAGGTGTTCCCAGTCGTATGAACGTGGGACAAATTTATGAGACCCTTCTTGGAAGTGCTGCACATGCCCTTCAAAAACATTATCAAGTTAGTCCTTTTGACGAAGTCTTAGGTCAAGAGACATCCTTAGATATTGTGTCCGCAGAGCTTGAAAAAGCACAGAAAATTGCAGGATTTGAGTGGCTGACCCTTAATGGGAAAGCTGTTCTTCGCGATGGTCGTTCGGGTGAACCGTTTGATCGACCTGTTTTTTGCGGTTATATGTATATGCTTAAACTGATTCACTTAGTCGATGATAAGATTCATGCAAGATCTACGGGACCTTACTCGCTTGTTACTCAACAACCGTTGGGTGGTAAAGCACAGTTTGGTGGCCAACGTTTTGGAGAGATGGAAGTCTGGGCGTTGGAAGCATATGGGGCAGCTCATATTCTTCAAGAAATGCTAACGATCAAATCTGATGACGTTACGGGTCGTGCAAAAGCCTATGAATCGATTATTAAAGGTCGTCCGATTGCAAAAACCGGTGTACCAGAATCATTCAAGGTTCTTGTTAGAGAGCTTCGCAGTATTGCCCTCGATATGCGTCTCCTCAATGAGGATAATGACGAAATCGATCGATTCTAAAGCCTATCAAGGACAACAAAGGAGACGGTGACCGATGCTATCAAAAAGTTACGAGGAATTTAAGAAGATAAAGATTACGTTGACATCGCCAGAGCGCATTCGCAACTGGTCACACGGAGAGGTTACCAAGCCTGAGACGATCAATTACCGGACATTCCGTCCAGAAAGAAATGGTCTCTTTTGTGAGCGCATCTTCGGACCCGTCAAAGATTGGGAATGCGCTTGCGGTAAATATCGACGTGTTCGTTATCGTGGTATTGTTTGTGAACGATGCGGTGTTGAAGTGACTCATTCCAAGGTTCGTCGTGAACGTATGGGACACATCGAGTTGGCATCACCTGTAGCGCACATTTGGTATTTAAAAGGCGTTCCCTCATTTCTGGGTGTTCTTCTTGATATGGCGGTTAAGAGTTTAGAAGAAGTCGTTTATTATGATAGTTTTATCATTACAGATGTCTCTCCCGAGCTTGAGGCCATTCTTGAGGAAAAACAAAGAATTAGTGAGCAGAAATATATCGAATTAAAAGAAAAATACGGCGATAAGTTCAAAGCGGATATTGGAGCGCGTGCGATCAAGACCCTTCTCAAAAAGATCAACTTGGTTGATCTGCGGGTTCAATTGAAGGCAGAGCTTGAGACGGCATCAACCGCTAAGAAATTAAAACTTACCAAACGTTATCGTGTTGTGGATTCTTTTATCGAATCAGGGAATCGTCCCGAGTGGATGATCCTTGACGTTATTCCCGTAATGCCGCCAGATCTTCGTCCGATGGTTCAGCTTGAAGGCGGTCGTTTTGCAACGTCCGACTTGAATGATCTTTATCGTCGTGTGATCAATCGTAATAATCGTCTTCGTCGCCTTCTTGATATTGGCGCACCCAATATGATCGTAAAAAATGAAATGAGAATGCTTCAGGAAGCTGTCGATGTTCTTATTCATAATGGTCGTCGTGGACGAGTTGTGACGGGTAGTAACGGTCGTCCCTTAAAGTCTCTTAGCGATATTATTCAGGGAAAACAAGGTCGTTTCCGTCAAAACCTGCTCGGTAAACGAGTCGATTATTCGGGACGTTCTGTTATCGTTGTTGGCCCGCATTTAAAATTACATCAATGTGGTCTTCCAAAGACTATGGCGCTTGAGCTTTTTAAACCTTTCGTTATTCGTAAATTGGTTGAAAAGGGTTTTGTCCAAAATGTTAAAAGTGCTAAACGCCTTATTGAAAGAGCGAATGATGAAGTTTGGGATGTATTAGAAGAGATCATCGACGGACATCCCGTCATGCTCAATCGTGCGCCAACTCTTCACCGTCTTGGCATACAAGCTTTTGAACCTGTCTTGGTTGAGGGTAAGGCCCTTCAACTTCATCCATTGGTTTGTACCGCGTATAACGCCGACTTTGATGGCGATCAAATGGCTATTCATATTCCGTTGTCTATTGAGGCGCAAGCGGAAGCCCGTCTTTTGATGTTGGCTAATAATAATATCTTGGCACCTTCTAATGGTCGTCCGATCATTACGCCGTCTCAGGATATGGTATTAGGGATTTATTATTTGACCATTTCAGATTCGAAAGAAAAAGAAATGCCCAATAGAATATTCGTCGATTTCGAAGAAGTTCTTCGTGCTTATGAAACCAATAATGCGCGCCTACATACAAAATTACGTGTTCGTCACAATGATGAGATCCTTTCTACAACCGTCGGACGCGTTATTTTCAATGAAGCGATCCACCAGGCGCTTCAAGCTAATGGACTTCCTGAACAGTTGTTCATCAATGAAGTGGTTGGAAAGAAGCAGCTTGCTGCGATGATCATCAGTTATTTCGCACAGTTTGGCAGCAAAGTAACTGCAACCCTTGCCGACGAGCTTAAAGATATCGGATTTAAATATGCTACTCGTGCAGGTGTTTCCATTTCAATCGAAGATTTGACGATACCCCCTGCAAAAAAAGGGATCATTGAGCAAGCCTATCGAGAGATCGATGCCATTGAAAAGCTTGTCGAGCGCGGCATAATCGGTTCAGAAGAAAAACGGATCCGTGATCTCGAAGTTTGGCGATCAACAAGTGACAAAGTTACTGATGCTATGAAAGCCAATTTTGACGATCTTAACAGCGTATTCATGATGGCATCATCAGGTGCTCGAGGAAGTATCGATCAAGTTAAGCAATTAGCGGGTATGCGAGGTCTAATGGGTGATGCATCAGGTAATACAGTTGACATTCCTATCACTTCAAACTTCCGTGAAGGCTTAAGTTCTACCGAGTACTTTATTTCGACCTATGGTGCGAGAAAAGGTCTCGTTGATACCGCACTTCGTACTGCAGACTCAGGATATTTAACTCGTCGATTAGTCGATATCGCCCAGGAAATGATGGTTACAGAAGATGATTGTCATACCTTGCAGGGTGTTAGAATCGCCGCAATCAAAGAAGGTTATGATGAGATCATTTCCTTAAAGGAACGACTTACCGGACGCGTAAGTCTCGAGAAAATTGTCGATCCAAATGATTCGAAAGTGGTCATTATCAATGTAGATGAAACCATCAACGAAGAAAAAGCGGAACTTATTGTTAAAGCCGGTGTTACTCAGCTTCAGGTTCGTTCCGTTATTACCTGTGAGGCAAAACGTGGCCTTTGTCAGAAATGTTATGGTCGCGATCTAGCCAGTAACCATATTGTTGATGTGGGTGAGGCCGTCGGGATCATCGCCGCTCAATCAATTGGTGAACCCGGAACGCAGTTGACCATGAGAACCTTCCATACAGGAGGTGTCGATCTATCTCGAGCCGCTCGTGTAGAAGTTAAGGCTGATGCCGCTGGAACGTTAAAGTTCAGTAAATCATTCTCCGCTCAGAAATTGTTAAACGAATATGGACATCCTATTGAAGTGGTTATTGCCGAAGGGGAGATCACCCTCGTTTACGATAACGGTGGCGAGAAAAAAATTCAGGTATCCTTAGGTGCTGAGGTTCGCGTTAAAGACGGGGCCAAAGTTGAAAAGGGAACGATCATTTTCGAATATGATCCCACTGTTGAATATGCATTGGCGAGTTCAGCGGGTACCGTTAAATTTAGTGAAGAACTTGAAGTCATCGAAAACAAAGAAGACGGTAAAGTTTATAATTATATTGTTAAGAGATCCGGTGATTTGGTCGTATTCTCACAAGATAATGCTGAAGTCTACGACCTTAAAGCAGGCGATAAGGCTAAAGCGAAG
>CAIUCY010000169.1 GCA_903897765.1 uncultured Candidatus Marinamargulisbacteria bacterium | reverse complement strand
GTCTTTGATCTCTTTTGTGGTGGTGGTTGTTGTCGTTGCTGACGTTGTAGCCACTGCGGTTGTATCGGTTACTCCATTGTCAAAAACATGTGAGCCATCCGCTTTGACACCCCCTTTATCTGAATAGACAACCTCAAAGGGATTGGTTGATTCCTTCGAAGAAAGGCTTTGTAAATTATTTATATTCGCTGTAGTGTGACTCTCTGTCTGGGCCGAAATGTCCAATACCGAAGCATTCTTCCCATCAAGATTGAGGATGACCTCAACGTGACCCACCGAGCCTGCTGCCCCTGCATCAACACCCACCTTAACCTGATCAGATGTTAGTCCAGCCCCACGCATCAAACTAGCTGTGAAGTTGGCGATATCTTCACAATCCCCTTTTAATCCGCTTCCTGTGAACTGACTAAAGGTTGACCAATTTGGAGTTGAGTCGGCAACATACGTGGCATTTTTGGTCACATAATCGGATATCTTTTGGGCCTTCTCCGTGGCAGAAAGGCTATTCACATCAACGCCAGCCCCAAATATTTCGGAAGCATGGGCGGTCACATAACTTGTCCCTGCATCCACATTGATAAAGGTCTCAACATTCTTGGTTTCTCGCTGGCCCGAACTATTGATCGTCGAAGCCCCTACGGTCGGGGATTGCGAATCACTAAGCTTTGACAGATCGGGATTATCAGAAGTCAACGTTGTATAAGCTTGAAGCGTCAAGGAATTTTGATTGACGGCTGCATTGATCGCTTTTGTTTTATCATCACTATCCGAAATAGCTTCACTTTGTTTTTCAAACGTACTGGACCATACCGAATCAATCGAACTAGTACTGGAACTAGAGTCAGAACCATAACTAGCCGAAAGGGCTGAGTCTCCAGCTGCCTCCATAACACTATGTGATGAATTACTGGTTGAGGTTGCCCCTGCACTAACATTAATTCCACTTACCGCATTGATTTGATCACCCATTTTATCTCAGCCCCCTTTGTTTATACTTTATAATCCGTGCTTCCCAAATTTTCTAAATCCTTCTTAAACTCACCGATCAATATACTTTTGATCATGGCCTTAACCAGTGCCTTGTTTTCATAGGTTGATATGGCCGAATTATCTTTACTCAACGTAGTTTTCGCATTATTACAAGATGTCGAAACGTCCCCGGCAATAGAGGACGTACTATATTTTGAGGCCAAGTTGTCTAGTCGTTGGGCTTGTGACAAAATAGGCGGGGTCGTGGTTGCATCCCCATTAATTTTCGTAAGCGCCTTATTATATGCGCTTGTTGTCTTACTCGAATCAAGTCCTTCGAACTCAGATGTAAAGGTTGATTTAAGAGCGGTCAATTCCTGATTATACGCTGTTCGCGAAGCATTTCTGGCCTCAAGTGCTGTCTGTGCAGCCTGATTTGAAGCTGATCTCGAGGCGGGAACAGCAGCAGAAGTTGCGGTTGCTGCCTTGCCAGCAATATCCGGAGCGATATCTGCCTCAAGATCTAGGCCCTTGATCGAGTCAATTTGAGCCAATACACTGGCCTTCGCCTCACTATATGTAACCGGCGTTGATGTTGAAGTAGATTGAGTAGACGACGTATTTTGCGTTACATCCGTAGCGACAGACGTATCACTCGTCACCGAACTATCATAGCTACTTGTTGTCGCATCGGTATTTGAAAGTAAGACACTTGATAGTTGGGCACTGTTTTGATCCCCGACTTGCGAGATATTACTAACTCCATTACTTGCTGATACATTAAGATTTATATCGGTCATGATTAACGCCCCCCATTTTGACTTCCACACTTAGTATCGACATAATTTCATTTTTATATGTATTCAAATATTTTCATGAATACTTTTAAGGATTTTTGTCGATATATAGAGTACGGGGGATAGAAATGGATATTAGCAATAACATACAAGGCATCGGAAGTGGGCTCAACCAAGACGCCGTTGATAATGGCTTATCGCTTCAACAAGCAACAGAAAAACCTTCCGCTCAAAAAACATTTACGGCTCAATTTAAAACAGCCGCACAAACCCCAGAAACCGAACCGAGTGATCTTGACCAAGCTGTTGTAAGTGACCGGATCTTTACAGAGGAACTGAGCCAGACCCAGACTAATTTTAAAACCGTTCAACAAAACACCCTCACAAATCAGGTCAATCAAAATAAAGCGATCCCTTACGTTGAAGGAGAGGTCATTAGCAGCATCATTCAGCCCGATGGAGGAATAAAAAAACTCGACAAACAATCACAAAACGTTAAAGCAGCTCTATTAGAAGAGTTAACTGCCTCTGAAGACGGCATCATCACCGTCGAGGCGGCTTCAACCATTCAGGCACAACTCAACACTAAAACCTTAAAGAAAATAGTTCTTGGCTCGGATAAAACGGATGAACTTGAGATTGAAGTTATTTCAACCCTCAAAACAGATGATGTTCAAGATACCGAAGATTCTTCTCCCCCAGGAAATACCGATAATATTGCTCAACAGCAAAAATTATTTAGCCTTAATTTACGGTCATCTTTAAAATTTCTTCGTGATCAAAAGTGCTTTGCACAAAAATTTGTACCTGAGATCGTTTCTTATGATGAGGACACCGGATGTGTAAATGGTGAAGAAACCTTAAAAATGCTGGGTTGGCAAGATGTCCAGAGCGTCAGAGAGACCTTTTATCCCACACTAAGCAACAACCAACTCAATACCATTAGCAATACACAGAACATTCTTAAACAGGCCAGTGAAGACGGACTCAATGTTTACAATGGTCTTCACCCTGTTTTTTCGAAAATAAACCGAGTCATTGCCGTTGAGAAATTAACAGGAGAACTAACGATCATTAATTCCCTTACTGATCTTCAAAAACTTCAGCTTGAAGATAACGTAATAAGAACACACCAAACTTCGTTGTAAAGGAAATCATGGAAACCACTACCCGTTCATTGTCTGATAATACTGTCTATTCGCCCATCTCTGTTGAGGTTGGTTTTGCTGATAATCTCGCGATCGCAAATCTTGCCTCAAAGATCTATGCTAAAAAGACCGATTTTGAGTCTGTTCGTACGGGAAGAACAAACGACGATGAAAACAACATCGATCAAAAAATAAAACTCGACATCGGCGATAAAACAATGATCAAGCAAAAGACACATGAAGTTGAAAAAGGATCGAAGATATCATCCCCCGACAAAACAGAAGACGATAAACTCCAAGGTCAAATTGAAGATCAAATATATTTAAACCAATTTAGTGCCAATGAATATATTTGGCTCTGTCAAGAAACTCTAAGCGGGAATTTCAATTCTTTTAAAAAATTGGACAAAGGAAAACAGTCCGAGTTTCTCGTGAAACTTTATCGAACCACTGACACCATGTCGGACAACGTCATTGATGCCCTTTTACCCTATGTTCAAATTGCTACGCTCGAATTCACCTTTCGCTTCGGAAGCATTGATTCCTTAGGGGCTGCCAAAAAAATGTCCTTTTTAAAACGTCTCGCATCCGAAAGTTCGCAAGAATCTGACCAATTATTAATCCCATTACTTCTCGTCACGGATGAGGCCATGATCGCTAACTGTCCACTCGATACTTTATTAAAACTAAGAAAAAAAGAATCCCTAGGGCAACGATTTTTTGAAAATCTAAGTCAAAGTAATAATGGCGGCCCTTTATCGAAAGACCAATTTAAAAAACTAGGCGTATTATCTATAAAAATAAGCACCCTTTGTTTTGCATACTTTCTTGAACGTTCAGGTGATCTATACAAACGGTCTTTAGAAGAACATCTCGCGTTTTCACGAAATGATCTTAACAATATTGACGGGCTTAAAAAAAGAGAGAAGGATCTCATCTATCAAGGCTTTCAACAAAAAGGTCTCGTTAGTCAGGCTCAGCAACCCACCGCCTTATCTACCCATGATCAACTTAAAAAAGATATCAATGATATTCTCGCAAGTGCCTTGGCTTTGGCCGCAGAATATAAAGCTTCGATTAAAAAGCCTTAGCCTCGACAAGACGACGATGCTCATTTGCAACATAATTATCTGTCATTAAAGCGATATAGTCTGCCACTATCCGGCGGGGTTCTTCGCCAGACAACACCTTCTCATACTCGTGAATTGGGAGGAGTTCAACATTTTTTAGAAATGTACAATAGAGATCTTTGATCAACTGTTTGCCGTGAATCGTCATTTTCAATACTCGATAATTTTGATAGAACCGTTCATTTAAAAAGAGTTGAAGTTTCGTAATTTTCAATTCAAGTTCTGGAGAGAACCCCACAATTCGATCCCGACAGGAATATACATCGTCAAGCACTTCAACACCTTGTTGTATTCGAGTCATCTCGGAAAACGCAACCCCCTCATTAACCATTTTATTAATAAGGTAACGCACATTGCTAAACCGTGTTTGCGCGGGGTTAAGGTTTGTATTGACCCTATCGGTGAACAATTGGGCCTCACGCCACAAATCAACATGGGTTACCAGTTCGTCCATATTTAATATTCCCGAAGCGATCCCATCGTCTAGATCGTGACTAACATACGCCAATTGATCAGCCAGATTAACGACTTGCGCCTCTAGGGTAGGGAAGATGATCTCATCTGCTGTAACCTTGTCGTCGTGGTCAAAGGGTGTATGGTGCTTCATTAAACCTTCCAATACCTCGATACTGAGATTTAATCCAGGGAAATTAGGATATTTATTCTCAAGCAACTCAACGACACGCTTGCTTTGTTCATTGTGCTCAAAGCCTCCGATATCTAATAGCAGTTCATTTAAAACGTCCTCACCAGCATGCCCAAAGGGGGTATGACCTAAATCATGCGCTAAAGCAATGGTCTCGATCAGATCTTCATTAAGCCCCATCATTCGCCCCATATGTCGAGCAATTTGCGTCACCTCAAGAGTATGAGTTAGACGGGTTCTAAAATGATCCCCTTCGAATATAACAAAGACCTGCGTTTTGTGTTTTAGACGTCGAAAGGCCTTTGAATGAACGATACGGTCACGATCACGCTGAAACGCCGTCCGAAATGGATCCATATCTTCGGGGTATCGACGTCCGCCAGACCCCTTAGAATTTATCGCGTAGGGGGCTAAGCATCGTTGCTCCTGATCTTCAAAGTAAAGCCGATCATAAAGCATTAGTGACGATTGTGGGGGAGAGAAGGAGCTGACAATTCAAGGAGTTTTCTGGCAACTTCATCATCCGGATGTAGGATTAAACGCCCAAGAATAAACGATCTTTCATCTATGTCCCCATTTAAATAGTTCAATAAACGCTCATTACTCTGCCAAATATAAAGTCGGCTTAATCTGCCGGCGAACTCTTTTGTCACCGATTTTTCAGTCATTAACGTACGAGGCAACGTTTGACGAATATAATAATCAGCGACTGGCTTTGTGCCAAAGACCTTTGGAATAAATAATTCGAGATCAAGTTCAACATCTTTAAAATTCCCGTTCTTTTGCAACGGGTAATATCCTCTTAAGGAGGAAATAAAGGTTGATCGAATAACGAGGATAATATCCGCTTCATTGAAAGTAATGTTCGAAGTCTCAACTAATATTGGTTTTACTGAGCATCCTTTTTTCTGAAGACGTCTCTCAAATTGACGATAAAGCTCAAGCGCGAGATTTATATTGGTAGGTTCTTGATGATACACACCCTCATTTTGGATCAACTCACGATTAACAACATAGACATAAAATATCTTGTTCGGTTTAGTGAAAAAGTGATTCTCTTCAAGGTTAACGGCTCCGACACTAAGTGTAACAAGGACTGCTCCCCACATACACCAATGCCGAAATCCAGTCATAGCATTTAGTTTTCACGAATGGAAACGTTAATGAATATATCTCCAAGACTTGTATTAACCGGAACAATAACCGCCTCTTTTAGTAAACTTGAGTCGTAGAGTTCAAGGTCTTTGCCCGTAAAAATCGTTGGAGCAGAGATGTCCATGACCTTTCCCATATTATTAAGTATCGTAATCGCTCCCCCACAGATCATATTGGACAATTCATTGATCGTTGAGCTAACCATAAAATCAAAACTTGAAAACACTTCACCATTCATTGCACTAGCGATCTTAATCGCGGTTTCTTTCGACATATCAAAAACAACCCGACCTTCCACCGTACCCATAATACTAATAAGAGAGGCGCATCCAAGGGATACCATAGGTGCGTTTCGTTTAACGATCTGACCTCTTTGTATTTGAATTTCAGGAATAATCTCACGCAGAACGTTACTTATCGACACTAAAAACGGATTTATATACTCAACATCCATAATCTACTAATCCTCCGATCAGTTATTTTGCATAACCCAACGAACAATATCAAACACCTTTTCTTGTTTAAAGGGTTTAACGATAAAATGCTTAGCACCCGAAACAATGGCTTGCTTAACCTTTTCCTTGTCACCCAAAGCACTAACCATGATGACTTTAAGCCTAGGATTAAGTTTGATCAATTCAGGCAAAGCCGTAAGACCATCTTTTTTAGGCATAGAAATATCAAGCGTTATTAAGTCCACTTGTGTCGCGACTGCCCCCACGAGTTGAATCGCTTCTTCTCCGTTACTGGCAGAACCCATAACCTCGCACCCGAATCCCTCGAGCATACGTTGAATCGTCTTCACCATAAAGGCGGAGTCATCAACAATAAATACTTTAACTGGGGAACCGTCTGGTTTGGTCCCAATCAACATCTTCTCAGCATTAGTATTGATGATCACAAAGCCCCTCTCTTTCGTCGCTTGTTCTATCTTATAATAAATTCATTGATTTTATCAACGATTTTGTTAAGCGGGACCACGAAATCAACATTCCCTTTTTGTATTGCAACATGGGGCATACCAAAAATAACACAAGATGCCTCATCTTGAGCGATCGTTTTCCCAGAGTATTTTTTGATCATGGAAATATTGTCCGATCCATCAGACCCCATACCCGTCATAATGATCCCTACCGACTTCTCTTTACAGGTTTCGGCGGTAAAATAAAACAAGGATTCTGCGCTTGGGCGAAATCCGCCGATCTTCGGGTAATGATCAAGCTTTATTTTTAAGGTTGTCGAGCCCGTTTCGACTAGGCGAATATGCTTATCCCCCGGAACGATATAAACAACCCCCTTGGTGATCGTGTCCCCGTCTTGCGCCTCTTTAACCGTTACCAGAGAAAAAGAATTCAGTCGTTCGGCAAATACTTTTGTAAAGGTAGCCGGCATATGCTGAACAATGATCATCGCCGCATTCATATCCTTCTGTAGGTGAGGGATGACTTGATTTAGCGCACTCGGTCCACCCGTTGATATCCCGATAGCAATTAAATAATACCCCAGCTTTGTGGTTCCCTTTGGCTCCCACTTTGATTCCATAACGAGACGTTTAAAATGTTCATTCGTAATATAATCGCGATCAGGGCCTGTCTCTTTTAGTAACGGCTTCTTTGATTGAGTGGATTGAGTGGATTCAGGTGATTTGCGCGTCTTTATCATTTGCGCGATCGTTTTTATCTTATTTACAAGCTCTTGAGTCATCGTCTCAAACGCAGCCTCTTCAAACACGTTTTCGGGTTTCTGGACCCAATCGACAGCACCCACTTCAAGGGCTTTGATTGTAATGTCGGCACCCGTCCTCGTCAGTGAGCTCAACATAACGACGGGGATATCCCATCGTTCTTTGATGATCTTAAGCACCTCTAGGCCATTCATTCGAGGCATTTCAACATCAAGCGTAATAATATCGGGATGCCAGTTAGCCAGCAATAAAAATGCTGATGCCCCATCATTCGCTGTTTTTACTTCTTCAATATCGAGGTCAGAAACAAAGAGTTTAGATAATAAGGATCGAATAAACATCGAATCATCAATACATAGAACTCGAATACCTCTCATTAATAGATACCTGCTATCACCTTTTCTACTAATGTCGATACATCAACAATAAGTGCAAGGCTTGCATCACCTAATATAGATGCCCCCGCGATTCCAGGGCACTCCACTAAATGACTATCGAGCGATTTGATCACGAGATCTTGCTCTCCGATAAGACTATCAACCCCAAACCCAATACGCTCTCCAACGGCCATAACAATAACGACTTGAAAGGTTTCTAGTTCGCGATTCGTATTTCCAATTTGAAGAACTTCATCTAGCCGAAGTATATTGATCGTTTCATTCCGAATACTGATCGCTTCTTTTTTAGCAATATGGACAATGTCTTTTTTGGAGACCTCGACGACCTCGATAACATTGACAAGCGGTATCGCATAAATATTTCGAGATGTTCGAACAAGCATGGCACTGATTATCGCGAGGGTCAGCGGTAGTTTGATCGTAAACGTACTCCCAACATCTTTCTCAGAAACGATCTCTACTACCCCATTGAGTCGTTCAACATTTTTCTTAACCACATCCATCCCGACACCTCGACCCGATAGATCTGAAACAGATTCAGCCGTTGAAAATCCCGGCGCAAAAACAAGGTTAGCTGCTTCTTTATCTGACATAGAGGCGGCCTCGGCTTCAGTAATAATATTTTTCTGAACCGCCTTGGATTTGATGACAGGGATATCGAGCCCTTTGCCATCATCTTGGACTTCAAGAACAATACTTGACCCTTGATGAAAGGCCCGAAGATAAACCGTTCCTGTTTCGGATTTCCCTTTTCGCTTTCGTTCTGCCTTTGACTCGATCCCATGGTCAACCGAGTTTCGAACCAGATGCATTAAGGGATCCCCGATTTCTTCAACAACACTTTTGTCCAATTCGGTATCTTTTCCTTCGACAATTAAATCGATCCCTTTGTCGAGTTTATTGGCGATATCTCTAACAACACGGGGGAAGCGGCTGAACACTTGATCAACAGCGACCATCCTTAATTGCATTATACTTTCTTGGAGTTCGTTCGAGATACGCATCAATTGCGTGACGGTTTCTTTGAGATCACTTGTTTTCACATTTTTTCCTAAGATCTTTTCAAGATCTTGTTGAACTTGAACAAAACGCGTTTTATTAATAACCAACTCTCCCGCTAGTTCAAGCAAGACATCGATCTTAACACTATCCACGCGAAGGGTTGTTGAGCCACTTTTGCTGCCGGATGAATCTTCTTTGACGACAAGAGCCGACTTTGTTGGGGCTGGATCTTCAATATCTTTAGGTTCTTCTTTTATGACAAAATCCGACAATATAGCCTCGACAGGATCTTCCTTAAATAATTTTTCCAAAAGGGTTTCTGGCGTCTCAGGTTGAAAGGGTTCGATCAACAATATCTCAACCTCGGGCATTTGAAGTTCTTTGCGAATATCGTCGATCAAAACAATGGACGAAAATAAAATTCGAACTTCTTTAAAATCATCATTATTTTGAAGTTCTTCTTCGGGTGGATTTGACAGCACGAGTTCCCCGAGCTCATTGATTTTATTAAAGATCATAAACATAAACAGCGAAACGACATCACAATCTTGGCTAATACGAATAAATATCTCATATATCGGATCTCGCTCCGACAGCATCTTACTGAGATTTCCAGCCTCTTCAGCCGTCAAATCACGACCGATGAACTCGGCGGCCCCATCCGAAAGGTCAAAAGGTTTTGTCTCGATCTTAGCTGGCTCAGACTTTTTAACGGACACGATGGGGGGTGATCCTGCATTTTTTTGAGCATCCAAAATCGCTTTTAGCTTTTTGGAAACAGGTTCGATATCGGTTGTAAATTGATCACTATCGATTTCACCCATTAGTTCCATGATCACATCGAGGACTTCGAACATCACGTCCAGATGCATCGATGTCAGTGCAAGTTTTTTGTCTCGAATAAGGTCGAAAATACTTTCGAGATGATGGGTTAGTTCTGTTAGTTTTGAAAAGCCAACCAGCCCTGACCCGCCCTTGAGGGTGTGAGCCGCACGGAATACCTCATTGATGATCTCTTCATTGTTTTCATCTTTTTCAAGTGCAAGCAATCCATCATTGAGAACCCTAATTTGATCCTCTGCCTCATCGATAAAATCTTGAAGATCTATTTCAATAGCCACGAAAAGGTTATCCTACCCGACTAAACCACGACCATCGCTGGGACGTCGTTTATCTTTTCAATATCTAAGAGAATCACAAGCTGATCATTTATTCGGCCCACTCCTTTGATGTAATTGTAATCGGCCCCGCCGACAATTAAAGATGGGGGTTCAACTAAATCAGCATTTAGACGGATCACTTTGGACACGCCATCCACGATCATACCAATAATTTTATGATGGATCTCAACGACAATGATGCGGGAGTCTTTTGTTTCCTCAGAAGCAACCAGATTAAAACGCTTCCGGAGATCAATAATAGGGATCACTTTACCTCGAAGGTTAATAACCCCTTCTACATAATCGGCTGTTCGGGGAACATCCGTGATATTTTGCATACGAATAATTTCTTGAACGGCCAAAATATCAATACCATAAACTTCGCCACCCAGAAAAAAAGTAACTAACTGGAAAACTTCCTCGTCGGATACGACTAGATTTTGATTGTTCTGAACCACCGGTAATTTATCCAAAGTGTTTGACATATCGATACGCCCTCCTCCCCTTTTACCCCCTCATTGTAGGGATTCGGCAACGATGATGTCAATGAAATTTGAAATAATCAGGCGTGATCTTTTAGGGATCGAACAAACTCTGTAGTCGCCTCATTGGGCTGATCAGACAACAGTCGTCCCAAAACATTTTCTCGGTCTGAAGCCAAGCGGATCATACGAACAGAAGAGGAGGTCTGTGAGTCCGTAAAGGACTTTTCGACACTGTAGAGATGATCGGCTAAAGCCGCTACCATAGGAAGATGTGTCACCGCGATGACCTGTCTCTTTTTGGATATTTTAGCCATCAATTCGGCCATACGTGTTGCCACATCACCACTCACCCCAACATCAATTTCATCAAAACAATAGGTCCGTATCGCCGAGGCATCCATCAAGGCCGCTTTGATCGCAAGCATAATACGCGAGGTTTCACCCCCCGACAAACGTGTAATGGCATGGAAAGCACTTCCAACATTTACTCGAACCAAAAACTCAAAACGATCAAGCCCAGACGCATCGGGTCTGTCTTTTGTTTGAAACGAAGGGACAAACTCCGCCTTAGGCAATTTTAACCCTGCCATATATTGTTGAAGTTGACTCACTAAACGTTTGGCAACAGACTGGCGCACATCTGTCAGTTTTATTGCGATCGAAAGTAGGTTCGCTTCTTTTTGGGTTTTCTCGACAACGAGAGTATGGAGATCGAATTCATATTCTTCTTGCCGATTAAGTTGAAGAGAAAGCTCATCTCGATACTGTATCAACTCCGGCAACAAACGTTTATATTTTCGCTTGAGGTCGTCTAGGAACTCTAATCGAGCTTCGATGATCGCAAGCTCACGCGCATCGGGGATCTCGACCGAATCATAACGCTTGGCTAAATCCCATGTTGCGTCAGATGAGGCTTGGATCATCATCTTAAAATAGTCCGCGCCACCTAGATCTTCGTCCATCCTTTTAAGGCTATCCCATGCCATCTCAGCCGCGGTGATCGCATCTGAAAGATCGTCCATCTTTACTTTCACAGCATCTATTTTGGTTTGGAACTTCTCATGATCGCGACCTAAACGAAGCCTAGCCAAACAGTCATCATCCTCCCCCAAGACTAAAGCGGCGCCCATAAGCTCTTTTAGTTGGAAACCATAATACTCACGTTCCATGGTGTTAAGTATCTTCTTTTTTAGGTCTGATATCTTCTCATCTAAACTTCGAAACGACTCGAATGCCTCATCGTAAGCGACTTTGACCATGGCTTCATCGTTGGTCATAAAGCGATCGAGAACCCTCAACTGGTCTCCACGAAGCAGGTCAAAATCGTTTTGAGAATGTACATCGAAAATCGTTTTCCAATAGTCTCTCAAGACTTTGGGCAAAATGGCCTCGTCATCGAGGACAAAGTTAGTCCTTGACTTGGTGATCCGAATATCGAGATAGTGAGCGCCTTGATCATCATCGAACTCAACATGAATAGCGGCCTCGGCACCCCATCGGCCGATCACCTCAGGCCCCACACTTTTGGCAAACGGAAGACACAAGATGTTAACGATCAGGCTTTTCCCTGCCCCCGATTCACCGATCAAAACATGGAACCCCTCTTGGAATTGGATCGTGGTCTTTTCGATGAGGAGATAATTCCCAATATCAAGGCGATGCAGCATAGTAGATATAACTATATATCTGAGTGGAATTCACGACAATAGCGTCGATGCACGAAACCCCTGCTCATGCCCCATGAGAACCATGCCGAAATAGTCGATCCACGAACCGGCCACAAAATCAGGGCACGAGTTTAAGCAGTAGCTCAATTTCTTCTTCATTTTTATGCCTTGGCATTTTCTCAATATTGAGCATTCTCCATACAACCCCAGGCAGCGTTTTAATTTCAAAATTGAATGCATTCCATTGGGGGTTACCGCGCAAACAGGAGATAAAGAATTCGATATGCTTTGCAGAAACATTGTTTTTGAACTGTGATAGGATCATTGTTCGCGCTTCAAGCAAATTATTTAGGGAAACAGTCTCACGCGTCATACCTGCAAAGGAGTGCTGATAAGCGTCAGAAATATCGATTTCGTTAGGATTTATTAATTCATGAAAAGGCCGGTTGTTCTGTAGGATATAAATCATAACGACATCCATTATGTCCGCAATAGATTGTTCTTTGATATACTCCATCATGTCAAATATATCACGTGGATGCTGCCGAGAAAGAAACGCATTCATTTTTCCAGCATAGACTTCTTGTTTATTGAGACACAATACCTCTGATTGTTTTTCAAATTCGCTTTCAGCTGAAGCACATAATGATAATAATTGAGGCGGCAACAAGGCACCTTTTGCAATAAAATTAGCTTCGACATTTATTTGCTCAAATCGATTATTGACCAACATGCTCGTAATGGTTTTTGTTCCATTATTAAGATGAGGGATTCCTGACAGACCCGCCTCTTTTAGTCGCTTAGCGAGTTGGAGAAACAAGCTCTCAATCTTTATCAAATCTTGTTGTCGATCAATAAAAGGCAAAAAAGCGAGGTCAATATCTACTGATAATCGCGGCAAATTCTTGATGAATAGATTGATTGCCGTTCCGCCTTTTAAGGCAAATCCAGAACCCCAGTCGATGAGTGACAATATGTCTATGAGCAAGGATACTTTGCGTTGATAGGTCTCGCTATACTTCATCATGAATTTCTGGCACATAGAGGTGATAATCGGGATCAAGTTTACCCTCTGGGTATAGTTGACGAATGCCTTTCCCAATATCAACTTTTGATAAATCAAGCTTCGATTTCCACGTAAAATTTACATGTTTGAGCATATATAAAAATAACCGTTTTGTTTTGATGGACTTACATTCGCAAATCAAGTCCATTAATAGTTGGGGCCGCAGTGATGGCAGCAGAAGCAGTGTATGATAAACCTCTTCAAAATCCCCTTGTTTCGGCAATAGGGATATCGCTTCTAGGATCGCTCTTTCCGGCGAGGATAGGCTCAGATTGTTTTTTTTTGTTATTCCAACAGACGAATTAAACAAGTTGTTTCGTGTCCATATATAGTCTTTTTGATCGAGCAACCACCGATTGATTCGTTGTTCGTTATAATAAATCTGGTAACGCGTATTAAATGGAATATTTTGGGAAACACCGTGTAAACGCAAAGCACTTAATGCCCCAACATATACACGCTTATTGCATTGCCTTTCATAGGCTTCGATATAACTTAATGGTTCAGGATTCTGACCTTTAAGGGTATATATACCATAGGCTTTTTTATTAAATTTGTTATGTTTTACAAATTGATACATTTGCTGTTTTGAATATCCCTGTTTTTTGAAATACTCAAAAAAGAAAACCTCATATTGATTATCAAGAATTAACACGTTGTTCCTGCTCTCATGTTTTAACTTCCACTAATATGGTAAATAAAAACATTTACTTTTGCAATACACTTTAAAACTCAACTATACTTCGACCGCTGAACGTATATAAAGCTAGCCCCCCCCCATGGGCACCGTCCTTGGCAAACAAAGCAACAGAATCCATGGGTGGTTTTGCGTGGGATTTACGAAAATTGCGGACGATGAATTCGTGGTAGCAAAACAAACTAGGAGGTTATGATGAATAAGAAGATTCTGAGTATGGATGAAACTGACAAGATACTACAGGCATTAATAATAAAGGTTCGTGCAGTTCAATTTGGTGATGGATACCCCAAGATTGATCAAAACAGTATAGCTTTGGCTAGACCAACTTGCATCGGCTTTGCAAACATTCTTCTCGAAAATCCAAAAAAATATTATAAAGATGTTTTTATTGAGATTGCTAAGATTGTAAATGAAGTGAATATTCCCAGTCCCAAAAAACCTTTATTAGCTTCTGTCATTGATATGGTCGTCTCTACTTCTGTCCATGTTATTCTTGAAAAAACTAGAACAGATAATACCCCATTAGATACAGCTATTTCAACCGCAATAGATGTATGTAAAGCCGCCATTGAGGCGCAAAAGGAATTTATGCCGGTTACGGATAAATCCAAATTCAATTTTCCAGGTTTTGCAACTGGATTAATTACTAGTGAACGTCAAGATTTTACTGGAAAAAAAGAAAACCTTCCCCTCATTGCGACGATTGCCCTACTTTCCACGCCAGTTGAAGAACGCAATGACACATTAGACTCAATATCCTTCGATAACATCGGTTCTTCAACAGATACAAACAAAGACTACCCATCTTTCTATACTTTTTCTCAGAACATGCTATCATTTTGTACGGCATCCGAACGTTCAGATATAGCAGATCCCATATTTAATGTCCTAACAAAATATTTGCAACGAATTAAGGGGAATTATCCTGCCATTAGCGCAAAAGGAGAAACAACAACTGCTGTCATTGGCGGAATCGTTGAAGCAATGCTGACCAAGGATGGCAACTCTATTCAAAAAGATGCCTTTGACGTTGTTTGGGGACTTTTTAAAAATATCCCCGAAGAACATCTCCCCGAAGCCGCTAAAGAAATTATGGATGTAGTGAAAATGACGTCCACACAAATCCAAAAGCAAATGGTTAAAACCATTATTAGAACCATTCAGTCAATCCAAACGGAGAAGTCAATAGTATGTGATAATCAGGGATATTCCCTGCTAGATGGTAATAATGAGAACAACCCACTTTTAATCCAAGTGGCACAAGCCATTCTTGATGCTGAAACTGAAAAACAAGATCGATTGAGAACATCAGAGACAACCGCAATACGAAAGGAATATTCCGAGATCCGCACCTTTGGATTTATTAACCAACTCAACACTATTTTTAATAGTGATATTCTTCAAATATTGGAATGGTTCAAAGAATATGTACAAGTTGATTCAGCAGAACATAAAATTCTCAAAAAAGCCATTAGTGAAGCGAAGCAGGGAACCTTTTTAGGCTTTACAAACAAACCATAGACTTGAATTAACGACAATTACGCCGATGATCGCAAACCCTGCTCATGCCCCCTGCCCCTTTTCTTTAAACAAATTCGGCCACTTTCTGGCCTGATGAAAAATGCTGAGGACCTCGAGGCTTGAGCCCACAACACGGTAAGCAATGATATAAGGAATACTGGGCACGACAAGCTCTCGTGTTCTTTTGACGCGACCAGGACGTCCAGCACCGGGGCTATCTTGTAGCAACATCGCCGCTTTGGAGATTTTAAGAGATACCCCCCTAGCGTTCTCAATATTACTTTCTTTTTCGATGAAGCTTTTAATAGCCAAGAGGTCTTCTCTCGCCGACCTAAGCCATATGATATTCATGATTAAGCTAAAGCGTCCCGTTCTATTTCTTCCTGTGTATATCTTGGAGTGTTTGGATCGTCCGCCTCCGCCAAAGCTTTCTTTATGTGATTAATTTGCCACGCATTAACTTCCATATAGTTTATTAAGGCATCTTCCATTATAAAAGACTTTGACCGCTCCATTGACTCCGCTAAGTTTTTAAGTTGACTGTAATTGGTCTCATTAATACGAACCGTGATGCTATGATTTTTCATAATACACCTCCACTTATGTAAAAGCATACCACAACGTAAGACAAAGTAAACGTTGTAATCAACTGATTAAACTCGGCTCAGGCCACAGGAGAACCATACCGAAAATGATTTAAATATTCTTCAGGAATACTTCGATATCATGATGGCAACACAGTTCTATCGCCTCTCGAATACGAGGGATCAAATCGTTAAGATTTGAAGCTTGAGAAAAACATCCGGGAATATCGGGCACCTTGGCCACAAATAAGCCATCCTCATCACGTTCAATTAGCACCGAATAAGTCTGCGTCATGGTAAATATAGCTATATATCTGATTGCAATTCACAACAATAGCGTCGATGCAGGTAAACCCGACTCATGCCCCATGAGAACCAAGCCGAAAACGAATCAATGACCGTCAGCCCCTCGTACTGCGCCGGCTCTGAAAGCGTGACTAGCCAAGACCCAGGCACCATCTCCTCGACGGCCTTGTCGGTGATCGCCTTTACTCTCGAGGGCGTAAAGGTCGTCCATGCGACAAAAATGACCTCATAGCCGATCCACGACCCTTTCATAAAATCATCATCAAAAAACTCGGCCTTGATCTGCAAATAATGGGTGATCGCTTGGCTTTTCGCGACGAGTCGTTCGTTTTGCTCCATCCCCAGCCCTACCAACCCAAACCCTGCCACCCCTGTTAGCAGAAAGCGGCCATCCCCGCTACCCAGATCGAGCAACCGCTCACCCAGTAAAGATCGCCCCTGCCAGCGTTGGATCTTCCTCAATATTTGAGCCGCCGTAAAAAAGGGGGTATACCCAAAGACATCATTTTCTTCGGGATTTTTGTCCACATAGTAATAGGATGAATGCAAAAAGTACTCGAACTGGAACGCCAAAAACAAACGCCAATATCGGGGTCGCAGTAAGGCAAATAATGCCTCCCTACCCCACGTTAGGATCTGCCAGAGCGCATGGTAAAGGATCATGGGGGTATTGTAGCGCATTTAATGAAGGGAATATAATATGTGACATGAAAGCCTTTGCCCCCCAATTAACCCAACTTCCTGACAGAAAAGTATTATGTGTGACGTCCATCGGGGATCCCAACGTCATCATGGAACCTTATATGAAAGCCCTTTATGGCGCGGCTTATTATGCGAAGATGAAGGTATATAAACCCAAAGGCATGGTTATGCCTATTGGCAAATTATCAGCCTTCTGGCCAGACGCCCATTTAAAACCCAAAGACCAATGGACGGCTCATTGGTTCGTTGTTGTCCCTGACTATGTCACTGACGCGGACATTATCCAAAAAGATCCTGATATCCGAGTAAAACTGACGACGTTGACGGGTGGCGCGGCAGCTGAGATCTTGCACCTTGGCCCCTACTCGGAAGAAGGCCCCACTATTACGAAACTTCATCATTTCATCCAAGAGCAGGGCTATGACATAGTCGATGACCACGAAGAAGAATATCTCACTATGCCCGATGTCAAAAACCAAAAAACGGTTATTCGGTATCGGGTAAAGGGAATTTCTTCATCATCATTTCATAATTGACTTTGCTTCCGCCGAAGCATACAATTTCACCATTAAAGCCCAAGGCTTATAAAGTTTTTTGAAAGGGGTTCATCATGAGCGACAAGAAACATGGTAGCGGTTTAGGACTTGTTCTCGGAGCGATCATTGGCGGTATTGCAGGGCTATTGTTCGCACCCAAAACAGGCAAAGAAACCCGTGAAGATGTCAAAAAGGTTCTCAAGGATTCCGAAGTAAAAATTAAAGAGACCACAGAGAAAGCTAAAGTGATGGCTGAAAAAGCTAAAGATACGGTTGAAGAGATAGTCGATTCGGTTGCTAAAAAGGTAAAAAGCACCAAATGTTGCGAGGGTGACTGCGAAGAAAAATCGGAAAAAACAGAGAAAACTGAGGCGGCTGAATAATTATGGCGCTAGCGATCCAGATCCTGACTATGGTTATTGATGGTTTGCTTATTCTCTTTTTCCTGTTATTGATCGCCCTCGTTTGGAGAACACTGGGGATGGTGAAATCACTGTCAGGGTTAGTTGAGAATATATCCGATATAAAGTTTTGGTTTTCGTTATTAAAGTCCATTCCTAAATCCTTTATTAAGCCAAAAGATAAGGAATGATCCCGTCCGCTCAGATACGCAGTCGATTTCTGGAATACTTCCAAGGGAATCAGCATCAGGTTCGACCTAGTGCCTCGCTGATCCCTGAGGATAAAACCGTTCTTTTAACCATTGCAGGGATGTTACCGTTCAAACCCTATTTTCTCGGAGAAAAAACTCCACCCTTCAAACGAGCAACGTCCGCTCAAAAATGTATTCGTACCAATGATATCGACAATGTCGGACGTACCCCTCGACATCACACTTTTTTTGAAATGCTGGGCAATTTTTCGTTCGGCGATTATTTTAAAGAAGGGGCGATCAAGTTCGCATGGACATTCCTCACCCAAGAATTAGGCATAGCCAAAGAAAAGCTTTTTGTTTCGGTTTTTTTTGATGATGACGACGCTTACACGCTTTGGACTGAAAAGGCGGGGGTCGCTAAAGATCATATGGTTCGACTGGGTGAAGCGGATAACTTTTGGGCAGCAGGACCCACGGGGCCATGTGGGCCTTGCTCTGAGATCTATTACGACTACGGAAAAGACCCTGCCTGCAAAGAAGCAAACTGCCTACCGGGTTGTGACTGCAATCGCTATGTGGAAATTTGGAACCTCGTCTTTATGCAGTACTCTCGCGACGAAGCAGGCACCCTCACCCCCCTTCCTAAACGGAATATCGACACCGGCATGGGGCTAGAGCGAATTTCTGCAGTTGTCCAAGGTGTTCGCAACAACTTTGAAACCGATCTGTTCACACCGATACTTAAAACCTTAGATACCCTTTCAACCGTCACAGGAAGCACTCATTCTCGACATGTCATTGCCGACCATAGTCGAGCCATGGTGTTCATGATCGGCGATGGGATATATCCTAGCAATGATGGTCGGGGGTATATTCTTAAAAAGATCATTCGGCGAGCTATACGACATGGTAAATTGCTCGGCATCAATGAACCCTTCGTCGAAAAAATGGCCCGTATCGTCATCGATGAGTATGGCCCTTTTTACACCGAGCTTATTGAAAATAAAGCCATGATCCTCGACGTTCTTCGTTCTGAGGAAGCTAACTTTAGCCGAACCCTTGGACTTGGATTATCGCTTCTTCAAGACATCCTTAAAAATGGGAAAACAATATCTGGTGCCGATGCGTTCAAACTTTTTGATACCTTCGGGTTTCCTCTTGAATTAACACTTGAGATCGCCTCCGAAGAAAACGCGACAGTTGACACCCTTGGGTTTGAGCAACATATGGAGCAACAACGCGACCGCGCCCGACAAGCCGCTACGTTTTATAACCCCTCGACAAGCTCAGGGCAGGCCCATGATAAAGGTAAGGGTGGCGAAGCGATTATTGCGAGTAATGAAGAAGAGCGTCTGGCCATGGCGCGAAATCATAGTGGGACGCACTTGCTTCAAGCAGCTTTACGTAACATCCTGGGGAAACATGTGACCCAATCGGGTTCATTGGTCTCGCCTGATCGTCTCCGTTTTGATTTTACTCACCCCAAGGCCCTTACGACCGAACAGATCCCGACAGTCGAAACACTAGTGAATCAATATATCCTTCAAAATGTTGCCGTTGATATTTCAGAGAAAGCCTATGATGAAGCAATAGCCGAAGGGGCGATGGCGCTTTTTACTGAGAAATATGAAAATGTCGTTCGGGTGGTGAAAATGGGCGATTGCTCAACCGAGCTTTGCGGCGGTTCGCATGTCCATCGAACGGGAGACATCGGAAGTCTGATTATTTTATCTGAGGCAGCCATTAGCAGTGGGGTGCGACGCATCGAAGCCGTAACCGGCCTTGGTGCCCTTCAGAAAGCTCAAGAACTGAAACAACTCACCGCTCAGATCGCTAATACTTATAAAATTAGCCCCGCTGAGATCCCGGATAAAATGAGCACCTTTCAAGCCGAAATAAAAAGACTTGAAAAAGAGCTTTTTGCAAACCATGAAAAAGAAATGATTAATGAGGCAAAAAGATTATCAAATCCGGACAACAAAATGACGAGTTCCTCGGGAATCCCCTTCTTTCACTTTAGTCATGAAATTTCGAAGGACATTGTTACTACGCCTAATGATCTCAGGCAATTTAATTATGCAGCATCCACTCAAACAAACAGTATAACAACAAGCTCTGGTGTATATGGTGTCCAATTTTCCATTACCGTTTCGGTTCCCCGAATTTTTGTTGAAGAAAATAAAATTTCAGCGACTGAACTTGCAAAACGTTTGCAGGGGAATATAAATGCGAAGGTTTGGGGAGATAAATACACCGCGAACATTCTAACTGAAAGCACTCCTGAAAATATTTCGATGATATCTGATTCAATCCCTAAAATTCTCGGAAGCACTTAACACCTTTATGCTCATAAACTATTCAAGCAATAGTTGCCAAGGAAATACTCGGGAAGAGAACGAGGCGACAAGGATTGAGCCCCACAGGCTTACTATTAGTAAGTCGAGGAGCGAAAGACGCAGACAACGACGTTATATTTTCGAGAACAACTTGGCATGACGATTCTGGGGATCGACTATGGCAGCAAAACTGTTGGCCTCAGCCACTCCGACCCCTCTGAAACGATGGCCTTTCCTGTGGCCAATTTACCTCGACAAACGGCGATAGCCCAGATCATAGCTCAGCTTTCCGAAAAAACGTACCGGCTCATCGTGATGGGACTTCCTCGTAACATGAAAGGGATCGATACACAAATGACAGCTGACGTTCGTGCCTTTCGGCAAGAACTTGAGGGTCAGATTGATATTCCTATAGAGTGGGTCGATGAACGGCTTACCAGTAGCTTGGTTAGTAAACAATTTATAGCAGCAGGTCTAAACACACGAAAAAGCCGCCCTATCAAAGATAGCGCAGAAGCGACAGTTATTTTGCAGGGGTATTTAGATGGACAGAAATCTCCCCCTGCCCCCTCTTTAGAAAAGAGGGGGTTTACGGAAGGGTTATCTTGAGGAGAATTTTTTTATGGGGATTATTCGTTATGCTTCTGCTCAGCGTCTCTTTCAGCGAAGACCGTACGGTTCTTATCCCACGGGGAGCTGGCGTGGCGGGTGTCGCTAATGCGCTTAAGAAAGCTCAGGTCATTCATAGCTCGTGGCTGTTTCGTATCCGGCTGAAATTGTCGGGGGCTCACCCTCGTTTTTACTCCGGATTGATCCGTTTATCCTTGCCGGCCAATAACGCCTCTCTCCTTCAACAACTTCAAGACCCCACTCGGCTTACCTATGAAAAACTCACCATTCCCGAAGGATTCAATACGATACAGATCGATGCGCTCTTATCCGAAAAAGGGATGATCACCCCCGACTCGTTTATTGAGTTCTGTTCCGATCCAACCTTGTTTCGACCTATCCTTGAAAAGATCCCCAGTTTGTCTGCCTTTATAGAGGTGTCAAAACTTGAAGGTCTTCTCTACCCCGACACTTACCACGTCGAGTATTACACCTCAATCCCTGAGCTTGTCCAGCTTATTCTGACCAACTTTGCCAATAAAGCGCTTCCCCTATACGAGCAATATATAAAAACTTTACCCACCCAAAAACATTGGGAGAAACGAGCAAAAAAAACTCGTCGAGGTTTACGATATCAGCGTATTCTTATCACCGAGAAAACCAAGGGAGTCCCCTTTTATCAAGCCTTGAAGATTGCCTCCATTGTTGAAAATGAAGCCAAAGTTGCCACCGAACGACCTCTAATAGCCTCCGTTTATCTCAATCGAATCAATAAAAAAATGGCAATGGGAAGCGACCCCACGGTCCAATACGCCAGAGAATTAGCAGGGCTTCCTCATAAAGAATCGTTATTCTTTAAAGACCTAGAGATCATTAGTTCTTACAACACTTACAAGCATAGCGGATTACCCCCTACACCGATCAGCAATCCCGGACTCGATTCTATTCGAGCTGCCCTTCATCCTGCTACATCATCGTATCTGTACTTCGTGGCCAAAGGGGATGGGGGGCACCACTTCTCTCTGACCGCAGCAGAGCATATCGCTTGGAGCAATAAAGTTCATGCTAAGTAGTTAATCGCCTAGAATCCCAACCACTTTCCGCATAACATCATCAATCGAAATGTTTTTTAAACATTTAAAGTCATTACATTTCCTCATCTGCCCCAATTTATTACATGGTGCACAATCAAGTGATGGGCTTAATGCATTATTCTCATTTCCAAGCGCATGCCATTGGATGGGATCGGACATTCCAAAAATACCTATGACGGGAATACCCATCCATCCGGCGACATGCATAATTCCATTATCATTTGAGATCATAAGTCGACATTGGCTTAATTCGTCAAAAACTCTTTCTAAAGGAGTCTGTATAGATCGCTCAACATAGTCAGGAATTGTCTCTTCTGATAAAAGTTCATCCGGCCCCATGTAAAGACGTATCTTTATCAACGGATATTGAAGGTGAATTTTCTTAAAAATCCCAACAAAACGCTCCATAGGCCAACGTTTTTGTGGCCACTTCGACCCAGGATGTATGGCAATAAAATCGGCCGGGTTGAGCTCCCGTTTTGGAGGATCGTGAAACATCCGAGCTTCGGGAAAAACGGCATGGACCATCGATAAAAAGTTTAATGACTCATGAATATTTGAGTCGTAGAGAACTGTTTTACCATAATACTCTTTTCGACTTTGCCCCTTCACATCAAATCCGATCAAACAACGGGGTCGTAATATTAGTCCAACAATTGCAAACAAGTTTGCGAATTGTTCCATATCAAAAACAACATCAAAATGACCTCGTTCTTTAATAGAAAACTTGAATAGATTCCATAGTCCCAACAGGGAACGATAACTCCCGAGATTATGTAGAAACAATCGTGGCGAATGGATCAAGTTATAAACAGAAATATTGGATGACCAAACAATAACGTGTAGCTCGATGCTAGGCTGATTATCGAGAACCCCTAGAAGGGTCGGCAATAGAAGCGTAGTATCCCCAATAGCTCCTAAACGCAAAAATAACACTCTTCTAATATCCGAGCAAACAGGGCATTGTCTAGAGGCCTTCCTAAAGAACAGACTCAAGACCAACCACCCCAAAAACCGATCAAATTGTTTTATCATCCTGTCGTCTATTGTACACGAAAAACGACCGCTTCACCTTCATAATCAACCATAACATGACTCCCATGTCCAATTGCACCCGAAAGGATCTGGGTCGCCAAGGGGTCTTGGACAAGGCGTGTCACGGCCCGTTTTAGCGGTCTTGCCCCAAAGATCGGGTCAAATCCCACTTTGGCTAAATGATCTTTCAGTGCGTCCGTTAACGTCAAATTGATGTCACGCGCTTGTAAACGGGTGGCCAATATATGAAGTTGTATTGAGACGATCTGACGCAATTCTTCTATCGTGAGTCGTCCAAAAACGATCATTTCATCCACACGATTAAGGAACTCGGGTCGAAAATGCTGTTTCATTCGGTCTAGCACTTCCTCTTTAACTTCGTCCACCGAGTCGGCCTGAAGGATCAAGTCACTTCCAATATTGGACGTCATAATGACCACCGTATTCTTAAAGTCTACGTTGCGTCCTTGGCCATCGGTCAAACGTCCATCATCAAGGATCTGTAACAGCACATTAAAGACATCAGGATGCGCCTTTTCTATCTCATCGAACAAGATCACTGCGTAAGGACGACGACGCACCGCCTCGGTCAATTGTCCGCCCTCGTCATACCCGACGTATCCGGGGGGGGCACCAAGCAAACGTGCCACCGTATGTTTTTCCATATACTCACTCATATCTATTCTGACCATAGCATCTTTATCAAAGAGATGCGCCGCTAAAGCTTTGGCTAATTCGGTCTTTCCAACCCCTGTTGGGCCTAAGAAAATAAATGATCCGATCGGACGATTCGGGTCGGATATACCTGACCGAGAACGACGAACAGCATTTGAGACAGCCTCGATCGCTTCATTTTGACCGATCACCCGTTCATGAAGGTCGGCTTCGAGGTGGAGTAATTTTTGCATTTCGCTGCCCAACATCTTGGTTACGGGTATCCCTGTCCATTTCGAGACGATCTGTGCAATATCATCCTCATCGACCTCTTCCTTTAACATCCTTGTTCCATCTTGGATTTGGCCGATTTTTGTTTGAGCATCATTAAGCTTGTTTTGCAGTTCGACGATCTCTCCGTATCGAATCTTGGACACAGCCTCTAAATTACCCAACCGCTCTTCACGCTGCGCCCGACTCGTGGCTTCTTCGATCTTCTTTTTAATATCACTGACCGATTCGATCATGGCTTTTTCTTGCATCCAATGTGACTTCAGTTTGCTTTTCTGTTCATCGACCTCGGCTTGGTCTTTGATGATCTTTTCAAGTCGTTCTTTGCTTTTGGGGTCAGTCTCCCGTTTCAAGGCTTGTCGTTCTATTTCGAGTTGTACGCTGCGACGTTCCAATTCGTCGATCTCTTGTGGCATACTATCGACCTCGATCCGAAGTCGTGAGGCAGCCTCATCTATCAGGTCAATGGCTTTGTCTGGCAAAAATCGATCCGCAATGTAGCGATTTGATAATTGAGCCGCCGCGACGATCGCGGCATCTTTTATGCGTATACCATGATGGATCTCGTACTTTTCCTTAAGTCCTCGCAAAATAGCGATCGTATCCTCGACATTCGGCTCAGAGATGAACACGGGTTGAAAGCGACGTTCAAGCGCCGCATCTTTTTCGATATATTTCCGATATTCATCAAGAGTGGTAGCACCGATAGACCTCAACAAACCTCTTGCCAGAGCCGGCTTCAACATATTAGAGGCGTCCATTGAGCCTTCCGCTGCCCCAGCCCCGACAATGGTATGCAGTTCGTCAATAAAGAGGATAACCGATCCTTCTGATTTCTCGATCTCCTTGATAAGTGCTTTCAACCGATCTTCAAATTCACCTCGATATTTTGCACCCGCGATCAACGCCCCCATATCGAGCGCTTCGATGCGCATATTCTTCAAAACACTGGGGACATCGCCGTTGACGATACGCAACGCAAGCCCCTCGACCACAGCCGTTTTGCCGACTCCGGGTTCACCAATAAGAACAGGGTTGTTCTTCGTTCGTCGAGACAACACCTGAATGATACGACGGATTTCATCATCTCGGCCGATCACAGGGTCTAATTTGCCATTACGAGCAAGTTCATTAAGGTCTTTGCAATATTTTTTGATCGCCTGAAAGCTGTCTTCTTGATTGGGATCGGTCACCCGCTCATCCCCACGTACTTGTTTAAACACCTTTAATAGTGAGTCTTTTGTGACACCCGCGTCATTTAGAACCTGCTTGGCATCGCCGGCAACATCGACCATAGCGAGCAATAAATGTTCATTCGTCACGTAGTCGTCCTTCAGTCGGTCTGCTTCTTTTTGTGCCTGTTTGATGACAAGCCCTAGATCATTGTGGACATATTGCTGGGCAACCCCTTCGACTTTGGCATAATTTTTTAGTAACCTTGCAACCTCATCTGTTATGACATCCATTCTTGCCCCGATCTGAGCAAGCAACGACGCGGCCAAGCTGTCCTCGACATCAAGCATGGCAGATAATAAATGAATAGGCGTGACCTCTTGATGATCACGATCCTGAGCTAACTGAAAAGCTGCTTGGACAGCCTCTTGAGCTTTAATGGTAAATTTATTGAGATTGAGCATTACAACCACCCCTTAACATAAATTTTAGCAGTCTAATTATGACACTGCTAAAATATTTTTCAAGAGGAAATCTATAACTCCGACAACCAAACGAAACTCACGCCATGATCAGCGAATTGGGGCATCATTTCTTTTAACACCGGCAGTGTATATTTTCGGGTGATATGCCCGATCACAACCACTTGTCCCTCCGAACGCGACCTCGCTACCGCCTTTCTTAGCCGTTCACGGATCACGTCAGGCTCATCGATCCCATCCAAGAACATCTCATTATGATAAGCGGGGATATGCTGACGTCGAGCCATTTCGTAGGCGACTGTCGTTCGACTGGTCAGACTATCTAAAAAGAAGAGTTGATGCGATCGTGTCCAGTCTATTATAGGGACCATCATATTTGGACTCGACGTCACATATGAACCCATATGATTATTTAGACCTTTAATGAAACCCCAGCCATTCAATTGATCCATTGCCTCATCTAACACCAATGAAATGGACGAAGCTTTGCTATGCCTATCAATATAAAATGGATAAGTTTTTATCCGACTAGGCCCCTGACTTTCTTGATCTCCTCGGTGGGGAAATGGTTCCATTGGCATATGGAGTAGCAATTCATAACGATCCATTAAGGCTAATTCCTTTACAAGACTTTTGCTATTCTTTAATCCTGGAATGATAGCCAGATTCAACTTGAACGGGATATCCATTAATATCAGATATTGCGGGGTTTTCACCCCTAGATCATCAATAACGATGGCCACCTTGGCGGAAGGATATCTATAGGGCTTTGAATGTGATTTTGGGGATGTCGGTAAAAGGTCGATATCGATCGGGGTCGGCTCAAGGAATTCTTCAGCCGTTTTTTCAAGAGTAACCCAGTGAACAAACATCAACACTAGATTTACCATGATCAATGCAGCGATGATGGCAATGATCGTGCCAATAAAACGTTTCATAAATGCAGAACCTTAGGGGAGATTACAATGATTTAACGACTTGTATCGCTTTCAGGATTTGCGGATCTTTATCCATCGAATAGGTGAAGGTTCCTTTTTGGATCGCCTCAATATCTGAAGACGGAATATCGACAAGCACATCCGGCGGGATGCCAACGGTATGGATATTGCTTCCGTTCGGGGTTAAATACTTTGCAATAGTTAACAAAATAGCGGAACCATCTGACATGGGAATAATATTTTGAACCGAAGCTTTTCCAAAGGAATGGGTTCCGACCAATTTGCCACGATGATTATCTCGAACCGCACCCGCCAAAATTTCAGAAGCCGAAGCGGATGAACCATTTATCAGAATGACAACGGAACCATCAAAAATTTTCTTTCCAGGGGTAACCGGTAAGCTCAATTTATTCCCACTACGATCTACGGTATAGACGACGACACCTTCATCAATTAACAAACTGGCTATCCCTTGAGCATTAGAAAGCAAACCGCCTCCATTGTTCCTGACATCAATGATAAGGTGCTTTGCGCCCTTTTTCTTAAGAGCCTTGATCTCCGTCGCCATTTCCTTTGTAGCTTCTTTGCTTTCAAAACTATTAAGTCGAAGATAACCCACATCATCAGCAAGGATCTTCGCGTCTTCAATGCTCTTGATATCGATCTTGGCACGAACAATGCTCACCGCGAATGGCGTCTCAACAGACTCTCGTTTGATCCATAACGTGACTTTGCTTCCTTCGGGGCCGCGGATCAACGAAACGGCTTCTTCGAGCGACATTTTTTCGGTTGTAACCGTATTAATGGAGACAATGCTATCCATTGCTCGAATGCCGGCCTTATCCGCTGGGGTGCCACTAATGGGTGTGATCACGGTTAATTTATTATTCTTCATCCCAATATGGATGCCAATACCAAAGAAATTGCCCGCTAGGCTTGACTTCATTTCAGTATATTTATCAGGTTCTAGAAACCGAGAGTAGGGATCATTCAACGACTCGAGCATGCCCTTGATCGCACCATAGGTTAAGGTTTTTTCGGAAATATTATCCTGAACATAATTACCCTGAATAATGTCAAACACCTGAAGTGTCTGAAGTTTCCAATTAACAGGATAACTAACACCAACAAGGAGGAGTAAGACGAGGGGAATGCGCAAATATTTTTTCATCAGGTGTATCATAGCGACTTTTATTGTTTTGGCAAGTAGATAAGAGGATCTATTGCATTTCCACCTTTGCGAATCTCAAAATGCAGATGGGGGCCTGTCGCCCACCCTGTACTTCCAACAAGAGCGATAATTTGACCTTTCGTGATCTGTGCCGAGCGTTTCACATAGAATGCCGATAAGTGGCCATAAATGGTTGTGAATCCAGCCCCATGATCGATCACAACGGTCTTCCCATAGCCTCCCCAATTGCCGGAATACAAGACAACCCCATCTGCGGCGGCGAAAACCGGACGCCCGGTCGGCGCAGCGATATCGAGCCCTGTATGGAAGGCCTCGACTTTAAAAATAGGGTGCATTCGTTTCCCGAAATCTGACGTTATTTTCCCAATAACGGGCCAAATAAAGCGGCCGTCCCCTATCCATTGTGTACGTCCCCCTTGTTTTTGCAATCGTACGATCATTTCTTGGATCTGAGCCGAGTCTCGTTCAAGTTGACTCAGTTGTTTTTCGTATTCCGCTTTTTGCGCCATGAGCTCTTGGAATAATTTTTCCTTCGTTTTTTTATTCTCATTGATGACCGTTTTGATGACAACAATTTGATGCTCTTGAGTTTTGAGATTGCCAAGCAAACCACTTAATTTATTTTCTTGATGGGTTAATTGTGTTTTTTTCTCTCGCACATCATTTAAAAACACCACATTCGTCGTGATCATAGATTCAAAGAAATAGAGCTCATTGAGGTGATCGGTAAATTCATCCGAGTTAAAAAGGATCTCAATAAAGTTGGTTTCCCCTAAACGATGGAATTGGTCGACCTTGTAAGTCAAACTCGCTTGGGCGATCTCGAATTTTTTTCGTTCGTTAAAGATATCCAGCTCAACTTTGCCGATCTCGCCTTTGGTGTGGTCGATCTGGCCGCTCACTTTCTCGTGAAGTTGATTTTGTCGAACCAACTCACTTTCGATCTTGGTGATCGTACGCGCGACATCCCGTGCCTGTCGCTCAGTACGGCCGATCACATCGCGGTGTTGGAGTATCCGTTGATTGAGGGCTTCTAATTCGCGCGTTTTTTTAGCGACCTCATCATTAGGGTCAGTTGCGAAGGTTACGAGCATAATAAAACTTAACAATAATAAGATCCGCTTCATTTAAAGATCGCTTTCCTTTTATGGCGCTGAAATTGTACGGCAAATCGGTGAGCTTCATCCCGAACTTGCTGCAGGATTTTTAGCCCCGAATGTTGATGGTCTAATTTTACCCCATTCGGGCGGGTCGGCAAATAAACAATTTCTTCTTTTTTTGCGAGCGATAAAATATCAAGCTCTTTTACCTCTAATTGACGGAGTGCCTCCATCGCCGCGTGAAGTTGGCCAAGCCCTCCATCGATCAATATTAGATCGGGACTATGCTTAGGGATAAACCGTTTTGCGACTCGGGTAACCACTTCGGCGATCGAGGCATAATCGTCATTATAGGCCACCGTTTTGATATTAAACTTTCGATATTCTTCTTTATCGGGGATCCCATCCATAAAACTAACACAGGACGCCACAATTTGCGTTCCGCCTAAATGAGAGATATCGATACCGATAATACGTCGAGGTCTCTTCGATAAGCCAAGGTCGTCAGCTAATTTTTTTGAGACTTGATCGTAAGAGAGCCCCTCTTTGGTTATGAGTTTTCGCTTCATGACATGGAACGCATTTTGACGAAGCATATCCATTAAATTTCCTTCGGCAGAACTCGATGAGGCTAGAGATAATTTCATATTTCTTTCGGCAAGCCATCCCCGAAGACCCTCTGGCTCATGATCAACAATGACTCGTGATGGAACATCGGACTGCTCATGATAGAACTGCATGACCCCCATGGCCAAAACATCCCCTTTCTCCTCAATACTGGCGGTCTCCATGTCAAAACTGAAATTTTGCACTAAACAGCCCTCTACTACACGAAATACTTGCAAGATCACATAGTCATCAAACATCATCACCAAAAATACATCAAGATTGTCATCTCGGGTCAGGGATTCGACCCGTTGCTTATCTCGAAGCTGCTCAACAGCTTTTAATTGCTCACGAAACTGAGCCGCTTTTTCAAAGTTCAACGCATCACTCGCTCGACTCATTTGCTCATGCACGGAGGCGATGAGCTTGCCATAGCGCCCTTCTAAAAGCATGGCGATCTCTTTGATCCAAACTTGATAGTCCTCTACCGTAATCTTATCAATACAGGGCGCTGAACATCGACCCATATGATAAAAAAGACAAGGGATGTTTCGCTTGGGGATCTTTTTACATCGCCTCAAGTGGAAATGATCACGGATCACGCTCATTAACTCGGACAATAAATAACCTGACACGAAAGGGCCAAAATACAGGGCCTTATCTACTTTCCGTATGCGTGTCTGAATGAGTCTTGGGAAGGGTTCGCTTAAGTCGATCTTTAGATAGGGATAGGTTTTGCTGTCTTTGAGACGCGTATTGTATTTGGGATCATGGGATTTGATGAACTGATTTTCTAGAACCAAGGCCTCGACTTCATTTTGAACCACCACATAGTCGATATGCGCGATCTGTTCGACCAATACGGCTATTTTGGGAGCGAGGGGCGATGTGGGTTTAAAATATTGGATCACCCGCTTACGAAGATTCTTGGCTTTACCAACATAAAGCACCTCGCCGGCCTCATTCTTCATGAGATAAATTCCTGGCGAAGATGGGATCTCGGAAAGATTCAGAGGGGGAGTTACCATTTACTAGCACCCTTTGGAACTACGTTTATCAAGGCAGCAAACGGTATTAGCACTAGGCGCCTAGGAGCAAGCCCCGCAGGTGTACTCCCAGTACATCGAGGGGCGCGCAACGAAGGCAACGACATTATAATGCCGAATGCGACTTGATCTTAGAACTTGGTTGCGTGACGAGCTGTTCGTATACGTGGACGGCCTTCTTTAGAGCCGATCTCTTCATCACTGACCGCGGTAACCACGATGGGTAGTGTCACATCGACACCCGAATATAATTTGATCTTGGCCGAATACGTGCCTGCCATTTTGATATGGGTGCTTAAAATGACTTTTTTCTTCGAAATCTCAACGCCCGACTTCTCTTTGATATACTCAACAATTTGCTCGGTTGTAATGGTGCCATAAAGATGCCCAGTCGCACCTGCTTTGTGAGTAAAATCAAGGGATAAACCGCTGAGTTTATCCGCAAGGTCTTGATGGGATTTTTGCTCTTTCGCGACTTTTTTCTTCGTCATATTAAGAGCGTTGGTCATTACCGAGATATTGCCTTTTGTTGCAATAACAGCCTTTTTGAAAGGGATCAAGAAGTTTTGGGCAAACCCTTTTGCAACCTCAACGACCGAGCCTTTATCCCCTAACTTTGTATCATCTTCAAGTAGTATAACTTTCATTAAAATAGCCTCCCTTAATCCAAAACATGCGGCACGAGAGCCACTTCACGAGCACGTTTGATCGCATGAGCCACGGCTCGTTGATGAATAGGACATAAGCCTGTCGCACGACGAGGCCCTATCTTTCCACGCTCGGTAATATAACGCTTTAAAGTATTGACCTCTTTGTAGTCGAGTTCCTCAACCCGAGCCGTACAAAGCGAACAAGGGCGCTTCTTCACTTTGCGGAACTTTACAGGTCTCATATTATTACTGGATGCATTTTCACGTTGTTTCATTGCCATTTAACTCGTCCTCCTTACCAATCTTTTCTATCTAAAATTCTATCTAAAAGGGAACATCTTCTTCGCTCGTCACATTGCTTGACGGCTCTTCGGATCTAGTCTCTTCGTCTTTGCGGGAAAGGATCTGCACATCATCGGCGATAATTTGCGCCCAGATGCGTGGCTTCCCATCTTTTTCATAAGTATCGATCTCTAAACGACCTTCGATCGACACCTTTTTGCCTTTGCTTAAATACTCGCCACAAATCTCGGCTAACTTACGCCAAGCGACAATATTAAAAAAATCCACTTCATCTTTGCCACCGCGGCGATTCACGGCAACGGAGAACTTGGTAACAGGGATGCCCGCCGTTGTATAGCGCATTTCGGGGTCGCGAGCTAAGTTACCGATTAAAAATACTTTATTATACATTCGTCATGTTCTCCTAAAACGGAATATCGTCTTCGACATACGGCTCAGCCTCATCGACCGCTTTATCGACACTAGACACGGCACTTCCGTCTAATAACCGTGCATAATTGGCGATAACTTCGGTGGTGTAGACCTTTTGACCGTCTTTGTCATCAAAGGAACGATTTTGTATCCGTCCCTCGACCACAACCATCATACCCTTATGAAAGGTGTCATTAGCTTGTTCCGCTAATTTCCCCCAACATACAACAGGGATAAGGTCTGATTTATCCTGATTAACCCCGCCTCGTTGGATCAACATCGTAAAGCGGGTCATGGACGTTCCTTCGGTGGTAACACGAACCTCAGGATCTGTCGTCAGATTACCGATCATCACGATCTTATTCACAGCAGACATAGAGCTAGGACTCTTTCTCCTCGTAACGTTTGGTCGTTACGGCGCGAGCAACCATGCTCCGAAGAATATCTTCGTCAATTTTGAGTTTATAATTGAGTTTCTCGATGATCTTATTCTCATCATCAAAATTAATGAGGACATAATAACCCTCACCTTGGTGATTGGCACGACGAAGCGCCGACATCAGCGGACGACGACCCCATTTTTCGACACCCACGAAAGCCGCTTTATTCTCGGTGATGAAGGTTTCGTAACGCTTGACGACCTCGTCGACCTTCTCCTCTTGGCTTTCTGGTTTCAGGATAATGATCAATTCGTATTTCATAAAAAACTCCTTACATTGTGTAATAAATAGTGAGGCCATTGACAGACCGAGTCGGATTATAGCATGCGCAATATCTATTGGACTAGCCGGCTTTTGGGGAAATGTGGCATAATGCCGGCATGATGAATAACGACCAAACCTTCCAAGACATCATTCTCACGCTGCAAAACTTCTGGGCTAAGCAAAACTGCATTATCCAGCAACCTTACGATATCGAAAAGGGTGCTGGCACGATGAACCCCGCAACCTTCCTCCGTGTCCTTGGCCCCGAACCCTTTAATGTGGCCTATGTTGAACCCTCTCGACGACCTACCGATGGTCGATATGGCGAGAATCCTAATCGACTCCAGCATTATTTTCAATTTCAGGTGATATTAAAGCCCTCTCCGCTTAATGTGCAGGAGCTTTATCGCCAGAGCCTTGAGGCTATTGGTGTTAAAGTGGCCGATCATGACTTACGTTTTGTCGAGGACAACTGGGAATCCCCTACACTGGGTGCAGCAGGTGTGGGTTGGGAAGTTTGGCTCGATGGAATGGAAGTCACCCAATTCACCTATTTTCAGCAATGTGGCGGCCTTGACCTCAGCCCGATCTCGGTTGAGATCACCTATGGTATAGAACGACTCGCCATGTTCATTCAAGGCGTCGATTCGGTCTTTGATGTCAAATGGGTCGGGGATATACGTTATGGTGATATTTATATGCAAAACGAAAAAGAACAAAGCACCTATAATTTTGAGGTGGCTAATGTCGACATGCTTCAACAACTCTTTGGGTTGTATGAGAATGAGTCTAAAAATTGCCTTGAAAAGGATCTTGTTTTACCCGGTTACGACTATTGTTTAAAGTGTTCGCATACCTTCAATCTGCTTGATGCCCGCGGCGCCATTAGCGTCACCGAGCGCACCCATTATATTGCTCGCATTCGCCATCTGGCCAAAAAATGCGCGGCACTCTATCTCGCTAAGCGCGAGGAGCTGGGGTTTCCGTTGAATCAACCGACGTAATATTTCTTTAATAGGTCTTAAAATAAAATCATTTCTTGTGCTGTCTTCGGATCAGATTAAATAAATAAAGAGCTGAATTTCTTTCTTTCTTAACAGTATATAAATCGGACTCGTCTTGATTATCGGGTTTACCCAATAAACGAAAAACGCCAAATTTTCGGTCAATCTTTCCAAATATTCTCAACTCTTGAGTTTTATCAGGATATAGGGACGGTAGACTATAAATAAAATGAATGGGGTCTCTGCTTCTTTTTGCAAACAATACAAAGTCAACATGAGTAAACAGTTCATATGAAAAGCCTTTTAGCGACTTAATAAATCTCTTACTAAACTCAACACCAAACTCATTCTTACATTGACGTACCGTTTCATCTACAGTTGTATGTTTCCATCGAAACAATAAACGCTCGAGACCTCGTCTTCTCGGAGTATTATCTGAAATGAGCTTATATCTCACTTTACCACCTCTATCTTAGTTAAAAAAATTCCATCAATAATAATCTTTCGTTCAGGTTTTCAGAAAATTTCATCAATTTTTGCGAAACACAAAAAAAGTGAATCATTGCATTTTTTTGTACGATATATTTATGTACTCCAAAACAAATCGTTCAAAACGGGAGGGAATTTATGCCACCAGCAATAGGACCATCAATCGGATATCCACCCATTAATCCTGCGAACGATCTCACCCCCAGTCAGAACCGTGAATTAAGCAGAATGATCGAAGCGATACAGATATTGACGCTGATACGCGATCTGCTCGAAAAATATGGCAACTATGGCCAACCCTTTACTATCATTATCATGCCCCAAGGGGTTTTGATTGAGCCAGAACAGAACACCTCCCCATTATTTGCACCTCCCATCGCCCCAAAATCATCAAATAATACCGATCAAGCTTCAGCCTTGAAGGTATTGGATCAGCTTCCGAAGGATCAGCGTAGTTCTGTTATTGGATGCAACGTGATACCTTCTGATGGCATTGGTGGCAAACTTGGGTGGTATCAGCCCTCTAACCCAGGACACATTAATCTGGATAAAGATGATGTTCGAGCCGATATGAGGGGCGAACAGACTGCTCACACTATCGCTCACGAGAGTTTTCACGCCTTCACGATCCAAAAGCTCTTCCCTGCGTGGAGCGAAAATAGAACCAGTGCTTACGGCCAACAGATGGAGAGGCTTTATCAGCAATACGTCAAGGCCGTGGCGTCCGGTCGACAGTCACAATTCCCAAGCGAGTACGCTGCCTCAAAACTGAACGAGGCTCGTAGTGGACGCGAGGGTTTCGAGGTTGGTTTCATGGAATACCTCGCCGAACTAGCCGCTAATATTGAAACGAATCAAAAAGCCTCCGTCCAAAGCCCAGAGCTCCGCAGTGCTTACTCCACCATGGAAAACCTTCTCCAACAAGCCAATGACGGGGAAAAAGTGGCGACGATTCGACCCGTTCCTCAAAATTACGCTTTCGCAGATGCAAGAGCCAATCAAGCTTATCTGGGCATAGAGCGCTTGGGTTAGTTCGCTTAGTATTATTCAAAACCCATCATACAAAATACTTTTCGAATCGATCTGACGATAAAATTCGTTTAAAATATCAACATATCCTTGAGATTGGCTCAATACTGGGGAACCAAGATTTGAATCTTTCAAAAAAGTTAAAATTGATGGACGCATGTTTCTTATTATTTCTGAAGACGATTCAATTTTCTCAAGAAAATGTTTGTGCTCTTTGAGAAGATGCTCAAATATTTTCACCTCATGAAACAAAGCGGCAGGAGCGTAATATTGTCTTAACTCAGCAAACGCTTTATCCTCATTGAATGGTCTAAGAAAATTTAGCAGGTAATTGTGCCCAATAGAGAGGATCATTAAAGAATTTATGGGTGTGGGATTAATACAATAGAGGATTATTTCCCGAGCAATCAAATCCGAAAACTGCATTTTTCGGAGGGTTAAGTGCCTGTCAACCGTCTGAAAGATAGGCCGCAATTTTTCCTGAGGCAAACGATCGAGTTGTTCGCACAACAGATTATAGGACTGTTCAGAATGCCATAATCCGGAAAGAGAAAGACGATGAGCCAAGGCTTCTTTATACGTTATCCGCTGAAAGCCCTCATAATAGCAATCAAACATTTCAGGCACATCTTCAGCAACGTTAATTTCCTTACTCAAAACAATATAGTTTGATGGAACTTTTCCTATCTTATTCCCCGTGACTGTCATATACCAAAAGTCACCTGTACTCATGAGTTTATGAAACAACAGTGCCTTGGCATAGGTATTCCCTGTACCGATATTCTCATCAACATAAACAATATTTCCTAAATCGACCCCCAATGTCTGGATCAATTCTCGAATTTCATCCCTATTTTGAAATTCAAAACTATTAGCTTGTTGAGTAACATAATCACGAATGAATTGATGGAAACAGTTGCTAAATTCAGATAGATTCTCAGTATTTAATTCCATCGATGGAAAAAACTCCCTTAAATGCTGATATAGTCTATCGCTAAAGGCAGATCTTTTTATACAAAATGTATAGGGTTGGATCGAGACTGCAAACTTTTCTTTATTTCTTTGTGAATGAATTATCCTTCCAAATATTGTGTTAATGTCTTCAAGTTTTGATTCAGCGACCACCTTCATAATATCCTCTAGGAATGGGATCCTTTGTTGTTCGATAAGCAAACATAACGCATCTATTTTGCTAATTTCACCTTCGGACATGATTTTTTTTGTTTGTACAATAAAATGTCGAATCGTTTGTGATAATTCATTCTCTGGAGATAAACTCAATGTCGTTCCTTGTCCGACTTTATATGAATAGGTCGAAATATTATCAAGTTTCAAGACACCACATAGTTGTTCCAAGGCATGCTTTTGTGGGTATGCACCCCTATCAATGAAGAACAAGCCACTAACCGAATCGATGGCAAATTTCAATAATGGCAAGAGGAGGATCATATGTTCTTCAGAAAGGCACAACGTCCCTTGTGGTATTCCTGAAAAAGGCATTGTTTTGATCCTATTCTGTATATATAAAGAGCCATTCCTTGGATGACTCAATGCAACTAGTTTCATTTTAAGCATATTTACCATCATTAATATTCAAAGAGACTTTAATCTCAAGTACCTCCTTACTATTAATTTATCGTACGCAAACGCAGACCATTGCACAGGATCTATTGCCAACTATTCGACATCCTCTAAAATCCCACCTAAAATACTCCTATGCGTGTCCTTCTCATTCAACCCCCTATTGAGGATTTTTATATTACGCCTATTCGGACGTACCCGCTCAACTTGATCTATCTGGCTTCGGCACTTGAGGCAGCGGGCATCGAGGTCTCTATACTTGACTGTTTGAATCCCCTCACACGGCGAACATTGGCTTACCCCAAAGCCTTCGACTATTTGAAAGCCTACTACGACCCGAACGAACGCGGTCCGTCCAAACTTTTTGGACACTATTATCGTTTTGGGTTATCCGATGAGGCTATTCTCCAACGAATCAAAGCATTCGATCCTGCAATCATCGGGATCTCGGCCAATTTCACTACTTATTTCGATACCGTTGAAACCTTGTGCCATAAAATAAACAAAGCCTTCCCTTCGACCAAGATCGTCCTTGGCGGTTATCATGCAACCGTTTTTGGCAAAGCGATCAAGCAGGGTCTACCCTTTGTCGATATTATCTCGGGTGAAGGTGAAGCTGCCCTGTTAAATATGTTGGGGGGAAAAGACTCGTCCTTTTCTTTTGAGATTTTCATCCCGGATCATCACCTGATAACCCCCACTCTTTATCAGATGCATCGCCAGAACATGTCCGCCCTTGTGGCAAGCAGAGGCTGCGTTAAAGCCTGTACGTTTTGTACGGTTTCAACGATGTATGGTCGATCGATGCGTTGGCGTACTATCGAGAGTATTATGGCAGAAATGAGAACACTGTATGACACACATAATGTACGTGTGTTTGATTTTGAAGATGACAATTTAAGCCTCAATCGAGCGTGGTTTGTGGCTTTACTGACAGCCATCATCGCAAAGTTTAAGGACATTCGACTGTATGCTATGAATGGCCTCGCTCTCGAAACCCTCGATCAGCCCCTACTAAAACTCATGTGGCAAGCAGGGTTTCGGAATCTGAATCTCTCCCTTGTAACCGCCCAAGAGTCTGAGCAAGAACGGCTCCATCGAGGCACCAACAATACGATCTTTGATCGAGTTGTGACGGAGGCAAAATCGATCGGCTTTGATGTCACCGTGTATTTTATTCTGGGTCTTCCGGATCAAACCGCCACCGACATTGAAGAAACACTAACCTTTCTCTACGAATATGATGTCCTTGTTGCTCCGTCTGTATTCTATCCCCCTCCGGGTACGCCGCTTTATAACAACGAACCGTGGATCATGTGCCGCTCGTCAGCCTTTGCGCTGAACCCTTCAACCTTCCCTCGATCCCAACAAGTCAAAATTTTTAGACGCGTACGAGAGATGAATGCTAGCCTAAAACGGATTTGATCCCTTCTTGCCAAGGGTAAATCATGATATCACCTAAAGAATAGGCCTCCGGCGTGTTGCTAAAACAAACCAAGATTGCGTTTTCATTCTCTGATTTAAAAGACCTCAAAGCGGACAAATCCTGTTCCATAGGCGAATGATTTGATTTTATTTCAATAGCAATCACCGGTTCTTTAGCACCCCGCGATAAAACGACATCCACCTCAAGCCCTGTGTTTGTTCGCCAATAATGGAACTGATAATCCGTTTCAAGGTAATCATTGAGGCGAATTAATTCTTGCACGATAAAGGTCTCAAATAATTTCCCATAGCGATACGACTGGACATTCAGCTCAACATTCAACTCTCGTCGTATAGCATTTAGAACGCCACAATCGAAGAAATAAAACTTAGGTGCTTGTGCGATTTGCTTTCGAACCGAATGATGCCAAGGATCCAATCGGAATACCAACAAGGTATCCAGCAATATAGAATAATACTCTTGAACGGTGTGGTCGCTCACGCCACATCCTCTGGCAATTTTCGTAAAATTTACGGGCTCACTATTCATCTGTCCCGCGATTTCGATGAAACGAGAAAACCCTTCAACCCGACGAACCAAAGCCTCTTGAAATATTTCTTCTTTTAAATACGTCTCAACGTAGGCCTTTAAGGTTCTAGCGGGAAATTTATCATCAAGATAAATCGCAGGTAGTGTCCCATGCACGAGCGCTTTCTCAAGATCGATCTTCACTTCTCGATGCGTAAGAGGATGAAGTTTCAGCGACCAAGCTCGTCCCGCCAATAAATTCGCCCCCCCCCTTTTCAACTTTCGAGCACTCGAGCCCGTCAAAATAAAATTTACTTTGTTTTTATATGTCTCGATTAAATAATGCACCTCATCTAGCAACGAGGGGAGCTTCTGGACTTCATCAATTAAGACAAGTAAAGGTTTCTCCTCGACGAGCTTATTTTCAATTTCTTTCCGAAATAGATCGGGTTGGCGCAGATAACGAGAATAAACTTCATAATTTAAAAGCTCAACTTTATGGACGAGTGGGAACTGTTGAATATAGTCTCGGCATAGATAGGTTTTGCCCACACCGCGTGGGCCAAAGAGAAAGGCTGATCCGCCCCCCTTCAAACTATCCATATTCAATATTCTATGAACCATACTTCGTATTTATAATATAAATCCGAAGTTAAGTCAAGGTTTCATAATGCCATAGCAGGCCAACTGACAGTATTACCTGCTGACATAGTCACCAGAGTAAGGAGCACTGTTTTTAGTGACAAAATAGTCGAGCTAAAAAATCAGTAGAAACGTGACCCTTTAAAGACTCCACTCATATTGTTTTCGCTGCGTCTGAACACTCAAACGCACCCGTTCGCTTGACTCGGCTGTTATAAGAAAGCTCCGCACCTCCACTGGCGTCATGGTCAAGTAACGCAGAACACCATTGTCATGAGCGATCTGTTTATTCTTCAGCCAAACAGTGGTCACATCTCGACTCGATGTAAAAACAAGTCGATCTGGTTCGACGCTGATATGCGATGCTTCCCTCTTCAATCTTTCGAGTGTGTTTTGGACAAATAGGATCTGTTGACCTTCATCCGAATCAACCATTTGATGGGTTTCTTTGTTCACTTCACGAAAAACAAACCCATAGATCGCGGGGAACAAAACCATCACCAGAAGCAGCACGATCATAATCTCGATCAATATAAACCCACGTTTCATGTTCATCATTAAATCGCATTCGTCTAGGATTATCAAATCCTCTCATGATAAGATGGCTCTAGAGGGGTTTTCATGATCATTTTGAGCAGTCTTGTCATCATTCTTATTGTAGGATGTAGTGTATTAGCTTGGTTCTGGCAAAAAGAAAAGGGAACAAATAATCAACTTCTCGACACGGCTGAAGCTATCAAGAAAGCCGCGCATCGGACTGAACTAAAAAATGCTCGTGACCTGGATATGGCTCGGCGCATCCAATCTGGCCTTTTAACCTCAAATCGAATTCAACATCGAAACGTTCAACTCTCTGGCTTCTGCCAACCCGCTGAAAAAATAGGGGGCGATTTTTTTATACTCGGCAAAAAGATCGATCATCTTATCCATGACCAAGCCTCCGATCGCACCGGCATTATTCGGCTCCAAAGCACCAAGGAAGAATTGTTGCACGTAGCAATAGGTGATGTCTCTGGACATGGGGTCGCCTCTGCGTTGGTCATGATCTTGGCCAAAAGCACTTTAGAGGAACTTTTCACAAAACAAATCGGCCCCCGCGCCATGATGCAAGAAGCCAACCAACGACTTCTGGACTATACCGAAGGAAGCGCGATCAACTTTGTGACAGCTTTCGCTGGAGAGATCGATGCCCGAACCAGTACATTCACATATTCCAAAGCGGGTCATACCCCCCCCCTATTGTTTCGAAAGTCGGGTTCAATACTTCCCCTTGAAACAGAGGGTGTTTTTTTGGGGATGTTTGCTAGCCCAGAATACGAGGAGAAAACCATACAACTCGAAAAAGGCGACAAAATATTTCTTTACACCGATGGACTATCTGAAGCTAAAAACGCGCAGGATGAATTGCTCGGCTCTCAACGATTAACCGAGATCGTTCGCAACAACTTATGGCTATCGGGTGAGAATTTTTTCCAAAAAGTTATCGACGAGGTCAAGGATTATGCCGGACAAACTGTCCTTGGTGATGATATTACGATGGTCCTCGTAGAAGTGACTTAATTCTCTTTAAGGATATACTTTCGGAGTTTATTGATCGCATGGGTCAGAAGTCGCGAAACATGCATTTGGCTGAGGTCTAGGTATTGGGCGATCTCTTGTTGGGATAAATTGTCATAGTAGCGCATATAAATGATCCGTTGCTCCCGTCGATTCAACACATTGGCGATCGCAAATTTCATAGCTTCGCGATCGAGCATTTTATTCTCAACATGATCGACACCCAACGAATCGATGAGGGATGCTTTCCCGTTGGTGACCACTTCACCACTTCGTTCTGACACAAACGAGGGCGCGTCCAAACTAAGCGCTCGGGTCACTTCGCCCGCTTCCATTGCCTCAACGACCTCATCCTCCGACGCATCGACAACCCCCGCTATTTCAGCGATCGTGGGGGATTTTCCTTCGCGTTGATGCCATTCAAAAACAACTTTTTTTATCTGAGAATTCAATTCATGCAAACGACGGGGCAATTTCACCAGGCGTGCATAATCACGAAAATAATGTTTAATTTCTCCGACGATCATGGGCATAGCGTACGTCGCAAACTCGGCATTATAGTCGGGGTCGTAATTCTCCATAGCCTTCAACATTCCAAT
>CAIUCY010000168.1 GCA_903897765.1 uncultured Candidatus Marinamargulisbacteria bacterium | reverse complement strand
GGAAATGAACGGGTCGTTCGGGCACGCCTTTCGGATGCACGGTTCTATTTTGAGGATGATATCAGCAAAAAAGCATCTTTCTTTCTCGACAAGCTCAAAGCCATTACCTATCAACAGGAATTGGGCTCCATTTCTGACAAAGTCGCCCGCAACTTGGCCTTGGCTCTATACCTTGGCAATATCACTTCATTGCCAGCTGAACAAAACAATGCCCTAACCGAGCTTGTTACGCTATCAAAATTTGATCTGGCTACCCATATGGTCATTGAGTTTACAGAGCTTCAAGGCTATGTAGGTGAACAGTACGCCCTGCTTTGGGGAATAACACCCGCCATCGCAAAAGGGATCGCGCAGCATTATCAACCATCCTTCGCGGGGGACGACTTGCCCGACTCTCTCTTGGCCAAAATAGCCTCCGTTTCCGACAAGATCGATACCATCGTGGGCCACTTCGCTATCGGACATATCCCTAGTGGCTCTTTTGACCCCTATGCACTCCGTCGCCAAGCCAATGGGGTCATTCAGATCCTTCTCGAAACCCCAGACTTAACCTGCCCGATCAAAGCGCTCATCGAAAAGGCGCTTGTCAATTTGCCCTTAACAACGATACCCAATGAGACTGCGTCTAAATTAGACGACTTTTTCTTGCAACGGCTCGCCACTCTGCTCCGCGATCGGGATATCCCTCAAGACATTATTTCGGCCGTTCTGACCCTAGACTTGCCCCGCTTAATGAAACGACTCGCAACCATTAAACTCCTTCAGCTCGACACACCACTTTTTAGTAAAATTGTCGAAGCAGCTGTTCGTGTCGCCAATATTACCAAAGCCGTAACGTCGATCGAATCGATCAATGCTAAACTTTTTGAGTATCCGATCGAAGCGACCCTGTGGGAGACCACGCAAGTCCTTGAATCAGCCGTTCGAGCTAACTGGGACGCCAAACTTATCCGATCCTTGGGAACGGTTGCAGATGAGCTATCAACTTATTTTGAAGAAGTCATGGTCATGGCGAATGACCCTGCCGTTAAGGCCAATCGCCTGAGCGCCCTTAAAACACTCAATACCATCTTTGAACAGTTCGCTGACTTCAAATCGATCGAGTTATAGCCCCACTATACGATCAATTGTCCGGAGGCTAACTGTTCCTGAAATTTCGTGAATGGCCAAATATGAATATTATCCTCGGTCAGCAATTCTTTGTCGCCGAGATATACAAAGATTCGTTTCCGAAGCCCTATAAGTCCGGATATCGCTCTTAACCCCACAAGCTCTTCGTTCCGAAGTCGCGCCTGAGCCTTCACTTCGATCGCCCAATACTCATCTCCTCGTTTTATCAAGAAATCAACCTCGGTCTTATTTGCTTCAAGAGGCGACCAATAGTAGATATCATCATAGAGTGGCGAGGCTTGATTATAGGCTCTTAATATCGAAAACACATAACCTTCAAGCAACGGTCCGCGTTCCTCTGGGCTAATCTCATACCAGCGTTTTTTGATCGCACGCACCAAACCGGGATCAACCCAATACAATTTGGGATGTTTTTTTTCTCGAACTCTCAAATGTGATACAAATGGCTCAAGTTTGGTTGCAAGCAACGTATCGTTTAGTATCTCAAGATACCCTTCGACCGTATTACGAACCACCTGAGCGTCTCGGGCCAACGAACTTACATTCAGCACCTGCCCATGAAACAAAGCAGCAACCGGCAAAAATCGAGAAAAGGCAGGCAGATTTCGAACCAACGCCTCAGCTTTAATTTCTTCTCTAAGATAGGTCATGACATAGGCCTCTAGGGTCTCTCGCGGTCTACTGGAGGCAACAACGATAGGAAGTGCCCCATACTGGAGTGTTTTCTCTAAGTTAAAATCTTGCCCTAATTCCTCTGGAACAAAGGGATACATATGTTTCATCAACGCTCTTCCTGCGAGCAAGTTCACCCCATCTCGCTTCAGTTTTCTTGCCGAAGACCCCGATAAAACAAATCTCAGTTTTTTTTCTTCAATAAATAAATGGACATAATTCAAAAGATGCGGCACCTTCTGAACTTCATCTAATACAACCCAAGAACCGTCTGGTAATGCACGAAGTTCATCCGCAAATCGCTTTGGTGTGGCTAACAAGTCTTGGTATAAAGCTTCATCTAGAAAATTAAAGAACGTTGCGTCCTTGTAATACTGTCTCAACCATGTACTTTTCCCGCTCCCTCTTGGGCCGAACAAAAAGAATGACTGATCGTGCTCGATGGAGTAAATTCTCTTGTACATATCGATGTAATTTTACGCCGATATTTTACATTATGCAATACAATAAAATGGATCAGGACTGGGTTATAAAACGTCCGATAGCTTTCTGAATTGATAACCCTGTGAGCGAACGTATTGAATAACAAGCGGTAGCGCCTGTATGCCGATCTCATTCCCGTTATGCATCAGAATGATGGCCCCTGGATGGAGATTTTCCCTGACGGCTCCCATAACTTCATTGACTTTCATTTGTATAGCCGCCGCTGATAGATGCACATTTGTCCCCTCAATATAATCACTGGTATTGATGGCCCACCCTATAGGGATAAGTCCGTACTTAGCGAGGGTTTCAAGGATCATATGATTAAAGCGTCCCCCCGGAGGACGAAAAAGTCGGGGCGTCTTTCCAAGAATATCGACGATCACCCGATTCGTTTCTTGAAGTTGATAATCAAGGTCGTCCCCAGCTAGATTGTCTAGGCGAATATGATCATAGGTATGATTACCCACATCATGGCCTTGTGCGTAAGTCATTTCAACTAGATCAGGATACTTAGCCATGTTATCACCTACCATGAAAAACGTAGCCTTAACATTTTCGCTGGCAAGTATTTTCAAAATAGGCTCCGTCACGCCTATCTTGGGTCCATCATCGAACGTCAAAAAAACAACTCGCTGAGTCGTCGAAATATTGTTTAGCAACCCCGAGGGTTGGTATCCCGAGAAGGCTAGGGAGCAGACTAGTATCATAACGGCAAAAAATCCTGCCCTTCCTCTTTTTGAAAGAGGGGTTAGGGGAGATTTGCTTGGACGCTTGGCTATCATTTCAATTTTCTTATCTTATATGCATCATTTTATGCGTTTGGGGAATAACTCGTACATCATTAAGTTTACTCTTCACTACGTTATATGCAGCCAATATTTCATCTGTATTTGGCATATGTTTAATGGTGCGATGGGGGGTCACCGGTTGGATAATGAAAGGAATGTCTTTATTGACCAACCTGACGGTTTCGGCCGCTTGCTTGACAAGGGTGATCGGCTGATTATGCATCAGAATAAACTTCACTTGCGTATCTTGATCGCGAACAAGCTCAAGGCAAGCTTGAAATTCCGCCTCGTATCCTGGTTTATAGTCCAAAGAGAATATATCGACTGTGTCCATGATCTCTCGAAGATGGGCCGGCAATGTGGCATTTGTCTCTAAATAGACGGGCAAGGATAATTCGGGGATCAGGTGAAGCAACTCGTTAACTTGAAGAAGCGGTTCGCCCCCCGTTATCGAAATAGAATGATGATAAAGGGCGCTCAGCGCATTGATCTGAACCATCACTTCAGGAATCGACATCAATTGTCCGTCGGTCTGCTCATCACAGTAATCACAGGATAAATTACAACCCGCTAATCGCAAGAAAATTTGCCGATACCCCACATACTGACCTTCTCCCTGTATCGAGGAGAAAATTTCAGAGACTTGCATCGTTGACTCCTAAGAGGCTTTTACCTTTTCGAGTTTTCCATATTTTGGCAGAATAAGCTTGGTGGTAGAACCAAATTTAATTTGTAAGGATATCCCCACGCCATGTCCGATCGTTTGTACCACGACCCCATCACCAAAAACAGGGGAACGAACGAGATCCCCAACACTAAAGTCGGAATCAAAAACATTCGAGGCTTCAGTCATAATGGTTCGAGGTGACGATTGGGCTCGCCAACCCGTAACAGCCGGAGCCGTTGCTTGGCCGATCCCATAAACGCCTTCATCCCGAAGCACGGTGACCATATGATTAAACCCACCTGCCTTATGACTCACCTCGACTTTGATCCGTTCCGCTGGCATTTCAAAAAAGAAACGAGACATATCTTGTGCCCGTGAACCCTCGTAATATGTGTTGCGATGACTAGCAGCGGAGATCGTCAACTCATGACGAGCCCGCGTGATCCCCACATAGCAGAGACGACGTTCTTCTTCGATCTGCTCGGGGGAATCAACCGATTGTTGATGAGGCAACATGTTCTCTTCCATGCCAGCTAAGAAAACCACGTCGTACTCCAACCCTTTGGCTGAGTGAAGCGTCATTAAGGTCACCGTATGTTCTAATGCCGACGGCTCATCTTGCTGGGTCATCAAAGCCGTCATACTGAGGAATTCTTCGAGATTGTAATCCCCATCCTGGGTGGAGGTGATCAACTCTTGAATATTCTCAAGACGCGTAATGGCCTCTTGTGAATCTTCTTGTTTCAACCATTTCTTATACCCTGAACGACTGACAATCTGATCGATCAACTCACCCAGCGACCAATTATTCGTCACGTAATCGGCACGAAGTCCATCAATAAGCTGAATAAAACCTTGAATAGAGGGATTCTTTGGCGCTTCGCCACGGGCGATGATCATCAACGGATCCTTCGTCTGTTGCGAAGTTAAGATGATCCGTTCAACGGTTAACTTGCCGATCTTTCTGGTTGGGACATTGATGACACGCTGAAGGGCGACATCATCCTGATCGCTGAACACCAAACGAAGATAAGCCAGAATATCTTTTATTTCTTTACGCTCATAAAAACGAAAGCCTCCATAAACGCGATAAGGAATATTATATTGCAACATCATTTCTTCGAGGACGCGGCTCATCGCATTGGTTCGATATAGCACCGCGATCTCATTAGCGTCTGTACCCGATTCGATTTTAGCCAGAATACTTTTTCCGATATATTCCGCTTCATTATATTCGTTCGAGGCAACGAACATCGTGACCTTCTCACCCTCGCCATTCGCTGTCCATAAGTTCTTGTCCGTTCTCATTTTATTGTGACGGATGACCGCATTAGCGATCTCAAGGATGGTCGTTGTTGACCGATAGTTTTGCTCGAGTAGGATCACTTTTGCCCGAGGAAAGTCTTTTTCAAAATTGAGAATATTTTGCATATTCGCCCCACGCCAAGAGTAGATGTTTTGATCGCCGTCGCCTACTACAAAAAGACGCTTATGTTTTTCGCTTAATTTCTCGGCGATCATATATTGGGGGAGATTAATATCTTGATACTCATCGATAAGGACATAGTCGAACTGGTTTTGGTATTTCTCTAAAATGTCGGGATGGTAGCTTAATAGCGCTAGAGCATTGATCATCAGATCATCAAAATCCATCGCGTTGTTTCGTCGAAGTTGATCTTGATATTCGGCATAGACATTGCGAACGATCTCTTGGAATGTGCTGTCAACGCTCATTTTGTGAGGCGTGAGCAATTTATTCTTGGCGTCACTGATCGCATATTGAACCGACGAGGGTTTAGCCACCTTGGGATCGATGTCCATGTCATTGAGTATCCGTTTGACCACGGACAATTGATCACCCGAATCATAGATGACAAAGGCCTTCTGATAGCCGAGTAATTCAGCGTGGCGTTGAAGGATCTTATTGCAAAAACTATGGAACGTCAGCACCCATTGATCTCGAGGAGGAACCGAAACCCCGACGAGCTTCTCCACCCGTTCGACCATTTCCTTGGCTGCTTTATTGGTAAACGTCACCGCTAATATCTTATAAAGGGGAACCTGATACTGACTCACCAACCATGCGATCTTGTGGGTCAGCACACGGGTCTTGCCAGACCCCGCTCCTGCAAGGATAAGCAACGGGCCATCGACATATTCGACTGCTTCGCGTTGCTTAGGATTAAGATGATCGAGTAGATGGGAATCAGTCTGCATTGCGTTTTACATTATCGCATGCTGCGCCCAACAACAAAAGAGGCAGGGTTTCCCCTGCCTCTTGAACCCACTTGCAATAAACGACCCTAAGTCTAGCCCTGAGCGAATTTCTGCGTAACTTCACGCATAACATCACCCTGTGTTTTGCCCGTTGTTTGAACGGCACTAATAAGATCTTTTATGATCTGAAGCTTCTGTTGGATCAAGAACAGGTCGCCAGGTTGAAGATCTGTAGCGTCCGTGATCCCCCACGATTTCAGTAAACCGCCTTGATCATCTACTTTTTTAAAGTCGGTCGCTGAACTCGCCCCTTCTTTTAGGGGAGCGAACTCTAATACTTTGCCATTCGGATCCAATTTGATACCCATACTCATTGGATTATTTGTATTCTTATCAATAAAATCCAAGGTCATGGTTACTGTGGCGGGTGTGGTTGTCGTATCATTTTTTAACGTGACTGTTAGTCCTGCGGCCCCACCTGTTATAGAATTGGCATCGATCCCCAACAAGGTCATGATATCGTTTTTAACCCCTTCACTCCCCGACACGATTGATCCGTCTGGGTTGAACTTTAGCTTCAGAGCATTAAGATCAGCTGAATTTGCTTGCTCCATCGCATAGAATTTCCCGTCAACCGTAATTGACTTCTTGCCCCCCATCTCAAGAGATACAGCCAAAATTTCAGATTGATTTTGATTCATTGTATCCGCAACCGCATTCATGGCATTGTTACGACTAACCTCACCTGCGAAACCATAATCTAAAGCCATATAAATTCCCCCTTTTAATTGTTCGTATTTCAAAAATCAACGAATTCAAAACCCTACTCTGATCGGCATCCCCCCCCTTTATTATGGACTGAGTATGACTCGTACATCATTAGTATCGACAAAAATCCCCTTTTTCATGTATTCGCCTTTTCTGGTCAATCAGATGTCAGTTCTTGCCAACCTTAAGTCCCGCCGTTTATAATCTCTTTTACCGCTGAAGCCGACATAGCTCAGCTGGTAGAGCAGCTGATTTGTAATCAGCCGGTCGTTGGTTCAAATCCGACTGTCGGCTCCATGGAATCGTTTGCCCAGGTAGCTCAGTCGGTAGAGCAGAGGACTGAAAATCCTCGTGTCGACGGTTCGATTCCGCCCCTGGGCACCAATTTGACCTTAGGAAAGGAGAGGCGACGCTTATGATGGACTATGAAACGTTTATCAAGACAAATTTTTCCGATAAAGTTGAGGTAACCAATCCTGACATTGCTGTTAAATTCAACCTTGAAGCTCCCAATCCTGAGGAGTTTTCATTTCTCATTAACGAGCCAGTGCCTGCACCTATCGAAATACAGCCGCCTCGTTTTCAAAATACACCCGAATCGTTGCCACCGGCTGAACCCATCACTGATTATTTGACCCAACAAAAGGAAAAGGCTCTCGCCGATTATACTAACCATGTTCGCAAGTTAACCTTGTCACTCGAAAAGCAGAAATCGCTTTATAAAGAACATAGCCAGCAACTTAAAAATCAATTGGATCAAAAACTTGAAACGATCTACCAACAATCAAACAAACTTAGGATCGAGCTTCGACAACAGGTGATTGAGCAGCGTTCTGAGCAAGCCCATCAACTTGAAGCCTATGAACGGGAATTCCACACAGAGAAATCCGATCTAATTCGGCGTCATACGGAAGAAATAGCGGCCATTAACAATCAATTCCGTCAAGACTTCCTTGAAAAAGAAACCGAATCAAAACAAAAAATGCAAGCCCTTGAAACAGAGCACCTTATTCAAGTCGAAACCATGGAGAACAAAATTAAAG
>CAIUCY010000167.1 GCA_903897765.1 uncultured Candidatus Marinamargulisbacteria bacterium | reverse complement strand
TCTCCAACTATTGGGAATACCGTACAAATAATCATGACCGATAAAGATCGATCAGAAAAATACACAATTAATTCTCTTATTCCCTTTGAGATCGATCGGTTTAAACAATTTCAAAAGAAAAATGGACTTCACTCGGCAAGCCATGGTCTTCTTTGGCCATGGATAATCGTTGTGGTCATTCTCCTTTCATCGATGACATTTTATCTATATGGCAAAAAGTCCTAATGGAAATTCTCCATAATGATACTATTCAAGTGGGGGTGTGTCCCGAAAAAGGGGGACGGATATTTTCCTTGTCATTTTGTGGTGGAGAGGATCGGTTTTACCATGCTCCGAATGTTGAGACGTCAACGGGCTGGAAAAATTGGGGAGGCGATGTTTTATGGGTTGCCCCCCAATCAACCTGGGGTTGGCCACCCCCCTCTGAGTGGGAAACCGATATGTGGGATATATTGCCTGATGATGAGGGGGTTTTGTTATTGTCAGGACTCTTTCGTGGGGTTCAACTCCAGCGTCATATCGATTTTGAGGGAGCCAATACGGTTCGTGTGGTGAATACGCTTCGAGCCATTAGTGAACCCTGTGATTGGGGATTGTGGAATGTAACCCAGCTTCCGGTTGAGGGGGTGACGGTATCGACAGCCTGCAATAGCGACGTTCATGTTTTTGAATATCCACCCAATACAGATCTAGCGACGTTAAGACAGAAGAACTGTCTATCAGGCAAGAACGTGATTGTTTTATCCTCACCGGACTATGCCCCTGATTATAAAGTGGGATGGTATGACCCTGTCGGGCAAACAACGATACATTATCCTGATGGCGTGAAGCTTATCAAACAGTTTGATCGACAACCCAAATCAGCGAATTACCCTCATGGTGGGAACGTTGAGTTTTATCACTGCAAACATTATCAAGAAGCTGAGATCGGCTGGTCTCGGGTTAAACTTAAACCCGGCGAATCCGTTTCAGTGACACAGCGATTTACCTTAGAGCCAAAATGAGCTTTGGGTTTATCCCTTTGGCCAGTAGTAGCAGGGGCAATGTCACCTTGATCGAAACCCCTCAAACGCGTGTCGTTGTTGATATGGGGATCTCCTTTAAACGGTTCAGAAAAGAATTAGAGACCCATTCTATTAGCTTAGCGACCATAGATCGACTTTACATTACCCATGCTCACACCGATCACATGTCAGGGCTAGAACAATTTATGCGTCAAACCAATATCCCTGTATTTACACGACGAAAAACATTAGAGGTCTTGCGACGGAAATTTTCAACATGGTCTTTCGATCTAGATCGAGTCGAGCTGATCTCAGATCCTGTACACCAACTCAATGACCTTATCATTCGCTATTTTCGCTTACCTCATGAGGGGTGGAGCGATAAAATGGATGATGATACCGGCGACCATATTGGGTTTGTCTTTGAATGGAAAGGGCAAAAGCTTTCGTTCATGACTGATTGTGGGCATCTTACAGAGGGGGTAAAAAAGCTTATTAAAGCCAGTGATGCCTACGTTATTGAGAGTAATTATGATGAGGCGTTACAGATGTCATCGAGTCGGGCGTGGATGCTTAAAAAACGGATCATGGGAGATCGCGGACATCTAAGCAATAAACAAACCGCAGAGTATTTAAAGGAATTGATCGATCCCGAGCTGACAAAGCGCGTATTTTTGGCTCATCTCAGTCTAGAGTGTAATACACATGAACTAGCCAAGCAAACCGTTATTCAAACCTTAGCCGAGCATTACAAAGACGCGGCAATGCCGATTGAAATTAACACCCTGTTGGGGCAGCGCTACCCAGTGGTATAATACGCGTTATGGCAGAACTTGATCGAAAGATACCCCCGCAAAATATTGAAGCAGAGCAATCTGTTCTAGGCGCTATTTTGATCGATGCCGATGCAATGCATCGGGTGGTGTCCGTCCTTCAACCCGAATATTACTACAAAGATGCTCATCGTCTTGTATTCGTGTCTATGCTTGAGTTAGCGGAGCGTGGTGAACCGATAGATCTTGTTACGTTAACTGAAAAATTAAGAACAAAGTCCGAACTCGAACGAGTAGGGGGCGCCTCTTATTTAGCCGACCTTGCTGATTCTGTAAGTACCTCTGCAAATATCGAGTACTATGCCAAAATTGTTGAAGAAAAAGCTTTGCTTCGTAAACTCATTTCAGCGGGTTCAGAGATCGTTGAAAGCGCCTTCAGTGAGACTCAAGAAACAGAACAGATCCTCGATCAAGCCGAACGAAAACTATTTGAGATAACGGGAAGTCGTCATCAAAAAGGGTTTACTCATATTAAAAATATCCTTGAAGATGTTATGGCTGATATTGAACGAATGTCCGATTCCGAAAGTGGTTTGCTTGGGATCTCTTCCGGTTATGTTGATTTAGATCGATTTACATCGGGGTTCCAGCCTTCAGACCTTATCATCGTAGCGGCAAGACCGAGTATGGGAAAAACGGCCTTATGCTTGAATTTCGCAGCGGATATAGCTATTCGTCAAAAAAAGACCGTTGCTATTTTTAGCTTAGAAATGTCAAAAGAGTCCTTGGTCCAACGTCTTCTTTGTGCCGACTCAGAGGTTAATTCAAATCGAATACGAACCGGCAATTTAAAGGATCAGGACCTCAAACGTATTACCCGTTCTCTTGGACGCCTTGATGAAGCTAATATTTATATTGACGACACCCCCTCTATTTCTGCCATGGAACTTCGAGCCAAAGCCCGTCGGATCAAAATGGACAAAGGGCTGGATATTATCATCATCGATTATTTGCAGCTGATGACCGGTTCTCGATCAAAAGAAGGGAATCGCAACCAAGAAATATCCGAGATCAGTCGGCTATTGAAGTCCATTTCTCGTGAGTTGAACGTTCCGCTTATAGCCTTATCTCAATTAAGTCGTGCTGTTGAGCAGCGTACTGAGAAAAAACCTAAACTGAGCGACCTTCGTGAATCAGGTGAGATCGAGCAAACCGCTGATCTCGTTATTTTCGTTCATCGCGAGGATTATTACGAGATGCAGAATGTGCCCACCAGTCTAACCGAATTGATCATCGCTAAACATCGAAATGGGCCTACGGGTATGGCAGAAGTGCTTTTCCTTAAGGAGTTTACAAAGTTTGTTCCCAAAGAGAACAAGCTCGATGCTTAGAATATTTGTCCTCCTATTGGCCTTGTCGATATCTTGGGCATCCTATGAGGTGACCTCTAATTCGTTTGACCTGGATATCTCCACGAATGTTTTGATCCTTTCTGGTGATGTCCTTCTGGGGACAAATGGCTATGTTTTTTCTGCTCCGATCTCTCAGATGGATATTGAAAATCAGAGCATCTATATTTCTGAATCCTTTAAGATTAAGAACAAATCCCAAACCATCAAAGGATACTGCCTTGAGATCGACAATAAGGCATCCGTATTAACGGCCGATGAACTGGTCATGAGTTTTCAGAAATACAAAGTGAGTGGTCGCAATGTTCGAGCGGGAAGCAGTTGCATTAGAATGAATAAAGTTCACATCACCTCCTGTAAAGGGACGCCCCCAGTTATATTATTAAATAGTGATGAAGTGGTGCTTTACCCTCAATGGGGTTTTTTAGTCGCGTTTAACTCTATCTTAAATGTTAAGGGTGTTCCGTTGTTATATTTTCCTGCTTATTTTGTGGGAGATAGACGTCAAGACCTGTTTGCTCAGAATCATTTGATCCCTGAATTTGGTTCTAGCCCCAAAGAGGGTGGGTATGTTAAAGAAGATGTTCCCTATTATATCAATGAGTCCAATCATGGGGCTGTCCGTATTGCTTATGTCGAATCCCTTGGTATGCAAGTGGGGGTAGAACACTTTACCCTATTCCAAGAAGGCCAGTCGCATGCATCGTTTGCGGCCTATTATTCGCCGACACAATGGCAGGGGCATATCATTTATCGAACCGCTCTCTTTAATGATTTCCATAGGGAGCAGGATGCCTTGGGGTATCTGTTTAACTCAGGTATTGTGACGATTCGCCAAAGCAATGCTTATTTAACGGTGGCATGGCACGAGAACGAGCTGATCAGTAATCAATTCGTGAGTCAGAAGCCTCGGATCGCGCTTGAAACCGTTTTGGGTATCACTGACCAGGATAATATTAATTTCGGTGTGGAACAATCAAAGGTTCAAGAAAACCAGTTAACTGAAGATCAGAAAACAGCGTGGACGGCCTCCTGGCTAAGTGCTTATCCGTTAGGGTGGGGCATTCTTAGTCAACAACTGAACTGGGTCTCTAATTATTATGGTTCCTCATTCCACCATCAACGACTAGCTCAAGACTGGACCTTGACCCTTCCGTTCGAGGGATGGACGTTCATGACGGATTATGAACACCTTTATGCCTATTCGGGGGAATCTCCATTTCTTTATGATCAATATCAGGTTGATCCTTATGATAAAATGGGTGTGGACTTGAAGCTTGGGATAGGGCCGTTTGATCTTGAAACGAAATGGCGACGACGCGTTGGAGAGGACTACGACTATTCACGTAGGGTTCAATTATCGCTTCCGTATGAAAAATGTCTCGAATTTTCGGTTTTTTGGGAAGATGTTGATAAGGTCATGGGGGTCGAAGTTCGATTATGAGCGCAAAAACACATTTACGACTGGTTCAAGCTGACCAACTCATTCGGTCGGGTGCTTTCCCCAATTGTCAGGACTTAATGCGCCATTTGAATGCGTCGGAACGGACGGTGCTTCGTGATATAGACGCCTTAAAAGAGACGTATCAGGCACCCATTAAATACTCCAAACATAAAAACGGCTATTATTACACCGACCCTCATTATTCCCTCGATAATGTTCCTTTGACCGAGGGCGAGTGGGTCGCTTTGCTGATGGTGCGTCCGTTATTAGAAGCCTATCGTCATACTCCTTTTTATACGGATCTCGAAAGTGTATTCCTTAAGCTAAGGCAAGTATTGCCTGATTTTGTCGAGTTAAAGGGAAAAGACCCGATGTCGGTATCGATTGACATGTATGAATCTTTACATGTTAACCAGCGCGAGGTTCGTGTATTTAGTCATTTGGCAGGCATTTTGTCGGGCGGGAAAAAGGCTAAGATCGATTATAAAGAGAGTACCGACAAAGTGAGTGTGTTATTCGGTAGTCCACATAAACTGACCTTTATGAATGGTGTTTGGTATCTTGTTTTTACTGCGGATGAAAGCCAAAATCCTCGATTTCTGCAGATCCGACGTATTCACAAGGTTCGTCAACTTAAAGAATCTTCTATTCCTTTGATCGATGCCCTCTCCACTCCAGCTACGTCTTTGTGGGTATCCCCGTTGCCTTTAACACCCGAAGGGATCAAAGTTCGTGCTCGGTTTGTTTCTAAGATCGCACAGCAGGTTGCGGAGCGATTAGAAGGGAAAACGGTCAGTATGGCGTTTGGCCTTAAGAATGAACTCATGGTTGAGTGGTTGACACAGGATCCCGATAGTCTCTATCATTGGTTGCTCTCTTTCGGCCCCCAAGTCGAAGTCCTCGAGCCGCTCGCTTTTCGTTCACGAATGAGAAAAGATCTCGTGGCGATGGTTACAGTATATTAATAAAAAAGCGAGGGGTTAACCTCGCTTTTTTTAAAAACATAAATGGGGTAAGATCTAGGCTTTTTTCTTTGCGGTCGTCTTTTTAACAGCGGTCGCCTTTTTTACGACCACTTTCTTTTCTTTAACAGGAGCCACAACCGTAACAGCGGCTTTATTGATCTTTTTGGCTAAACGGCTTTTTAGACGCGCTGCTTTGTTGGCATGGATGACGCCTTTTTGCTCAACCGTGTCGATAGCCTTGTAAGCAATGGAAAGTGCAGAAGGGGCTAAGGTTACATCTTCCGTCAGGGTAACGTGGACTTTCTTGATAAGGGTCTTCATTTTTGATTTTTGACCCACATTCCGATCATGGGCTGTTTGGGACTTTTTGATTCTTTTAATGGCGGATTTAATATTTGCCACGGACTACACCTCTTCCATCATATTCAGAAAACAAGCGGTATCATAGCAGAAACCGCTCCGCTCAGCAATCACAAAACTGAGCCCCTTCAATCCATATCGACTTTTTCTTCGAGTGAAAAATTGTCATAATGGGGATGTTTTAGTTTGCGAATATCACCTGTGACCAAATAATTAACCCGTTCACCGATATTTTCGACATGGTCACCAATGCGCTCCAGAAAGCGCGTGATGAATAAAAGATAAATACCTGAACTGATGGTCTCTTCATTGGGGTCGGTTTTCATGTCCTCAATATAGCGTTGAAAGAGACTTCGTTGAAGGTCGTTGATCTGCTCGTCGATAGCGAGGGTTGACTTAACCAAGCGAATATTGCGCTCCTTTAAAGCCACCAGAATTTGATCGATCATTTGCCGTAAAAGAAGTGTCATTTCGGTAAGCGGGACAAAATGGGTAAACTGTTTCAAGGTGATGACCTTTCGGGTCTTTCGGATGATCTTTCGAATATGGTCGCCAATACGCTCTAGATCCATACTCATTTTGAGGAGGCAAATAATGGTACGCAGATCAACCGCCATGGGTTGTTGAAGCGCGAGCTGCTCCATGCTTAATTTTTCGATCGAATACTCAAGATGGTCTAACTTGGCCTCTTCTTGAAGGAGGGTATCAACGAGTTCGGCAGAGAGATCATGGGTTCTATAGATCGTGATCAACTGGGTCATGAGATCATAAATAATCGCCCCCATCTCTTGAACCATGGCCTCTGCTTCATCTAATTTGGCATGAAAATTATCGCGTGTCATTGTATGCTCCTTTCTATCCGAACCGACCAGTAATGTAGTCGGTTGTTTGCTTATGCTTGGGGTTTGTGAAAATATTTTTCGTAATACCAAATTCGATGAGTTCGCCTATACGACTTTCATCGGTGTTAAAGAAGGCCGTGTAATCAGAAATACGCGCGGCTTGTTGCATATTATGGGTTACGATAATGATCGTGATCTCTTTTTCTAGTTCGCGCATCAAATCCTCAATTTTAAGGGTTGCGATAGGGTCAAGGGCGGAACAAGGCTCGTCCATCAAAAGCACATCGGGCTTTACCGATAAGGCTCTGGCGATACACAGGCGTTGTTGTTGTCCCCCCGATAAAGAGAAGGCGCTTTGATCAAGCTTGTCCTTAACTTCTTCCCACAATGCGACTTTTTTAAGATAATGTTCGACGAGATCAGTAAGCGCTGACTTGCTTTTTTCGCCATGGATCTTCGGCCCGAATTTAATATTTTCCGCGATCGATTTGGGGAATGGATTTGGTTTTTGGAAAACCATGCCCACTTGTGTTCGAAGTGATACAAGGTCAATGTCAGCTGCATAAATATCCTTGCCTTTGAGGGTGATCTGACCCTCGTGATTGGTTTTGGCAAGCAGTTCATTCATGCGATTAAAGGCACGAATATAGGTCGACTTTCCGCATCCCGATGGCCCGATGATCGCCGTAATGAGATTTTGATAGATAGGGAGGGTAATATGTTGAATGGCCCATTTTTTGCCGTAGGCCAAACTAAAGTCCCTCGATTCCATCAAGATAGGGTTGGTCATGTTTGTTGTCCTTTCTGGTAAGTGTAGCGAATAAGAGAGGCGATGATATTCAACCCAAGGCTGAGTATAATGAGAACGGCTGCTGTAGAGTAGGCAATGCCGCGAACTCCGTCAATATCATGGTGTTGTGTCGACATAATATAGAGATGATAGGGGAGCGCCATAAATTGGCTGCTAAGGGATAGGCTCGTTTCGGGTAGGAAAAACGCGACGCCCGTAAAAAGGATCGGTGCTGTCTCGCCCATGGCGCGAGAAATACCCAAGATAACACCCGTCAAAATACCCGGAATAGCGACGGGGATCACATTCTTGCGAAGCACTTGCCATTGGGTTAGACCCAACGCAAAAGCGCCATCGCGATAACTCGACGGAACATTTCGAAGGGCCTCTTCGGATGCGGCGATAATGACAGGCAAAGACAATAATCCTAAGGTTAGTCCCGCGCTCAGTACACACGTGCCAAAGTTCAGGGCTTTGACAAAGATGGCCAGACCAAACAACCCATAAACGATCGAGGGAACAGCAGCTAGATTGCGAATAGAAAGGCGAATGAGACGAGTATAGGCATTGTCTGATGCGTACTCGTTTAAATAAATGGCCGTAAAAACGCCAAAGGGAACGGACATAATAGCTGAAATAAGCGTGACATAGATCGTTCCGACCATGATCGGGAATATACCGCCTTTGGTCATGCCATCGGTGGGGTTTTGGAGAAGAAAGGATAAGGATAAAGTCCCTACGCTGTTATAGAAGATGATGCCCAGAATGAGGACAAGGCAAAGGAATACGAGCCCGAATGACCCGCCCAGTAGTCCGTAGGTCAGTTTCTCAATAATAGGTTTTCGAAGCGAGCTCATGCCCCTGCCTTTCGCTTGGCCGCACGAACCATTTTGTCGGCGATAAGATTGATCGTAAAAGAGATCAGAAAAAGATAAAGCCCCAATGTGAACAAGGCGTAATATGGGGTTGTATCATAAGCGACTTCGCCCATTTCGATAGCGATCGTTGAGGTAATGGTACGTACAGGATCGAAGATCGATCGAGCGATCTCAGGGACATTTCCACACGCCATGAGTACCGCCATCGTTTCCCCAATAGCTCGCCCCATCCCTAGCATGATCGCGGAAAAAATGCCGGATCGAGCCGCGGGAAGAACCACTTTAAAGATAGTTTCGAGTTGGGTAGCGCCTACGGCAAGGGATGCGAGTCGGAAATCCTTCGGAACCGCAGCAATAGCGTCTTCGGAAAGACTTATAATGGTGGGCAGTACCATGATCGAGAGCATAAGGCTGCCGTTAAGGACATTCAGGCCATTATGGAGATGGAACATTTTTGCAAGCAGAGGGCCAACCATGACCAGTCCAATAAATCCGATAACGACAGACGGTATGCCCGCTAACAATTCAACGGCAGGCTTAAGGAGTACTCGAAGCGGACGAGGTGCGATCTCGGAAAGGAATAGCGCGCATAAAAGACCAATAGGAACCGAGATGATCAGAGTCAGACCGGTCACAAAGAATGAGCCCCATAGTATAGACAAAATTCCGTAATAAGCACCATCCCAGCCCGTGGGGTTCCAATTCGCTGATAGCCAAAAATCCTTCCAAGATACATCTTGGTAAACAGGCAAGCTCTCTTTGAGTAAGAAAATGCCCATGAAAATAACCGTGACGATCGCTAGTCCGCCCGTCAGTTGAAAGACTTTGCGCATAGTTTTATCGGCTAAATGGTTCATTCTTAACATGTTAAGCCAATTTTACTCATTCTGCATAACGGTTTTATGTTTTGAATATGACGATTATATTACAGATACTTTCTTAATGTTCCCACAATGGGATGTTTTCGAATGCGCTCAAGGGCCTGCTCTCGAAGTTGCCGAACCCGTTCTCGGCTTATCCCTAAATTACGACCGATCTCGGCAAGTGGAACATCGGTTTCGCTTGTAAAGCCAAAGCTCTGCTCAAGAATGAATCGTTCCTTGACGGGAAGAATACTCAACGCTTCATGAAGGGCCTCATTCTTACCTTCATGCTCAAGCTCACATTGATAATCGAGCGCTTTTTTATCTTCAATATAATAAAGGGGATTATCTTCATCAGTCGCCAAGGTATCAAGCGAAAGTGTATGTTGTTCGATCTGTTGATAATAGTCGATCTTTCTTTGCGAAATACCCGTCGCCTGCGCAATTTCAGGGTTAGTTGGGACACGATGTTCTTCAGTCATGACCTTGGTGATCATTTTCTTTATTTTTCGGATACATTCAAGTGTGGTGGCAGGGATACGGACTTGGCGGTTGAGCTTGTTAAAGCCTCGTTGGGTGGCTTGGTTTATCCAGAATGCAGCATAGGTTGAGAACTTAGTTCCCCGATCGGCTTCAAACTTTTGTGCTGCGCGTAAAAGACCGATACAACCATCCTGAACAATATCTTGGAAATAAGAAGTGTCGTAACGGCGCGCGTAAGCGCAGATAAGCCCCATGTTTTTGTTGATCAAAACGTCAGTTGCTGTTGAATGCATTGTGTCCCCCTTATTCGAGTATTAGTGAATAAAGAGATGGCGATTAAGTCTTACTAAAGAATAGGGATTTTCCGACAAGCGGTCCAAATCTCCGGCCATCTCGATCTAATGAATCTTTCACCTCCATGACGAATGTCTTATGGAGTTAATGTGCCCACTTTAGGGAGATTTAAACATCAAAAAAACGGGTTTACCCTAACGTAACCTCGATGAGGTGTTCTTTTTTATCATTAAAGAACGGTGCTATATAGCCCTCAATAGGCTTCCCATCGACGTTCATTGATGTAACCCCTTGATTAACACCGTTTGGGTTCTTGACGTTGATGATATAGGTCGCCCCTCGAAACACGCGTTTGACCGAGAATCCGCTCCACTCTTTGGGAATGCAGGGATTAACCGCAAGGCCTGTATAGGTAGGTTGAACGCCAAGAATGTGTTTGGTCGCCGCTTGATACGTCCAAGACGCCGTCCCCGAGAGCCAACTATTACGACCGAGCCCGAACTGTGGATGCTCGTTGCCTAAAATATTTTGAGGGTAAGAGTAGGGCTCACATTCAAAAATATCGATAATATCGTTTTTGGTCGCTGGGTTGATCTGTTGGTAATACTCAAAAGCGCGATTCCCTCGGCCGAGTAAAGTTTCCGCAATCATACACCAGGGGTTGGTATGCAAAAATACGCCACCGTTCTCTTTCGCACCCGGCGGGTAGGTGGTAATGCCACCCTTTCGCCAATCAAACCCGTTAAAGCCAGGCCAGCTAAGCTTTATGCCATACTGTGTGTTCAGCAACTTGTTAACGGAGTTCATTGCCTTTTCGGCTTTATCCTGTGGGGCAACCCCAGACAATACAGCCCAAGATTGGCTATTCACATAGATCTTGCCATGCTCATTCCTAGCAGAACCAAGAGGGGTACCGTCTTCTTCAAAGTATCGCACATACCAATCGCCATCCCAAGCACTGCTGTTAATAGCGTCTTTCATATCATTAAAATCTTGTCGGTATGCATTCGCTTGCTTTGTGTCTCCGAGGGTGTCCATCAGTTCAATGACGTCGTTCAGGGCTTTGGCGTATTGATTCGCGACAAAGAGGCTCTCAGCGTTGCCTTTTAAATTAACGGTATCGTTCCAGTCCGCAAATCCGAGTAGGGGTAGTCCATGTTGGCCCATATGGGTTTTTGTAAATTCAAGTGCTCGTTTGAGATGGTCAAGAACGGTCCCTTTTTCACGCTTATCGAGTTCGACATTCTTCTCATAAAAGGTGATCTCTTTTTTAAGGAAATCGAGGTCGCCAGTTTCTTTTAAATAAGTGCTCACCGCAAGAACGATCCAGAGATGGTCATCACCATAGAACTTGTGACCATGCTCTTCACGGGAATCGCCTTCGTTAGCCTCAAGGGTTGACGCGTAGAATTGATGCATCGCCGAACCATTGCCTTTTTGGACGCTGAGTATCTTTTCCATAAGATCAAGTCCTTCTGCAGGCATATGAGCCATCGTCCCCATGACATCTTGCGAGCTATCCCGAAAACCGAGTCCACGACCACCAAAACCAAGTTGATAAAGTGATAAATCTCTCGACCAGTTCTTTGTTGTGTGGCATTGACGAGGGTTATGAATGTTCACCATAGAGTTGAACGAGGCATCAGGGGTTTCGACTTGAAGGGTTGCAAGGTAACCATCCCAGAAAGTTTTTAAGGCATCAAAGGCCTTATCCACTTTTTGTGGGTCACGGTAGGTATTAATAGACTTCATGGCCTCATCGAGGGTGGCCTCTTGGCCAAGCTGAGTAATGATCCGTTTGGTCTCACCTGGGCGAAGGGTTCCGAGCGCGTGAAGCAAGGCACTAATATTATCCGCACGACGTGCCTCGTAATTAGACAGATGTGCTTTTTGAAGGGCTAATGGGTTTTTCCATGTCCCATATTCATTGTCACCCAAGAACTGTTTTCGGTCGGTTTCCCACGAATCGACAGGTGTATTTGAGGTGAAATAATTAACGGCGGTATCTCGTTTCATAAAGGCGTATTGCTTATGAATGACATGTCCGTGTTTGTCTGTTATGGCATCGACGGTCATGGTTTGGGGGACCCAATCCGCGTTGGTAAATTGCTTCAAGGCATCAAAATGAGTGTACTCAACGACAGGGATAACATCGAGTGTAACAGGTTCTTTGTTGGTATTGGTGATCTCGATATCACGAATGACAACGTTGCTATTCTGGGGGACAAAAATAGTGACTTGTGTACGGATACCATAGAACTCCGAAATGATACGTTGATACGAAAGTCCAACATGACATTCATATTTAGTGTATTTGTCGAGAGTTGGAACGAAAAAGGGCGAAAACACTTTGTATCCTGTTTTCTGATGAAGACGGATAAAGAGCGTTTCGCCTTTAAAATCAGAGCTAGGGAGTTGGGGAATATACTTGGTAATGCGATTCAGGGCAGGGTCGCCCTTACAGATAATGGAACCACCCGTATGGTCAACGATCCCCCCAAATTTGAGGGTGCCGACATAGTTGATCCATTTGACGGGTGTCTTTGGGTCAGTTATGACATATTCACGGTTCGCATCATCAAAATATCCATATTTTCCCATTACTTATACTCCTTGTTATTCTCACTTATGACCGTAAAAGGGGGGCCGAATATTACCAGCTCGGTTCGATACAGGTCGCGCCAAATTTACTTTGACCATCTTTCGCGCCCTTCATAAAACTGGCATTCGTCGCATGGCGAATTCGAGCATAGGTAAAGAACTTTGAAAGAGGTTTTAATTTCAAAACAGGCCAAAAGTACCTCACAGAAAAGACCACGAAGATCAGGGCGAAAATATCGAAAATAACGAGGAGAAAAGATGTGTCGACCACGCCAACGGTGACATTCGCTAGGTTGAACATGACCATAAGCAACATGGTGATCCATAGGCTCCAAAAGGACGAATGCATGACATGGTAGTTACCAATATGAATGATGCCTTTGCGATACCAAGGGATATTGAAACAAAGGCCAGGCTTCTTGCCAGCTTGAATGACAAATTCGAGCACTTTTTTGTCAGCATGTTTCGAAATAAGCAACGGATGCCCATAACCATATCCGTACCATTGCTTTTTGAAGCTTTTCATATCGACGCGGTGCATGTGTTTAATAACGGATTCTTTAGAGAAATAAAGCACAAAGCCGGCTCGCATAATGCGTAAGGAGAAATCGACATCTTCACCGGTTGGCTCGTCCCAGAACTCGCCACCAATGGCATCGATGGCCTTCTTGCTGACGCAAAAGTTAGCGGTAGCAAAGAAAGGACTGTAATCGCCACCATTAACTTCATGTGGCAACCATTTGCTGACGGTGGGCATATAGCCTGATTCGATCAAACCGCAACGTCCGACAGGAGACAAGAAACGAACTTGTTCACAGTAGTTCTCAGTAAAATTATCGGGTTCAACACGAAGGGTCAGCACTTCGCCACCTACGCCGCCGATCTTGGCATCTTTTTCAAAGGGAGCAACGATCTGGTAAGCCCAGTCTTTATTGGGAGCGCAATCACCATCGGTGAAAAGCACATA
>CAIUCY010000166.1 GCA_903897765.1 uncultured Candidatus Marinamargulisbacteria bacterium | reverse complement strand
TCCAGATAGTTCACAGATTTTTGCATTTGGCTTCCGAGTGCCTGATACAACTGGGGAGAGACGCTTTGAGCTCAATCTTTCAACCGAGCTCGAGAACGCTTCTTTTCGATTCAGCAGATCAATTCCGGTCTATTTAGTGATTTCGGGGACAGAAATAGTGAAATGTCAGATCATTTCGTTCGATATATTACATGAGGGCGGATCCCTCCGAGTGAATTGTATTATCGGCAACGAGGGGAATGTTCATATTCGACCTCGTATCGAGATCCAATTCCCGGAAGATCCAAACTGGATCCGGGTTCAAGATGATGTGCCTGTGTATCCATTTAGTCAACGACAGCTTGGAAATATCATTCCTTGGCCGGCAAAGGAAAAAGAGGGTGTTATGGTGAATATTCGAGTTCAATATTATGACATAAAAGGTAGTCTCCTTGCTTTGAGTGATCGGGTCAGGGTGCGCTGATGAAACGCGGGCTATTAGGCCTGTTTTTTCTTGTAACCAGTTTTAGTCTGGCAAGTAATTCTGTTGGATTTCAAGTGAATCTGTTTGTACCATCAGCCTACACCGTGATGTGGAATGTCGTTTCATCAACCCCTATAATATATTATCCACTCCATGTGTCTTCTGATGAAAGTGTTTCTGTCCTTGTGAGAGGGGGGCAAACGGAGGTTCAAACGGGTTTTGGGTATACACATGATTTTATCGTCACCTTAAATGCTGGGAGCAATACCCTTAACCTCTCGGCAACCGATTCCTTCGGGGATCCACCTCAAGAACTCGAAGCGGTTATCAACGTTATCCCCGATAGTACAACCGTTTCGATCAGAGGTGCGACCCAGTCTATTGGGATCGAGATCCCCGTTGGTGCGGTTGATCAATTTTATACGCTAAGCGCCAATGTGATCACGCAGTCATATGATCTACCGAATACCGCATCATTAAATGGTCTAGTCGTTGATGTTTTCCTTGTTTCATCAACAGGGGATATTATTCCGACAGCACATTTTCCGGTTCCGGTTATTTTAGAGCTTCCTTATTTCGGAACCGCTACTCAAGGTGTTGCTGTTGCCTATCTCGATCATAGCGTTTCTCCATCGGTTTGGCGTTACGATGGAATCAATGTGCTGACTGTTGATGCTGTAGTACATAAAGTGTGGGTTGCTGTAGAGCATTTTACTGTTTTCGGTGTATTTACGTTTGAGGATCGGCTTGCTCCTGTTATTTCTCAGATCAAAGCCAATAATAACGATATTACAGAGGGTTCATTTATTCGACCTTCCCCCATTTTTTCAATGACACTCGAGGATAATCGACCGACTGATAGTGGGGTCGTAAGCTATAATATTGCTTTAGTTAAAATAGGTGGAATAGAAAGCTATAGTACCTCTAACAGCTTAGTTGCCACGGCTCAAGTGGATGTGGTTTGGAACATTTCGACCCTCGTTTCAGATGGAGATTATCGATTGATCATATCGGTTGAGGATGCATCAGGACTTGTTTCCACTCGAAGTATGAACTTGTCCTCTCGAACGGAGGCTCAAATCCTCAATTTCTTGGTTGGCCCTAATCCGGTAAATATAAAACGATCACCCTCTATTCACTTTACCTATGATCTCTCGAAGTCTATGGCGACGACGATATTTGTGTTTGATGTGGCGGGTCGACGTATTCGTCATATCCAATCTCCATCAGGGCTCAATGGTGGGCTCATCGGGCCAAACGATGTGATTTGGGATGGTCGAACAGATCAAGGGGCTCAGGTTCCGGCTGGACTTTATCTTGTTTATATTAAAGCGGATGAGATTGGGTTAGGCTCAGCGAAGCGATTTATGTTGTTGGTGACAAAATGATGATAAAGAACATACTTTTTATTTTGTTAAGTTCCATTCTCTGGGCAGCTAATTTAGATGCTTTCTTGGAAAATGGTATCGGGATCATCGGCCCTTCCATGGGAGAGGCCAATTTTAGGCCTGTCGGGCTTGAAAGTGCGTGGACGGCTCCCGCAAGACTTTATTTGATAGCATCGCCTCAAATGGCTCTTGTGGTAGATCGGAAATGGGATTTTCTCGATGAAATATGGTTTGGGACTGCCATGCCAACTAACTGGGGGGTACTTGGTTTCCAATATTTCAATCAGCGATCCATCGATTCCATTCTTGGGACGTCTTATGATGATATCTTAAAAAGAAATCAACTCGATGGCCAGATGTATAACTATTATGAATCCCTAATGCAGCTTACCTACGCGAATGAACTAAATAGTGATCTGCGTTGGGCCGTGAGTGGGCGACTTCAGACTAAGGTGCTTGGGCCTGTTCAGGCATCTTCAATGGGCTTGGATTTCGGGGCTGACTGGGATGTGTCGCCGGAGCTTAATATCAGCATTAAATTATCAAATCTGATGGTTACTCCCTATGAGTGGGTTTCAGAAAATGAACAACCCAGCTTGGGGTGGATCTCAGGGGTAGGGTTGCAACTCAATCCACAATGGTCAGTCAATGCGGGGGTTCAAAGTAGTGGTTCTGATCTGAAATGGTTGCTTGGATCAGAATATGTCATCAATCGATCTTTATTCCTACGTGCCGGCGCGAATCAGGATGAGCTTTCAGCCGGTATAGGGTTGAAAGTGGGATCAATGGGGGTCGATTATGGGTTCCAGTATATTCTGACGGGTGAAGGATTATTAAACAGTGTCCACCGTATCGGTATTTCTTATGTTTTTGATGATGCTGAGGTAAAACCTTCATTGAATAACCCTCCTGTCGAGGCTGATGTGATGGTTGATGAGTCTTTCATAACGGAATCCATCACGACAAAAAATAGTGTATCGAAAAACGGGGGTTCATTCACTTCAGATATTATATGGTCAAATAATAAATGGATCATTCAAGGTATTGCACTGGGTGGTTTGTCAAACTTGGATCAAAATGATAAGCAAATTAATATTCGATCGGATAAAAAGTTCTATTACAAAGGGGTCTCTTCAGGGGGTGTTATCTTAACTTATGTTTTTGATAATGGGCAAAGGCTGAAAATGCGATTAAAAGCCGTGAATGGTGCCATGCGTATCGAAGGCATCACGGATTTGTCTTCCCCCATCACGATCAATGGCAAGATTCTTGATGTCGGGGCTAATGGTCGTTATTTGACGATCATACCTTTAAATAATGGAGCGGGAAATATCCACCTTAGTAAAGGCGACTGATTCCGTAACCCTCAAGAAAATGATATACTCCCGAGCATGAAAATCCTAATCGTTGGCAGTGGTGGGCGTGAGCATACGATTGCTTGGAAGTTAAAACAAAATCCCCGGGTCTCATCGATATTTGTTGCGCCAGGAAATGGTGGAACCGCCATCGATGCCATCAATATTGATATCAAGGAAACGGATTTTGATGCCATTGAGACCTTTATAAAAAAAACATCCATCGATCTTGTTGTTGTAGGGCCTGAAGTCCCTCTTGTTCAGGGGCTTGTTGACCGCTTAGCCCCCATCGTAAAAGTATTCGGGCCTAATAGAAAATGTGCTCAACTTGAGGGAAGTAAAGCTTTCTCGAAGGAATTTATGCAAAGACATCATATTCCGACAGCGGCCTATGCCGACTTTACAGATGCTTTATTGGCAAAGGAATATCTTCGATCCTGTGACTACCCTATCGTGATAAAAGCGGATGGTTTAGCTGCAGGAAAGGGTGTTGTTATTGCGGAAAGTAAAGCGGATGCGATCAAGGCTATCAAGGATATGATGGAGACTCGACAGTTTGGAGATGCTGGGGGGAAGGTCGTTATTGAGCAATTTCTAAGAGGTGAAGAAGCCTCTCTATTAACTTTTGTGGATAGATCTGCCCTTATTCCTATGGTTCCTGCTCAAGATCATAAAACAATATTTGACGGAGATCGAGGGCCAAACACCGGCGGGATGGGGACGTATTCTCCTGCACCTATTATTTCGCCTGAGGTGATGAATAAAGTGCAGACAAATATTCTGGATCGTATTCAAAAGGGATTTCACCAAGATGGCTTGGATTTTCGAGGGGTCTTGTTCATAGGTCTCATGATTGTCAGTGGTGAACCTTATGTTTTGGAGTTTAATGTTCGTTTTGGAGATCCTGAAACACAGTCTGTTCTCATGCGACTTGAGAGTGATCTTTTGTCGATCATTGAGGCTGTTTGTGACGATAAGTTGTCAACGATCGATATTGTATGGAGTGATGATCCGGTTGTTTGTGTGGTTCTTGCTAGCGGTGGATATCCAGGGGCTTTCGAGAACCATAAAGTCATTACAGGTCTAGATAAGGTGATGAATCTGGCCTTTCATGCGGGAACGAAACTGGCGGATGGTATTGTTTATACAAATGGAGGCCGTGTGTTGGGTGTTGCGGCTCGAGGAAAAACACTTGAAGAAGCCATTAATAAGGCGTATGCCGATGTGGAAGTTATCGATTTCGAAGGGAAATATTTTCGTCGGGACATTGGTCAAAAAGCCCTTCATCGTCCATCATGACAGCTATTATTCTCGCGACTCATAATGATCACAAAGTTGAAGAAATTAATGCCTTGATGGAAGGTGTCCCCGTTCACTTTATTTCTCTAAAAGAAAAGGGCTATTTTGATGATATCCTTGAGACGGGGACAACCTTTGATGAAAATGCTCAAATAAAGGCCACAACGATTGGGTTGAGATTTGGGCAAATAACGCTTGCTGATGATTCAGGACTTGAGGTGGACGCAATGAATGGGGCTCCGGGCGTTTTCTCTGCTCGATATGCCGGAGAAGGGGCTACACCAGATCAGTTATGTCAAAAATTATTGATGGAGATGAGGGACGTGCCTTATAAGCTGCGTACGGCTCGTTTCCGTTGTGTGATGGCGTTATATGACCCCAAAACACAATCTTGTCATCTGGTCGAAGGAACGGTCGAAGGTCGTATTTCCTCTTCGATGAGGGGGCATCATGGTTTTGGATATGATCCCGTTTTTGAGTTGATCGAAACGGGGGAGACACTGGCCGAGATGCAGGCTCATGTTAAAAACTCCATCAGTCATCGATTCAGAGCTGTTGAATTGATTAAGGTACACCTCCTTGAACATCCTTTTTATTAGTAATGGGCATGGCGAGGATGCCATCTCGCGTCAACTAGTTAGCGTTTTTCTAGCGCTTCACCCTCAAAGCGATATTCATATTATGCCATTAGTTGGCGGAGGACAAATATTCGACAAAACGCCTTCTGTGACTGTATTTGAGTCAAGGTGGAATTCTCCATCTGGTGGGTTTATTGGCTCTTTTTCGGCGTTGTTTTCTGAGCTTAAAGCTGGGGTTCTTAAAGCCCATTACCAACAGATACGGGAGGCTCGATTTTATCGTTTCGATATGGTTGTTGCTATCGGAGATTTTTTTGCTTTAATGGTTGCAAGGCTCGTTCATTCTAAATATCGAGTTTTTATCCCCACAGCGAAGTCAGATCTATTTCAGCCCCATTTTTCCATTGAACGTTTTTTTATTCGACGTTGGGCAAGCCGAGTATTTACAAGAGATCAAGTAACGGCGGACTCGCTTGTTTCTCGCGGGATCTCCGCGAAGTATTCTGGAAATATCATGATGGATATGACCCAACCCACTCGATCGTCCTTTAAAGCAAGAACGGAGCTGAAAGACGGTTCCTTCGTTGTGGGTATATTACCGGGAAGTCGAGAAGAAGCTTATACCAATTTTGAACAGATCGCAAAAATACTTCATTCTTGTCCGAAGACTTGGCGACTTTGTATTGCGGCTCCGCCTCAGCTCGATTTGAAACGACTTCAATCCGTTTCCATTGAACAAACTCACACATATTGTATTTTCCAGTCCCTTCTTGATGAGGTGGATATGGTTATTGGCCTTTCAGGGACGGCTAATGAGCAATGTGTTGGGTGTGGCATTCCTGTCATTGCTTTTCAAGGCGCGGGGCCTCAAACGACAAGACGTCGTTTTGCTGAACAAAGCAAATTATTATTAGGTGGGGTTCGTCTCGTCGAGGGCTCAAATTCTGCTATAATAGCAAAGCAAGTCATCAAACTATCAAAAGATAAGGCTTGGTTTGCTTTTGTCCATGATCATGGTGTAAAGATAATGGGCGCTTCTGGAGCAAGCCAACGTATCGTGAAAGAGTTATCATGTATTTTCGAATCCTAAATTATGTAAGACCTTATCGAAAAAAACTGCTTTTAGCGATTTTTTTTGCTATTGTTTTTTCGGCATCGAATGTTTTTTTTATTGCACTTGTTCGTGATATCAGCACAGCTCTCGGTCACAAGGATATCCTCCTTTTTAATATTTTTATTTTGGATACCATCGGATTATATTTGGTCCGATTGTTAGCTACGTATTTTCAAACATACCTTATGTCTTATATCTCTAATCGATTAACGATCGATCTTCGGGTTGAAATGTATACTCATATTCAGAAGCTTTCACTCGATTTCTTCGAAAAATTTCGTCAAGGCGATATTATGAGTCGGCTCCTTGGTGATATTGGTGCAATAGAAACGGTTATTCGACAGAGTTTTACACAAGTTATCCCGCAAACGTTGACGCTTATTGGCGTTCTTGGCTATTTGATCTATTTAAATTGGAAACTGACGCTGATGACGTTTGGCGTTTTACCCCTATTTGTTTGGTTGATCCAAATTTTTGGAAATCGTGTGAGACGTATATCGAGCAAGATCCAACGTAAAAGTGCGGATATCGTTTCTGTTCTTCAAGAATCGCTTGCAGCTATTCGGGTTGTTAAAGCCTTTTCGACGGAAAACTATGAGATCAAGCGTTTTATTCGGGAAAATGAGCGGAATTTTATTTTCAATATGAAGAATGCGCGAATAGCGGCTTTACAGGAGCCCGTTATTGGTTTCCTTCAATTTATGGCGTTTCTGATCGTCATTTGGTACGGCGGACAATTGGTCGTAACTAATCAATTATCGGTCGAAAATTTGATCGGGTATTTTACAGGGATAATGCTGCTTATTGATCCAGTTATTGCCTTAAGCAAAGTTTATACCATGATACAAGGTGCTTTTTCTTCGGCAGAACGCGTGTTTACCATTCTTGACATTAAACCCACTGTAAAAGAAAAGAAAAACGCGATCGTGCTGACGGAAGTTAAAGGGGATATCATTTTTGATCATGTGACGTTTTCTTATAATGCTGATGAGAAGCCGGTTTTGGTCGATATTTGTGTGGATATTAAAGCAGGCCAAACCATAGCTCTTGTTGGTCCTAGTGGTGCTGGGAAGTCTACCTTTGTTAATTTGATCCCTCGCTTTTATGATGTGTGTGAAGGTGCCATTAAGATCGATGGGCATTTAGTAAAAGAACTCAACATTTTCTCTTTTCGGAATCGTATTGGTATTGTTCCCCAAGAAACCGTATTGTTTAGTGGCTCGATCGAAAATAATATCGCCTATGGAAAGATAGGCGCCAGTCGTCTAGAAATTGTCGAGGCGGCTCGTTTCGCGAATGCTGAAGAATTTATCCTTAGACAAAAGAACGGGTATGTTACTCGGATCGGCGAACGTGGGCTTAAGTTGTCAGGGGGGCAGCGTCAACGCATCGCTATTGCTCGGGCGATTCTTAAAGACCCCCGTATCTTAATTCTTGATGAAGCAACATCCGCCCTCGATAACGAGTCTGAAAAACTTGTTCAAGATGCGTTAGAGCGTTTAATGAAAGGCCGAACCACGCTCGTTATTGCTCATCGATTATCCACGGTCATTAATGCTGATAAAATTCTAGTATTTGAGAGTGGACGGATCGTCGGTGAGGGCACACATGATGAACTATTATTGTCCTGTGCTTTGTATCGTAAGCTCTACGAAATGAATTTCAAAACAAACAAAGCTTGATGCATCGTATTCTGTCTTGTTTTAATAAACGTCGAACGACCTTGTCTGAAAAGCAAAGACATTCGGTTCGGAAATTAGCGATATTGTTCCCAGAGGCCCTTGGCGATTATTTGCTTTTTCTTCCTTTTATGAATCGGATCAAAGACGTTTTCCCTAATGCCGGCATCCATGTCTACTCTTCAAAGTCGATCGAATTATTGCTGTCAAATCATCACCATGTCGATCGATTTATCCTTATCCAAGATGTGGGGCTGAACCATCACCCAAGAACGTTGAAGGATTTGAAACAATACTCTGAATGTCTCCAAAAGGAAAAATATGATGCGGTATTTTTTACGCATGATCCTCTTTTTTGGTATGCCTTATATGCACGTATTCCTTTGCTACTTCGAGAAAAAACCGCTGTTCAATTCAGAATGTTTTGCTTTGGTTCACCCCATTGGTTGACCGCCCGTCGATATGCTCATCTTTCCGTTAGATATATGAATAATCTTGATATGTATAGTGGGCGATGGGCGAAGGCCGAAGAATATGACTATCGTTTGGGTATTCCCGATGCTTTAACGAAGACTCACTTCTTCAAATTACCTTCAAACTATGTTGTCATTAATCCTGATTTTCATTCATGTCGCAACTATGACAAGACATTTTATCTTCAAGTGATCGATTATATATTAAACACCCTTCATTTATCGGTCGTTCAAGTTGGGCTGAAAGATAATTATGAACTAGCTACACATTTCGATCATCCCCATTATGTTGATCTTGTGGCTAAAACGAATTTATTCGAATTATTAGCTGTTATGAAACGTTCAGTCCTCTTTATCGGTATTGATAGTGGCACAGCACATTTAGCATCGGCTTTGGGGATCAAAGCATTGATCGTTTATCCTCCTAAAGGAACGCAACCTTGGCAATGGGGCGCCTATCATGCGGATTGTTATCTGTATAAGTTTTCGACGATAAAGAGCCGCTGCAAGGAGCATTGTTCTTTCTTCTCTAGCTGTGATCTGGGGTATTGTGATAAAGACTATGATATTAAAGATGTTTTTTCGCGGATCAAATCGATCATTAACTTGCCACATCGGCAACATGTCGAAAAACAGCGGGAAGTCTTTAAAATAAGTATCGCGATCTTAGTCGCGCTCAATGACGATCAGCACGATCTTGGTTTCTGGCGATCAATGGAAACGGCTGGGTATAATATTCTTTACCGCCCTTTAGCCGAAATAAAGAGAATGAAATTAAAAGAATTTAGCGAGTTAGTTAAGAAAAATGAACTTCGGGTGTTAGTGTTGCCCAAAAAAAGGTTACCCCTTAAGTTCCGCGTATATCAGCTTTATTGTGATCTCTCAGAGCAACGGCTCTTTATGAATGTCACACAAGATCAATTCAATTCTGAAGAAGATTTCGTTTCATTGGTCACCGGACATTTATCAGGACATAGACCGGTTATATAGGCAAATACCCGCCTGTTTTTTGAAAGACATCGAAATACCGCTCAACTCCAGCTTCAACGGTAAGAAAAAGCTTGTCATATCCAACTTGTCGAAGTGAACGTGTATCTGCCTCCGTAAAGGTTTGATATTTCCCGACCAAAGTCTCCGGAAAGGGGACGGTTTCGATCTGAGTTTCTTGAATGAGGCTTTTAAGGGTGTTAGCAATATCCAGAAAACTTTGGGCTTTCCCGCTTCCACAATTAAAGATCCCACTCTTTTTATTTTCAAAAAAGAACTGGTTAACGGCTACCACATCATCAACATAGATAAAATCGCGACGGAACCCATCACTTCCCTCGAACAGTTTAAGGTTTTCTCCTTTAGCCGCTGCGGTCATCATATGAAAGGCTACAGAAGCCATTCGTCCCTTGTGGTTTTCTTGGGGGCCATAGACATTGAAGTATCGAAGTCCTAGAACTTGCGAGGAGAGATGTGACTTTAAGATGTCGCGGACATGTTGGTCAAAAAGAAATTTTGAATAGGCATAAATATTTAGCGGATACTCGCAAGAAAGATCTTCGGTGAATCCCTTTTCTCCGTTTCCATAAACCGAGGCACTTGAGGCATAAAGGAAGTCGATTTTATTGGTCAATGCAAAGCTAAGGAGTTCTTTGGAATACTCGAAGTTATTCTTCATCATGTAGCGTCCATTGCTTTCCATGGTGTCACTGCACGCCCCCTCATGAAAGATGGTTTCAACTTGTTTGAAATGGTTGAGTTTGGAAAGGAAGTCATCTTTGTCGATAAAGTCTGCAATTTTGAGACGATTAAGGTTGCGATGCTTTTCGGGTTTTGAAAGATTATCCACTACGATGATATTGGTATGCCCAGCATCATTAAGGGCCTTCACGATATTGCTGCCAATAAAACCTGCACCACCAGTTACGATAATCATTCTTTCATTCTACTTGTTTTGACATTTATTCGGCAAGTCCGTAAGATAGGCGTTGTTATGGCCGACAAAATCAGCAAAAAATGGGTTCTTCAATTTCCACCGAACCAGGTGGATAAGCCGATCGCCTATCATTTGGTCAAAGATTTTAATCTGGTTATTAATATTCTCCAAGCAAGTGCTCATGAGGAAAAAGAATCATTTATGATCGTTGAAGTCATTGGTCGAAAAAAAGATATCGATAATGCTTTTGATTTTCTGCAAACTCAAGAGATAGAAGTCGTCGACATGGAGAAGGGGATCACGCTTAACGTGAATACTTGCATCCATTGTGGTTTATGTGTGGGGCTTTGTCCAACAACGGCGTTGACGATCGACCCCAAAACCCATGAGGTTTGTTTTGAGAAAAAAGATTGTGTCGTATGTGATCTGTGCCTCAAATATTGTCCCGTTGCCGCTATTGAGATGGAGTTTTTAAAGTGATCTTAACGTATGAACAACTCCTGAGCGAAGTTAAACTGAATGGGCTTAAGTCTATATCTTCGAAAATTCAGGCAGTTGCTTTGGGCGTTTTTGAGCCTTTGGACCATGTCAGGCTTACGATGGGGTTTAAGTCGCTTGGGTTAAAGCCCTTTTCAGCAAAGATCCAAAATGTTCCCCTGAGTGTTCAAGGTGAACGGGAGTTCATTTTAACGCCAACAACCCTTTCTTTGGATGATGCGATGAATACCCATTTCCCAGGTGATTTTATTTATGGTGGAGCTTTCGTTCTCGAAGATCTAATGAACCATAAACCCCTTGATTTTAGGGTGTTTGGCTATCCGACCGATTTGATGGATCGCCAGGAACTTCGAAAATCTATTTCGGTTGATGAGCTTCATTATGGATATCTTGATGTAGAATTAAGAAAAGAGTTGCACCCCACAGCGTATGTTAATGGTTCCGACTCGCTAAAATTTAGTGAAAATGGCGCCGTCAAGAACAATTTCCAGTCTATAAATTTTAAAACATCAGGCTTGTTACAGTCTATTATAGACTTGGCATCTCATGTTGAGACTGTTTTTATGGCTGGAACGACGGGCATTCTTAGTTCACTTGGAGAATCGGTCGTTCGGTTTTCTGGGGATTTTTTGCGAATGGATACCTTGTATGCGAGTGGACTCAGTTTGAAGGGGTATGGTGTGATGTTGGCGCTTGGATTAGGTGCGTTAATTCGTGTTGAGGGGAATGTTCATATTTTAGACCAAATCATTTCAAATGAAGACCGCTTATATAAAGTTGTGGATATTGCGGCTCAAAAGGAACTCTCCCGTATTCCCTTTAAGCAGTTTCGTGATTCGATGGTTGTTATCGATGACGGGGCCTATAAGGTTGGGTCGTTGACCAGTTTATACCTCGCCGAACGAATAGCACGGCGCTTGGCAGGCCAAGAATAAGCGTTGACGCTGTCTTTTCTCACATGGTAAAGTGTCTCCTTGTTTGAATCGTTCTTATCAGTGAAGGAGTGTAGAATAATTATGTATGCTATTGTTGAAGTTGCTGGGAAACAATATAAAGTTAAACAAGGTTTATCGCTCCATGTTGATAAGCTTGAAGCTAAAGAAGGCGAAAGTCTTGTTCTTGATAAGGTTCTTCTTGTTAAAACAGATAAAGATCTAAAATTAGGCATGCCCTATGTTGAGGGAGCGTCTATTTCTGCTACGGTTAAAGATCCCTTGTTTAAAGACAAGAAAGTCATTGTTTTTCATTACAAAAATAAAACGGGTTTTCATAAAAAACAAGGACATCGGCATCAATATACGATTCTTAAAATTGGAGATATTTTGTTGGGGGATTCAGTTAAGTCCGTCAAGGCTGTTGCCGCGGTTGCTGTGTCTGATGAAGTTGTCGAAGCCCCCGTTCCTAAGAAACGGTCAAAGAAGACAACAGAAGTTTAGCTGGAGGCTAGGTCATGGCTCATAAAAAGGGAAAAGGAAGTTCAAATAACGGTCGCGATAGTAATCCCAAATACCTCGGGGTTAAAAAGTTTGGCGGCGAAGTAGTTAAAGCAGGTCAGATCATTATCCGTCAACGTGGCACACGGGTTAAACCAGGTGTTAATGTTGGACTGGGACGTGATTATACTATTTTCTCGTTAACTGAAGGCTTTGTTAAGTTTGATACCATTAGAAACGGTCAAAAGCGCGTCAACGTCCTTCCTGCAGCGTAGTTCTATATTTATTCGTGATTATTACAAAAAGGCGGACAATTTGTCCGCTTTTTTGTTTGAGAAGCTAGGAGATAAAGATGTTTATTGATATTGCTGAAATAAAAGTGAAAGCAGGCGATGGAGGAGCCGGAAAGGTCGGGTTTCGTCGTGAAAAATTTGTACCAAAGGGCGGTCCTGATGGTGGAGATGGTGGTCGAGGGGGAGATATCGTTTTTCAGGCCGATCACAATCTTAAAAGTCTGATGGACTTTAGCTATGAAACTGATTATCGCGCTGAGAACGGTCAAGCTGGAGATTATAGGGATCGTAGTGGAAAGTCAGGCAAAGATCTGATCATTCGTGTGCCTGTGGGTACGCTTATTCATGATGAAACGACCAAAGGCTTATTGATCGATCTTGAAGAGGAAGGGCAAGCCTTTATCGCCGTCAAAGGGGGGCTTGGTGGGCGAGGGAATGCACGATTCGCTACGAGTACGAACCAGACTCCATTTTATGCACAAAAAGGTCTGTCGGGCGAATTAAAGCATCTCAAGCTTGAACTTAAACTCATTGCTGATGTCGGGATCATGGGGTTTCCTAATGTTGGCAAATCATCCTTGATCGCTAATGTGACACATTCTCGTCCCAAAATCGCAGATTATCCCTTTACGACCTTGGTTCCGAATCTAGGAGTCGTTAAATATAAAGATGGTCGTCAATTTGTTATGGCTGATATCCCGGGTATTATCGAAAATGCTCATTTAGGGCAGGGACTAGGACATCAGTTCCTTCGCCATGTTGAGCGCTGTCGTATTTTGCTTCATGTGGTTGATGTGTCAGGTTTTTCGGGTCGGGATCCGCTCGACGATATTCGGATCCTAAATAATGAGTTAAAAGCCTTTAACCCCGAACTAGCAAATCGACCTCAAATGGTTGTTTTTAACAAAATCGATGTCCTTGAAGACAGATCCACCTTAAAAACTTTAGCTAAGAAACTAAAAGGTATTCAAGTATTCATGATCTCTGCCGCAACTGGAGAGGGAACCGATGCGCTGCTTGATGAACTTGCGAAAACTATTGTTTAAATCTATTAAACCATAATTTATCGATGCATTTAGTTATCCACAACTTACGATAACGGAGGTAAGGCAAAATGTGTGGCCATGACGCCCTTAGCGCTTATTTAAATTGCGAAGGTTGATAATCAGCCCATATTGAGATAATTAAGTGTTTACCCCTTTGGTGATGGGGGAGAGGATGTGCTATGTCCGAAACGTGGACAACAAAATATGGTCATTCTGTTTTAGATCGAGGTGTTCTTGAACATTGGATTCGTTGACAGTGAAAAAATCAATATGTTAGGGTGTTGACTATGGACAAAACAGGGGATGTTGGTCTATTTCGATCTAACCTTCAACAAAATAATAACTTATTCAATCAACCCAATCCTAACGATCCAGGACAGACTAAATTATATTTTGAGAAAAAGTTTTCGGATATATTCTCTGGTTTTCTTAACTCGTCATTGGATTCCAATAGCAGTGACATGCTTGGGGACTCTTCATCGAGCGATTTAGATTTTTTTGGAACCAATTCGACGGATCCCTTTGCGGCGAATACGAATTTGCAGCTTGCCCAATTAAACCTTTCGAAGAATCAGTTCCTAGGGACTCAGAACGTGGATCTTTTGAATCAGTCTGCTGCCATTATCGGTAAGCAAGCTCAATATGTTCAAAATGGGGTTCAACACTCAGGGATTGTTCAGTCTGTTGTTAATGATAATGGGGTTATTTCGTTTCGTATCGACGGTACGCTTATTCCGATGCAGTCTATTCAAGAAATAAAAGGGGCGTCAAATGCTTGATATTATGAAAAATGGTGAAAACGCGATGCGAGCTTTTGAGACGGCTCTCCGAATTCAAACCGCAAATATGGGTAATATGAGTACGGTAGGTTACAAGTCTCTAAAGTATTCGTTTAAAACAATCTTCAATAAAGTTCTCAACTCTGGTTCTTCAGGTAGTGCTGGGAAGGGGGGAACTAATCCACATCAGGAGGGTTCAAGTGTGGCTTTATCAGGTATCTCTGTTGATTTTTCTCAAGGTGAGATCGGTGCAGGCCAAAAATTAGATCTGGCACTCAAGGGAAATGGTATGTTTATTGTTTCGCCCGATGATGGACGAACATTCCTTTACTCGCGTGCGGGTAATTTTAAGTTTAGCCCTGATGGTTTTCTTCTAGATAATTCGGGTCGAAAGGTTTTTGGTTTTAAATACCTTGGGGGAGGAAAATTCGATACAGCGAATATGATCCCTATAAAGATCGATAATCCTGCTAATGCTGGATGGCAGTCTCAAGGAAATCGAGGTATTCTTGTTCAGGATTATGCAACGTCTTCGGCTTCCCCCACAAACCTCGATGCATCAGGCCCTTTATTTCAAATTGCGTTAACGGATTTTTCAAATCGAGAGGGTCTGATTCAATATGATGGGACGACTTTTAAAGCAACGCCTTCCGCAGGGATCCCGTTTACGCCCGCAGCCCCTATAGATACCGGAATGGCTGAAGCTGTTTCTCAGTCTATTGAAAAGTCTAATGTGTTTTTTATTGGGGAAACGGTCGATGCAATGGAAGTTCAACGTGCCATGTCCGCAAGTTTGACGGCCGTAAAAATCGCAAGTCAACAAATTCAGAATATTATTCAGCAGTTAGGGGCTTAGTTTTTAACCAATATGTCGAAACGAACTACCGTAACGTATCCTAATTCGCTTCGAGATTGGCATCTTCATATGCCTACACGTTCAATAGAACGAGGAGATAATCGATATATCCTAGCCCTAGAGATCGCTGACATTGTCAAGACTCAAAATCGACTGTATTTAGTCCTTGAATCTTGGCGGATTTTACTTGAACAGCATTTCGGACTATCTTGCCGATGGATTGGCCTCAATTTTGACCAATCGATGTTTCTTGATAGTCACTCCTCTCAATCTCAGCTCTTTTATTTATTTAAGGACAAGTCTTTATCCTTCAGCTGGTCTTTTGATGATCAATTTATTCGTCATTTACTCGGGTTTTCGTTTGGTCTCAATGCTGAAGAATCTATTCAGTTGGGTTCCTCTGAAATGGAGCAACTATTTTTTAAACAAGTTTGTGCCGATACCATGTTGCCTGTGTTGAATGAGTTGGATATATTTTGCTTAGAACCTCAAACTCAGCATGGACGTCGTGAAGTGAATGCTCTTATCGGGGATCAAGATACCTATTGCCAATTTCACTTTGAGATGAATATCCCTTCACTTAAAGATACCGTTACGACGACCTTCTCTTTTACAGAAAATATGTTGCGATGTTTTATGACTCTTCCTAAACATGCTTTTCTGTCACAATCAAAAGTATCGCTTAGCGATGAGACCCTTAGTCAGATCTTTTCTCCAGTTGAGGCAAAGTTAGGTCATGTTGATCTATCACTTGGTGAGTTGAAAGAATTGCAACTAGGTGATGTTCTAATCTTGAATAAGGGTGTTCACGATCCGGTTGACATTCGCATTGCAAGTGAACTTGGTTTCAAGGGAACATTGGGTTTATTAAATCGGCACCTGAGCGTCCAGCTTCTAAGTCATGACGAGATGAAAAATCAAAAAATGGGTGACGATTCACTAAACATCTCCGATAATAATGGAGACTGGTTTGAGCCTTCAGAGGAGTCAATGTCCGAAAGTGAAAAGAATTCAGTTCCCGAAGATCTTCAAAGTGAATCCGAAGATGAATTTGATTGGGAGAAATTATAATGGTCGTGAACAAGGATGAATTGCGGGAGTTGATCGAAAGCGATCTTTTTGGAGATGGGGCTTTCTCTTTAGATGATTTAGTATCCATCGAGCAAAATAACGATGAACAGCAGAATCAATTTTTCAAAGCAGATCTAGATATCAAACCGGTTGATGAAGAATTGTTAGGAGCGGAAATCGCCGCTTTTTCTAACAATACTTTTAAGGGACTTGAGACAAGCCAAGATGTTTTTTCCTTGGAAGCAATTGAATTACCACAAACGGAACCTATCTTAACGCCTACGCTGAATCCAACAGTGGATACTTTACTAGACTTCAATCTTGGTGAAGACATCGGAAAAGATATAGAGGATAGTTCTTCTTCATATTCTGAGACAGAAGATCTTATTTCAAATGAAGAGCAAAATTTGTCGGTTTTCTTTGAGAATATTGAAAAGGAACTTGATTCTGTAGACCAAAACGTTCTTGTTGATGATCAAGAAAAATCATGGTTGAGACTTGAAGAAGATGTTCAATCGGACATCGAAAAAAGTAGAGATTTTTCATCAGATGCTGATGAGGTCATTGCCGAGGAGGAACAAAGTTTGTCGTCTTTCTTTGACAATGTTGAAAAGCAACTTGATTCCGTTGAACAAGAGCTATTCCTTAATATTGAGCCCCCATTGGATATTGAAGGAGAGGTTCAATTGGACATCGAGAAGGGTGCAGATTCTTTTCCCGTTGCTGATGAAATCCTTGCTGAAGAAGAGAAAGGTTTATCAACATTCTTTGATGACGTTGAAAATCAGATCGGATTAGTTGAAAAAGACGTGCTTTTTAGCATAGAACCCTTGAACGTTGAAGAATCGATCGTTGAGGAAACGATCGATCCCTTGTCGGAACCCGATTTGTTTGTAAAAGAAGAACAAAGTCTGGAATCATTTTTTGAAAGTGTTGAAAAACAACTCAATTCTATCGAACAAGAGGTTCTTCTTGACAAAGAGGACCCATTATTGAGTTTTGAAACGAACAATATCTTTCCCGACATAGAGCCAGAGATAGAGCCTTTACCTGAAATTG
>CAIUCY010000165.1 GCA_903897765.1 uncultured Candidatus Marinamargulisbacteria bacterium | reverse complement strand
CCATTTTTACCATTGAAATAACCGCTTCCTGGCGAAGCGTTGCTTTATCGGGTTTGAATTTCTTTTTAGGATAGCCATCCATGATACCCGCTTCAAAAGCTGACTTAATATAAGGAGACGCCCAGTGGTTTTTAATATCAACAAACAAACTTGTATCTGTTGCTCGAGCAGCCTCATCAACAGGGAGCTTTTTTGTACGAACTAACAGAGCCGAGAACTCACCACGTTTGATCCGATCATTAGGTTTAAATTGACCATCAGGAAAGCCGCGGATAACACGTGCCGTAGCAAGATCTTCAATGTATTTACGTGCCCAGTGTTTCTGACCTACATCTTCAAATTGCATCAGAAACAGGATCTTTAGGTCTTTAATGCTCAAAATATCACCATTTTCATTATAGGCCGACAGTCGAACAACATTTTTCCCAAAGTCTTTTAAAGTTACAGAAGCAGTAAATCGGTTATTTTTAATGGGAACCTGCTTATCATTAACCATTAAGCGAGTGACACCCTCAACGATCGTCCCTTTAATAATTTGTATATCCTTGTGAGTAACAAGATGATCCTCTGGAAAATCAATATTAATGTAGGAAGGAGGTATCGGTTCCGCTGCTTTTTGAGGCGATTCTTTCTTAACTGGGAAAATATCAAGCAACATCGACAAATAATGTTCATTGTTACCATCAATATTATTTGGGTCCATCACCAATGCATAATCAAATCGAATCCCTTGATAGGTGGCGCCTAAACCAAGAGATAGTTTCATGTTTTGGGCACTAGAGTTCGTTCCGGTGGCCATTTCTTCAAAAATAACCCCTCCTCGTAAGGCAAGAAAGGGAAAGGGCTTGTATTCGATGCCAGCGCGGGGAACCCATTTTTGGTTTTGATCAAGCAAACCGACTTCACCCATTAGATCAATGGTTTGGTCTTCGGAATAGAAAATGCTTTCAGGGTCTTGCCCAAGGAAACGATAGTGACCCCCAATACTCATACTATAATCAACATTAGATTGGGCCCCCGTATTCCACTTTACCGTGGAAGGAAGAAAATTATGATAAACCAAAGACAATCCCGTCGCTTTATTAAGACGAAGTAAGGCTCCAAAATCGGCATTAATCCCACTGCTTGAAGCATTCACACCACTTCCCACATTTTCTTCAAAGAATTTCCCCGTAATACCCAGGAGCAGTGCATTGGGCTCGGTAAACGGCGTGTCTACAGGGGCCGAAAGCCCAATAGCTACGACGGTATTTGAATAATCGGCCTGACTTCCCGCTACAACACGTCCCGATGAATAAGACGTTCCTACAGGAATACTACTGACCCCATTATATAGAAAGCCAACTCCAATAGAGGCACCATTCATAGGGAAAACCCCTGCGCCACTTAAGCTGTTCACAGCATCCATCATATTGGTCTGCATAGCACCGAATTGTTGATGTTCAACAAGATAGAGCCCCGCGGGGTTCGTAAACAACGCTGCATAATCATCCGCAAGCGGAGCGAAAGCATTACCTAGCGCAACAGATCGAGCGCTCGTTTTGACGAGGCTTGAATCTACTGAATAATCCGCCATTGCTATTCCCATCAAACCAATAAAAGCGACCAATGCAACTAATTTATTCATGACTCCACCTCCTATCGAACGACTAAGATCTTGCTAGTACCCACGACATGTTTGTCAGAGACAAGGCGAAGGATGTAAACACCATTTGACCAAGTCTGACCAAAAACATCCACTCCCGAGAACGAGATCTCGTTGTATCCTGCCTTGCCACCCTCAAAATCGGAAGGATAATTAAATCGGTTAAGTAATTTTCCGGCAATATTGTAAATGTACACATCTAAGGCTCCTGCTTTATTTAATTCATAAGCGATGGTGAGCTTCCCTGCATCAGGATTATAGGGGGACGGATAAGGAAGAACGAAAGAGCCACCCGCTAGAGCGATGGGATCACCCGCTGCCGCTACACGAACAACTAGCTGATTCGGGGACGAAATACTCCCATCCCAATCAATAGCCGTGAAATTAAGCACCGCAATATTGGTGGTGATCAATAAGGGCATCACCACATAATTAGTTGATAATGATGGATTAAAGGTCACCACTTTGGTTAAGGTTCCTGTTAACGAAAGAGTCGCGACAGCACTTGAAGAGATCATTCTCGTCAGGACAGGGATCGTTAACGTGACTACGGAGTTAACATAATCATTAGACTGCAACAACTTGAGATTCGGTGAAATACCAATATAAATATTATCGCTAATATAAACCTCAGATTGCGCAGGTCCACCATGTGAATAGACAATAAATTTATTATTGGCTTGACTAGAGACATTCCCCACCTGATCGTAAACAAAAAGACTGTAGTAATACCAAACATCTTTAAAACGACCGGCATCAAGAAATTGGGAGCCGTTATTATAATACACGTTGACCCCATCAGTCGGACTGGTCGGGTAGCTATCCGTACGACGAACAACGAACGTTTTGAAATAATTTGCGGTGGGGTTAACCCAAAAAACACTTACATCATAGGTCGTTACACTATCATTGAACTCTGTAAAAGAAATCCCTGTTGCGGGTAAAGGTGGAACAAGGTTACGCGTTAATAATTTGACCTCATCGATACTAAAGGATCCCACTTCATTCAACGAACTCCCTGTTTTAAATTGTAGTTTTTGAAGATTTTGTAGCACAGATGTCATTGAAACCGTTGGACCCCAATTTGGTTGTGCAAAGCTAGTAAAGGGGATGGTGACTTTCGTCCACGCAAGGGGTGTGTTTCCTAGGTTATAACCATAAAGATTAGGACTAACGTTAAGGGGAGAGTTAAGTTCAAGGCTCAGTGTATGACCATCGCCTTTAAGGTAGAACTCAACACCCGTGTAGCTATTAACGCTGACCACGTTCATTGAAATGTTCAAATTCAATTCCATGCCTGCGCCAGTACTCTGGCCTAAAACATTGCTAAGAGTATAGTTCAACTGCCCTGAATAGGTTGACCCATTAACACCAGCAACATTTAGAACCAACGCATAGGAGGAACCACTTCCCCAACTATAGCCATAGATTGGACCTCCCCAATTATCAAAACCCGATCCAGAATCAAAATCCGAAAGCATCACACCCTGTGGTATTTGAGTACCAATGGGGGTTGCTGATACCGTCACGCCCACCGAATATTGCCCAAGCGAATCAAGTGCATAAACGGTATAGTAGTAAGTTGTTCCACCCACAACGGTATTGTCGACAATATTATTGGCCGAACCCACAAAATTCCATCCATCATTATCAAAATAAGAGGTGGGATATCCTGTCGTTTTTCTTGCAATAGCCGTTGAAACATTCAAGGTACTCAAAGAGGGGTTCCATTGCAGCGTAACGGAGTTGATCCCTAACGAGACCGTAACACCTGTAACATCCCAAGGGCGAGATTGAACGTTAGTGGAACTCGAAAGTATTTTCTGATCCAAGAAAATATCAGCGGTGGTTCCATTTGAAACAGCAACACTTTTTTGTCCACCAAAACCTTGGATATTTCCTCCATCATACCAAGCGTTTATCAAAAAAGAATCAGCATTATTGATGTATCCACTATACAAATAGTTGCCTAAAGTATCTCGAAAAGTCCCGTACATAAACTGGTTCGTTGGGTTATTTCCACCATTGGTAAAGTCATAACGGAAAAGTCTAGGTGCACTTAATACCCCTGTTAGGGCATTTCTAATTCGCGCAAAAACAAAAATATCGCCACTTGATATGTTAACTGAAGAAGCCACAGGATAAACATGGTTCATGTAAAATGCACCCATTGCGGTAGCGAAACTATCATTAGGGGCTGTTTGGCACGAATAGAACGATCCATTATTATTGTCCGTTACAGATCCCGAATGAACCGAAAAAACATACGTTGAATTGACATTCCCAGCAACATCAACCATATGAACTCGACTGCTTACGTTTCCTCGAACATCGCTAAACACGGTCATGTTGGAAGGAGATGAACCACTTTTGACAAACCCCACTTCATTTGAAGAAGAGTACCAAACAACAGTAAATCCCCTAGCCCAGACATTGGCCGTCGTTATCTGGATGGGGGTATCTGCTAAGATAACCCCACCCAGAAGAAGAACGATCGTCAAAAAGCTAATAAGCAGTCGGTTCATAATTAAGTCCTCTATCCTATTGAAGAATCCATGAACCAGAGTTCGCAAACTTCAATAGATAACCTGTCGTCGGCCCTACCAATTCCGTCGATCTTAATCGAAGTGACCCTGATGAGAGAGAAGTTGCTACATCATAGATCACCCATTCATCTCCTCGGTACACAGCAACTTTCAAGAGGGAATTAGTTCCTGTACTTGATTGAATAGATGCACATAGGTCACTAATGGTCATTGGAGTAAAGAGGGGGCGAGTAAACGAATTCCAATCAAGAGCGAAATTGTACACCGTTACAGCTGGCAACCCGATTTTGCCTGGATTAAAGACAATCGGCGCAGAACTATAGATGTAAACAGCATCCGTCGAGGTCACATTAAACCCACCTACCGAGGGATACGAATACGCTAACCATCCTGTAGAACCACCTACATACTTATAGGCCTGTGTTACGACAACCGAGCCAGCTTGTGCATTCACGGAAGCCAAGACGTTTTGAATGTTGCCACTCAACCCTAGTGAAACTAATGACCAACCCGCAGGAATGTTCCGAGTCGTACTCCCCGTGAGAGGGTTGACCCCAGTCGCACTCATGGTTACCTCAAGACCAATAGAATCGATCATAACATTGAGCATATTACCCGAAGCCGCTCTAAAGTTGAGTCCTAGCATAAGAACACCAGGGAAACCGCCAATGGGGGACAAGTTCATGGTAGACATCGAACCGGAAACCTGAGTCATTTGAGCGATCGGAATATAGTAGTCATTCCACGTATTGGTGTTATCGATAATGATCGAAGCAGAGTAGACATTATCAGCAGCCAAGACTGTACTGGTCGGGAAATGATTATCCGTAAACGAAAGATCAATTCGATCTCCAATATGTCCTTGGTTATTCACACGGATCTTGATGTAATTATATCCGGCCCAATCTGACAAAGGATTGCCGATATACTTACCAAAATATCCAACATATCCACTATTCGAAGTGCCCGTGAGAGTCGCGATACCGGGAGTATAATTAACAGACACGCCTCCAGCAGTTGTCCATCCAAGAACGGGTGCCGTGAAATCCTCGATCATCGGGAATTTATAAGCAACATTTGCTGACAGACCGGCTACATATTTATCAAGATTGGCAACGCCATCGCCTAAGAAGCTACCAAATGCACTACTTGCATTATAAAGATCTCCATTGACATTATTTGTATTGAGGCCAAACGCGGTTTCCCAGACATCGGGAAGACCATCCCCGTCTGTGTCGTCCGAAGTTGGAACAGTTGACGCTTGTAAACTATCAAAGACCATATGGAAATTACCCGTAGCACCCCGTGTCAGCATACTAATACCCACATAAAGAAGCCCCCCGACATCACCACTAGGCGAGAAATCCATGACCCCATCACCCACACTATCTGCGGTCCTGACAAATTTACTCAAGAGAACCGTGTAGTAGTCCCACTGATTAACATTGTTAATGACCTGGTCAAATTCCCATTTATCGATCCCAACACCATTATGTCGAGACTGTAATTGGATCTTAACCTGATCACCAATTTTACCCAAGTTTTTAAGAACAAATTTCATGCTTTTGTATTGGTTACCAAAATCGATCGAAGCATCTTGAACAAAAGCTCCGGTAAAGCCTGCAAAGCTAGGTGTTGCTACATTAGAGGTTCCGGTAAGATCGAGAGCTTGAGTCCCATTCCATATACCGGGCGCTGTTCCAGACACAATGTTATTGGTTCCGCTGGATGCTATCCATGTGTAGCCATGACCTTCGAAACCGTCAATCAAGGGGAACAAGTTGGCCACATTTGGATTCGTGCCATTGATCAATTCAGCGTAATTGAGAATGCCATCTAAATCATTATCAGCCAAAATATTTACGGAACTTATTCCATAAGCAGCTTCTTGTGTATCGGCAATTCCATCCCAGTCGGCATCTGTACCCGTTGGCAACGACGTCACGAGTTGGATCTCGTCAACAAGTACTGACGCTGAGCCTGTTGGTGTCGTTGAACTGACACTAAACCCAATTTGATTAGGGCCAGCATAAACAGCGTTATTGCTCCCAACCATTTGAATCCCTTGTCTAAAATTAATAGACCGACTTCCCTTAAGAATAAAATTATTTAAAGGAATATAGACTTCTGTCCAAACACCCCGTTTGAGCAAGTTGACTGTTGCTACAAAAGGTCCTTGTGGCAAAAATGTCATATTGGGATCATCAAATAGATTAAACATGATCTTGGTTCCAATAGCGTCATTATTTTTAAGGACAACCTTTAAGTAGCGATATTGAAGCCAATCAAGAGCCTTGCCTTCATTTAAATACTTGGACATATAACCAACATAATAGGGACTGCTCAAAGAAGCAGAACCGTTCATTTGAACTGATTTCGCACTGAAATAACCATTCGTTGAAACAGAGGCTGACATGCTGGCGATATTCCATCCCAAGGGAATGGAGGCCGACGGTTGCGAATCAAAATTATCGATCACTGGAAAAGCATTAGGCGTCAGTGAGATCGATACAGGGGTCAAAATACTAAGAGCACGCCGAAGTTGAACATCAGTACCATCCCCACGCGAAAAATTTATGACAAGATCGTCACTTAGATTGACTACTGAGGGATAAAAGTATGATTTAAGATCAGAAGAACGGTAAATAGCAAGATTTTGATAATAGGGGTCATTAGGATTACCGTTCACATTCGCCATATAAATACGAGGCGCTGATCGGGTTACCGAACCATCCGGATTTTTATGTTCTAGGAAAGCTGTATAAACCGTGTCTGAAGCATTGGTATTTGTCCATTTTGAGTCAAGAACATAGCCCGTTCGAATATCATCCCCTATATTACCTCCTATGCTGGGACCTGTTTTGACAATTAACGTTGATAGGGTTCCCCCTGAGTTGACTTGAATATTGTAGGTTGTGTTAGGGGCTATTGCTCCACTTGCAGGAGTAGCATACGGGGTGCTAATAATCATCACATGCATAATGCCCGATATAGGCGTTGATGAAGGGAGATCATTTCGCATATCTCGAATAACTGCCCCCGTCATTGAATTGTCTCCACTGGAAGAAAGGATCGTTACCGAACCGACTTCCGAAACGGCTGACTTCCAAGAAACCATAAATAACGCACCGGTAATACTTCCCACTTGCAAATTACTTATTGTAGAACCGAAAACACTTGTCATAACAAAAAGAACAGCGACCGCTAGTTTCCTCATTTTTATCCTCCTACTTAGATTATTCCCCTTACCAATATGTTATAATTCTATCACCACTGTTTTTTAATACAAGCAATGATAATACGAACCTTATCGACCACTGTTTAATTCATCGAACATGATCCTCAATAATTTCATGAAATATGCGATAAAAGCATCGATTGTTTTGAATGAACCCCCATACACACTCTTTAATTATTTATGATAGGGAAAGGGATTCAACTTTAGCGGTTATTGAGCCATCTGAAAATAGAAGAGAAAATGATTCGCCTGACTGAAGATCTTTGGCTCGGCGAACGACTTGACCCGCTTTTTTGACGAGGGCATACCCTTTTTCGATAAGTTTATAGGGATTAAACCCCTCCAGCTTTGCTTCGAGAATACCTAGGTTATGTCTTCGGTCTTGAACGAAGCCCTTAGCTTTATCCATTAAGTCCATATGAAAGTCAGAGAGCAGTATTTTCTTTTCTTGGACTTGATTGATGAGTTGTTGACGGAGTTGATCTTGAAGGCCTAGAAGGATTTGACAATATTCATTACGGGGTAACGACACTTTTACGGCAGCGGCTGTAGGGGTTGGCGCACGGTAATCAGCCACAAAATCGGCAATAGTAAAATCCGTTTCATGCCCTACAGCTGAAATAACGGGAATACGGCTCGCGACAATTGCTCGTGCAACCCGTTCTTCATTGAAGCCCCAAAGCTCTTCGACACTCCCCCCACCTCGAGCTAAAATAATGGCGTCTAGATCACCAAATGTGTTGGCCAACTGAAGTGCCTTAACGATACTAGGCGCTGCGGCATCGCCTTGAACTTGAGCGGGAATAATATAGACTTGCAACGCAGGATCGCGACCTCGTATCGTCGTTAAAATATCATGGAGCACGGCTCCCGATGGCGACGTAATTATGGCGACTTTCCTTAAATGAAGGGGAATGGGGCGTTTTCGGGCTTCCTCGAAAAGCCCTTCATCTAATAATTTTTGTTTAAGTTGGGCGAACGCAAGCGCCAAGGCACCGATCCCCGCCGGTTCAAGGAACGCCACTTGTAAGGAATATTCACCTCGTTTTTCATATACGGATATTTTCCCTCGCGCGATAACTTGCATTTGATCTTTTACGTCAAACGCAAGTCGACTAGTCGCGAACATGACACATCGGATCTGGCTGGTTTCGTCCTTGAGCGTAAAGTAAAGCTGATTGCCCATCGCATAGGACTTCACATTTGAGACTTCACCTTTAACGTAAATGTTTTGAAAGAACGGTTCATGTTCTAAGGATGCCTTAATTAATTTCGTAAACTCAGAAACAGAGAAGATATGGTCAGTCAAACAAAATCCCCCGATCCCCCTTTACGAAAGGGGGCCAAAGACGCAATATCTCCTCACTTTTCATAAGGGAGGCGGGGAGGGATTTTTCATTAGATTAATAAAATCATCAAAAAGATAATCACTATCCGACGGGCCAGGAGAGGCCTCGGGGTGATACTGAACACTGAAGACTTTTTTCGAACGGAGGCGAAAACCTTCTACCGTTTGATCGTTAAGATTGATATGCGTGACCTCCACTTCAGGTGGCAAGGCATCAGAATCAACACAGAAACCATGGTTTTGACTGGTGATCTCTACTTTATTTGTTGAAAGGTTTTTGACCGGTTGATTTACGCCGCGATGACCAAACTTGAGTTTGTATGTTTTGCCACCCACAGCCAAGGATAATAACTGATGCCCTAAACAAATCCCGAAGGTGGGAATGTCTTTACTCAGAAGAACCTTAATATTATTGATCGCGTAGATTACTGCCGCTGGATCGCCGGGGCCATTGGACAAAAAGACCCCATCTGGCTTGTACTGGGCAAGCGCATCTTCCATCGGCATATGGGCAGGAATGATAGTAAGTTTACAGCCTCTATCGTTTAGCTTTCGAAGGATATTATGTTTGACCCCATAATCATAAACAAGCACGTTATACTGACCTTTTTCGTAAAGGTGGGGATAGGCTTGAAGGGTAGTATCACTTTTTTCGGTGTAGGAATAGACGGCTTGGGTCGTCACATCCTTCACAAGATCCATCCCTGTCATCTTGGGTGAAGCAAGAACTTTATTCCTTAAACTTTCGAGATCAAGGTCGATGGAGGAAATAATGCCTCGCATTGCCCCTTTATCGCGAATATGTTGGGTCAAGGCGCGGGTATCAACCCCTTCGATCCCTGTAATATTATGTCGCACCAAATAATCACTGAGACTTTCATTGCTTCGATAATTGGAATGGGTTTTGCTATATTCTTTGACTACGAAGCCCGAGACCTGAACCTTTGATGACTCGATATCCGCGGAATTAATCCCGTAATTACCGATCATCGGATAGGCCATGGTTACAATTTGATGTTTATAGGACGGATCAGTAAGCACTTCTTGATAGCCACACATCCCTGTGTTAAAAACGACTTCACCCAAAATCTCTCCATCGGCCCCAAAATGGGTGCCTTTAAAGAAACGTCCATCCTCGAGAAGAAGGATCGCCGACTTACCGACCATTTTTGGCCTCCCACTTTATTTGTCCGTTGACGATAGTCATGATGGCCGCGCCTTTTCCTTGGAAACCAGTAAACGGCGTGTTCTTGCTTTTAGAGAAAAAGCGGTTCGGTTCGACTGTCCAAAAATACTTAGGATCGATCACGGTCAGATCGGCAATAGCGCCCACCTTTACCTCGCCACCTGAAACCCCAAGGATACTGGCTGGAGACTCCGACCATAGCTTAGCGATTTTCTCTAAACTAAACCCTTCCTGATTAACCAATATCTCCATCGTTAACATGACGGCGGTCTCAAGGCCAACAATTCCGAACTTGGCATTATTAAATTCGACATGTTTATCATCAACCGCATGAGGGGCATGATCGGTGGCGATCGCATCGATCGTTCCATCACGAAGACCTTCAATAATGGCTCGACGATCGATCTCGCTACGTAACGGAGGATTCATTTTGGCTGAAGTGTTATAGCCCTCAACGGAGGATTCTGTCAGGGTGAAATAATGGGGGGCTGTTTCAGCGGTAACGGCGATACCGCGTTGCTTAGCGAAACGGATCAGTTCTACAGACCCAGCAGTACTAACATGCGCGATATGGATGCGACCAAAATATTTGGCGACCTCAATACTCTGCGCAATACTTGCCTCTTCCGACACAGCATGGATACCTGGCAACCCCAATACGGTCGAGGTTTCGCTTTCATTCATCGCTCCATCTGACGCAAGGGATTTGTCTTCACAATGAAGAATAAGGGGTTTATTGAACGGTTGAATATACTGGAGCGCACGTCGAAGCACCTGCATATTATCTACCGGCGAACCATCATCGCTAAAGGCAACAGCACCCACTCGGAGCATCGACACCATTTCGCTTAATTCTTCACCCTTAAGGCCTTTGGTAATACTCCCCGCGGGATAAAGTCGAGCTTTGTTGATCTCCCACGCTTTGTCGATGAGAAACTTAACAAACACTTCGTTATCAATAACTGGCTTGGTATTGGGCATACTGCAAACAGCCGTGATCCCCCCATGAACAGCGGCAGAAAGACCCGTTGAGAGGGTTTCTTTTTCTTCTTCCCCTGGTTCACGAAGATGAACGTGCATATCGATAAACCCAGGGAAAACGAGGGCATTATGGCAATCGTGAACCTCGGCATCTGGAGCGACAATATTCTTGCCGATCTGTGCGATCTTACCCTCTTGAATAAGAACATCACCCGTTTGTTGACCGGATGGGTTAATGATCGTCGCGTTAGTTAGTAGTAGGTTCATACCGTTGTTTTCCTAGACATCAACATATACAACACAGCCATTCTGACGGCAACCCCGTTGGTGACTTGTTCGAGAATAACATTATACGGACCATCGGCCACCTCGGTGCTGATCTCGACTCCTCGGTTCATGGGGCCTGGATGCATAATAATGACATCATCTTTGGCTCGTTTCAAGCGTTGAGGGGTTATCCCGTACTCACGATAATATTCACGGGTAGAGGGGAAAAAATTGCCTTTTTGTCGTTCAAATTGAACGCGAAGAACATTCACAAAATCGGCGTCTTCGATGGCTTCTTCGACTTTATTGGTGACGGTGACGCCCATATTTTCAACCCCAATAGGGATGAGAGAAGGAGGGCCACAGACAATGACATTTGCGCCCAGTTTGGTCAGCGCCCATATATTGGAGCGTGCGACCCGGCTGTGTAAAATATCGCCGATGATCGCGACTTTTTTACCTTCGATATAGCCTTTTTCCTCGATCATCGTAAACAGATCAAGCAGGGCTTGGGTGGGGTGTTCGTTGAAACCATCCCCCGCGTTGATGACAGGGACTTTAACATGGTCGGCGATAAGGGCGGGAACGCCCCCCATTGGATGACGAACGATGATACCGTCGATCCCCAGCGACTCTAGGTTGCGCACGGTGTCGATCAGGGTTTCGCCTTTGTTGACACTGCTTGTTTGAACCGAAAAGTTGATCGACCCTGCCCCAAGCATTCGGATCGCCATATCAAAGCTAGCACGGGTTCGGGTACTATTCTCATAGAAAAGAGAGACAAAGACTTTGTTATTTAACGTAGGGAGTTTTTTGACGGATCGGTTAAAAACCTCTTTGAAAACCGTGGCTTGAGCGAGGATGGATTCGATCTCCTCACGAGTGAGACTCTTTAACCCGAGGAGATGTTGAGACTGGATGTTTCCGGTATTCACGCCGAGTATTTATTGTAAACGGTCGAGAGGGATGAGGCAAGGAGAAAAAAAGTAGTTGTAGCAGCGCAATTAATCGAGCTGCTACTACATCATCGGCTTTACTGTAAGGAAACGATCTTCCTATTCATTTCATTAATGATTGTTATCAAGCGTGAAGCAAGTGTGGCATCATTAAAAGCCTTTTGATCGCCAGCGTTATTGAATACACGGGTTTGAGCTGCTGTCAGACTATCCAAAAGACCTTGAAGATCTCCTTTTGGATAATATTCCATAATTTTTTGAATCGTTCTTCTGAAAGCCTTATAGCTGATAGGCTGCAGCGATTCTATTGGGGTTCAATTGTACAGGCGCCTGTACAATCTTTCGGTGAAAGATGGGTTTCGTTTAATCCAAGAGGGGATATTTATTGCCATATTTATACCAAGAGTGAGGGACTTATCGCCGTCCCCTCTCCTAAAGGCGAGGGGGTACTCAAACCGTAAATTTGCCATTGACTTCAAGGCAAGGTATGATTGGGATACTATGAACAAACCATCTGTTTATATTGAAACATCTGTTATCAGTTATTATTGCTCAAAACAAAGCCAAGACATTATCATCGCAGGCCATCAGCAAATAACAAAAGACTGGTGGCTCAAATCGCTTCCAAATCTGACGCCTTTTGTTTCTGATATCGTTATTGAAGAAATATCTCAAGGCAATCCGCTTCAAGCTAAACAACGAATGGAATCAATTGCTACCTTTGGTAAACTCAATTTATCTACAGATATTGAAAAGCTTGCCACTCACTATTTCTCAAAACTAAGCATTCCTCAGAAAGCGATTGCTGATGTTTTCCATCTAGCCCTTGCCGTTCACCATCAGGTTGATTTCTTGGTATCGTGGAATTGTTCTCATATTGCGAATGCACATATCGTCAGAAAAGTTATGGCCATTAACCATTCGTTGCAACTTTGCACACCGGTTATTTGTACACCAGAAGAACTTAGGGAGGAAGAATAATGAAAAAAGATCCAATTATTGAAGAAATCCGTAAGATTCGCAATTTAATGGAGAAACAGTCAAATGGTAGCATCCACCAATTTTACTTAAACTTAACAGCCGAAAACAAGCACCCCATAAGCAAAAAATAGGACAGCTAAAAATCGACCTCACCCCCGTCCCCTCTCCTAAAGGAGACGGGGGGAACGAGGGGGCTATCGCTATCTGGGAAGTCTAGCTTTTACGACTGATTTGTTGTTTGGCGTCGAAGGCATTGATTCCATGTTAGAAGATTCGAGTACCGGTTGGTCATTAAACATGCTCAAAATAGTGTTCCAAAGAGAAGCAAAGGGGGTTGGGGCAGTATTCTGAGGATTATAAGCTCGGGCAATACGACTTGCCGGCACTTCCATGCAATGTCTATAATAATAATTAGCCCAAAATTGAGAACGGGATTTACAAAGCCTTTGATCATAATTAGCGGCATCATCTTTGGTGATTTCCTTAATACTCACTATTTTTTTATTCATCGCAAACCTCCTTGATTATTGGATAGCGTATATCTTTCAGCTTTACTTTATACCCCCATTGTGGATCGATTAAATATCTCGGATGTTTTAAAAAAAATCCCGCTTTTTGAAAAAATATTCCATAATTTTTCGAATCGTTCTTCTGAAAGCCTTATAGCTGATAGGCTGCAGCGATTCTATTGGGGTTCAATTGTAGAGACGTCTCTACAATCTCTTGAGGTAGGCACTGGGGGGGCCTGCTTCTATTCTTAAACCGTCCATCGAGAATGATCGAAGTAGCAGCGCGATTAATCGCGCTGCTACTCGAGCCACGTTAGGCGGGGTGAAGGGAACGGCCAGATGGATGAGAGAAAAATCCTAAATTTTCTTGTAAACGTCACCACGTTTATCAATGAGAAGAATCCCTACTCGTTTGTTATTTTTATCGATGTCATAAATGACTCGATAGCCACCGATTCGGTATCGATAGAGGTCTTTTGACTTAAGATATTTGATGTCTTTACCTCGAAAAGGGTTTTGTTCGAGTTGTTCAAAACAAGAACCTAGCTGCAAAGCTAAATCTGGTGAACAGGATTTAAAGAATTTTGCTGATTTGGATTGCAAAATAACGTCGAACCTATCCACGTTTTATGTCTCTCCAGTTAGTTCCTTTCCCATCATAGAAGGCTTTCCGTTCGGCTTCAATTTCGGCCGATTGTTCAGAGCTAAACGAGTCTTGGAGCTTGTCTATCAATGTTTCACGAATCACCGCTGACATCGACTTGTACTCAATCTGAGAAAAAAGTTTGAGTTGTGTATAAATATCGAGAGGCAACCGAACGAGCACTTCTTTATTCATGGTTTTTACCATTTCATCCTCCAATCGATGTGATATACATTATATGCCACATAGATATCGATATCAAACATAAAAATGGATACAATACATGAAAAATGCGACCTCACCCCCTGAACCTATCCTTTAAGAGAGGGAGGGTAAGTTAAATCGAAATGCCTTCAGCAAGAATATGTTTTACAAACCCACTGGGATCATTGTTTCGATCAAGCAAGATAGGCTCTATCCGCACATCCACTTGACGCGTCAACTGATAAAGATGCGCAGATTTTCTTAGCCATGTACCATCGATCTTGTCTACCAGAACCGCCAAATCAATATCACTATCTGGACGTTGAGTGCCATTAGAATACGAGCCGAAAAGAACCACCTGTTTCGGATGGATATAGTTCTCGATCAGCAGCTTGTACTTTCTTGCAATGTCTATAATTGTTGCTTGATCCACTGAAGCAGCTCCTTTGTTTCGTCAATCATTGCTCTGCAGGTTTTCAGGTCAAGCGATTTGGCCAAAACATCTTTTGTGCTGGGATATCTTGCTTCAATATTTAGAGGGTTTAGTTTGCTAAGCAATTCGGCTTGAGCATCATTAAATTTTTCAAGAAACCCTGATCTTTCAGCTAGATTTAAGAGATTATGTGTATAGGGTGGAAACTCGTCCGATATTGAACAGATTCCTGCTTTAAGTGCCTTCTCAACGACTTGCTGACACATAAAGCCGACATATAAATATCGTCGACCGTCAAGCATCACCCTTGCTGTTTCAAGGTCATAGTCAGCAAGGTCTAACCAGTAACTTACTTTGGGGTTGCTCATGATCAATCTAAACTTAGCATTATTGTAAGAATGAAGTCAATGCAACCTCTCCTCCTCCCTCGCCTTTAGGCAACGGAGAAATACACCTAAATCCACAAATGATGTTTTCGACATCCACCGTCCATCGAGAATGATCGAAGTAGCAGCGCGATTAATCGCGCTGCTACTCGAGCCACATTAGGCGGGGTAAGGGGGCGGCTATGAGCCACCATTGCTAAAGAAAACCCGACCTCACCCCCGCCCTCTCTCCTAAAGGCGAGGGAGAAAAAGATCCAATTTATCGTAAAAGGGGATCGGGTATACCGGCGGCTTGAAAGCCTTTCGCGCGCAATTGACAAGCTGGACACTCCCCACAAGGGGGGCGTTTGCCTTCATAACAGGTATGCGAATCGGCCAACCAATCCAAGACATCGAGTTTTACCGCCAACTCAACGGTTTTCTTTTTGTCGAAATAAATTAGCGGGGTATGAATAACGAACGGGAAATCCATGCCCAGTCGAAGCGTTTCTTGCAACGATTTGATGGTATTGCCCCGACAATCTGGATAGCCACTATAGTCGACTTGGGAGACACCAATGACGATATTGGGGGTTTTGCTTTGATAGACCGCTGCTGCCGCAAGCGTCACAAACAACAAATTTCGTCCCGGCACAAAGGTCGTTGGAAGACCATTTTCTTCGTTTATCTCGATCACAGAATCTTGGATCATCGCGTTATGACTAAGGGTTGAAAGGAGCGACAGATCAAGGATACGGTGAGGCACCTCGGCTCGAGCCGCAATACGCGTGGCACACGCCAACTCAACTCGATGACGTTGACCATAGTCGAAGCTAATGGCCGATACGGTTTTGAATTGTTGTTTGGCCCAACCCAGAGCTGTTGTACTATCTTGCCCCCCACTGAGCAGAACCACCGCCGCGTCTTTATTTACTTGCATATTAAGAGTTTACTGGATTGGAAGGGGTGTTGCAAGGCGATTCAGCTAACCAAAGATCTCATGGAATAAGTCCAAATAATGACTGATCAACCTTTTTATTGCCCATATTGGCCAAGAAGTGATATATCCCTTTTCTTCATCAGTATTTAATTTATAATCACTTTTTACAGCAATAACTTTTCTCTTCATGAATAAACTCCCCATATTTCGTAATAATCATTCATCGGTTTGAAAAATCACAAATCCCACACATCGATTTCTTTTTATATGTTAATAATTTATTGAGTAAGCACCCTGCCCCAGAAAGGGTACAAGGTAAAAGGTTGATGCACATCAATAACCTCGTCGTTGTTAAGCACGTCTATATAGGTTCCAGATAATCCGTGAGCGGAAAGTGACTCCTGAACCGGATGATCAGCCATGTTAAGTAAAATAATGATCTGAGGCTGACCGGACTGACGAATAAAGCCAAACTGCTCACTAGCAACAAATAATTGACGATAACCCCCTTTTGTAAGCCCATCCAAACGATGACGAAGCGAAATGAGTTTTTTGATGAACACATAAAGGGGCAATGACTGAACCGTGGATGGAAAGGATCTGATATCGACAAAGGGGCAAAGCGCATGGTCATCATGCGCCCCCTTTTTACCCTCCATCCCCCACTCGCCGCCATAATATACAGAAGGGATACCCGGCATGGTGAACAGCAGTAAATATAAGGGATACAGATGTCGCAACTCGTTAAGTGTACTGGCGACGCGATCCACATCATGATTCTCGGCGAAATTTAATAAGGTTTGACCTCGATATAGACCGTTCTCTCCAAAAAGACGATTCAAGGAAAAGGCGATCTCAAAAAAATTCCGATCATTGAAACTTGAAAAAAGGCCTTTGTAACATTCATAATTCGTTACACTATTCATATGAAGAAAAAACGGTCGATAGTCACCATGAATGGCCTCGCCAACGATGAAAAAATCGGGATCTATCGATGTGCCGATCGCTTGTAATTCTTGAACAAAATCTGGCAATAAGGAATACCCCACATCGAGCCGTAGCCCTTTTATCCCCCAATCGTTGATCCATTGACGAACCGCGCCGAATAGATGGTCCCGAAGCAAACGATTATGAAGATTCAGTTTAACAAGGGAATCATGACCTTCCCAATTCTCATAGATCAACCCATCACCATATCCATTGTTTTTATCAAACTGAATAAAGAACCAGTCTATATAGGGGGAGCTCTCACGATGATCGAGCACATCCTGAAAGGCGAAAAAATCACGACCTACGTGGTGAAAGACAGCGTCGAGCAGGATATCGAGTCCTTTTGACTTCAACCCGCATGCGACTTGTTGAAAGGAAGCGTTATCCCCTAGACGGGTATCGACATGATAATAGTCAACGATATCATAACCATGCGACATCGAGGCCATGATGGGCCCAAGCAACAAGGTGTTGATGCCCAATTGTTGCAAATAATCACCCCAAGAAGCCCATGATGCAGGTCGATCTTGATCATTCATAGCTCCAAGGGGAAAAAGATGATAAATAATACGGTTGATCATAGCGCGTATATACCGTACATATATTGCTTGCCGACCTGAACAATAAACGATTCATTAAACTGGAACTCACCATTTAGCAAAGCAAGTCCGTAATGATTGAGAAGTCCTAGTAATGCATTCACCAAGAACAACTCATGCCCCTTGATATTGCCATGTCCGGGTATAGCGCAAAGGAACATATCCAGAAGAATGTCTTTAACCTTTCGAGAAAACGGTGTCATTAATTGAAAGGTTCTGTTTTCTTTTGGCGAGAAAATTAGCGCAAGATATAGACGGAAGTAAAGCTCGTTATCAAGAACAAACGTTAAATAGGTTAAAATCAGTTGCTCAATGGATCGAACAAAGTCGCCTTCATATTGGGTAGCCTTTTTGAGTTCACGCTCAAAAACAAAAAATCGAGATTCAATGATCGCTATTAGCAACCCTTCTTTGCTGCCGAAGTAATGGTAAAGCGTGGGCTTGGTCACCCCTGCCTGACAAACGATCTCGGCAACACCCACCGCCTCATACCCATGGTGAGCGAAGAGATCCAATGCCGTTTTTAATAGATTTTCTTTATTATCCATCTCAAACCCCAGCGTATACCGTTCGGTATACTTCGTCAAGACACAACGACAAAAAGTCAATTATTGTGGGAACTTTAACCTTCTTTAGTATTGTTATATAAGATAGAATGGGAAACATGCGAATATTGGGACTGCTGTTACTCTTACTAACAAGTGTTGGATTCTCTAGCGTTTTCACTTGGCAAGATGCCGTGAGATCGGCACAGGCTCATAATCTCGAACTTAAATCCGCACGTGAGACATTGATACAAAGTCATTACCAAATCGATGCCACAGTGGGTGGTCTTCTTCCACAACTTAATGTGTCGATGGGGGCAAGTCATTCTAAATCTGGATCAAATACTCAACAGGATGGCTTTAGCTTGGGGCTGAATCTTACTCAGTTGCTTTATGACGGACAAAAAACACAGTTGGGTTATCACAAAGCAGAACTGGATTTTTTAGCGGCTTCGGCAAATTATGCCTATACCTCTTCAACCAAACGTTTTGATCTTCGCAACACCTTTATTTCGGTTTACAAGTATCAAAAGCTTTATAAGCTCGCTAAGATCATTGCCCAACGACGAGAACAACAATATGAACTTATTTCACTTCGATATGATGGAGGCGTTGAACATAAAGGTTCGGTAATGAATGCAAAGGCAAGTCTATTGGATGCACAAAATGACATCACAGTGAATAGCCTGCAAGCGCTACTCGCCCAAAAAAAACTAGCTGTAGAAATGGGGCTTGCCGGCACAGAGATCCCCGATGTACCCGCTGACATCCTACCGGCGACCGTTGATGTCAATGTGGACATATCGAGTATCGCCCAGCATCACCCCTACTACGAACAATATGTGTGGATGTGCCAAAGTCGTGAACTTAGCCTTCAAGCGGCGCAAGCGAATCAAGGACTCTCCATCTATGCTAATGCGGGGTTGGGGCTCAATGATAGTCAGTTTTTCCCGCAAAACAATAATTGGAGTATTGGATTAAGCGCATCCTATCCCCTCTGGGATTGGGGGCAGCGTCAAGCCCAGACCAATATCGCAGCCTCTCAGCTAACGCAAACCGATTTCACTGAAGATAATGCCCTGCGAACTGTAGAAATCAATTTAGAAACAGCTCAAGTTAATTACCGAGCCGCGGTAAATATGCTTGTCGTTCAAAAAGGGTATTTAACGGCCGCGGAGGAGCGTTCAAAAATAGCTGAAGCACAATATTCAACAGGCCAATTGACCTACGACAACTGGATGATCATTGAAAATGACTATATCAGTAATCAACGAAATGTCGTCAACGCATTAGCCAATGTATTGACGTCCGAAGCAGCTTGGATCGAGGCCAAAGGAGGCACGTTAGAAAATGAAAAATAAAAAATGGATATGGATAGTCGGCATCATTATTATCGTCGTCATTGTGGTGATCGTTGTTAAACAAGTATCAGCAAAAAAACAAAATGCCCTCACTTACACCGACGTAAAACCCATTATGGGCAATATTAAACTTTTTGTCTCCAGTACCGGCACGGTGCAACCCCAAAATCGTGTCGAGATCAAACCGTCTGTCGCAGGAAGACTTGAAAAAGTATTGGTCAAAGAAGGGGACTGGGTCAAAGCTGGACAAACGGTTGCGTTGATGAGTTCGACCGAACGCGCTGCCTTACTGGATGCGGCTCATCTGAAGGGGGGGGATGCCTACAAATACTGGGAGAATGTATACAAACCCGTATCCTTGATCTCGCCCATAAGTGGAGAAGTCATTCTTGCCAAAACAGAACCTGGACAGTCGGTTAATATGGGGGACGTGGTTATGGCATTATCCGATCATTTGATCATTGTCGCTCAAGTTGATGAAACGGACATCGGGAAAGTGAAAGTTAATCAACCCGTTGAGGTCAGACTAGACTCATATCCCGACTCTTTAGTTAATGGTTCTATCTCACATATTTCGTACGAGTCCACCGTTGTAAATAATGTAACCGTCTATGATGTTGAGATCACCCTTAGTCGAATTCCTGCTTTTTTTCGCTCGGGAATGAGCGCAAATACGAATATTCTTATTAATAGCAAATTGAATGTATTAACCTTGCCTTTAACGGTCATCCAAGAGGGCAAACATGGTCAATTCGTCTTTATTAAAGGATCCGACAGAAAGCCCCAGCATTCAAGAATAACGGTCGGTCTTAAAAATGAAACCACGGCAGAGATCAAAAGTGGGGTGTTGATAACGGATACCGTAATGCTCATGACAAAAAAATATTCCCTTAATTCAAAGAACAAGCAAGGCAACCCTCTCATGATGAATCGACGGTCAAGTACAAGTACCCGGCCTCAAAGTGGCAGCAGTCGTTAAGTTAATATGTTAGAAGTCAAAAATCTCGTCAAAACGTATTCGTCAGGCGATGTCGCGTTTCGAGCCCTTGATGATGTTTCATTAAAGATAGAAGAAGGCGAATTTGTTGCCATCATGGGGCCATCTGGATCAGGCAAATCGACACTCCTTCATATTTTGGGGTTTTTAGATAGTCCTGATAGCGGCGCTTATTTGTTCAATGGTCAAGATACCTCTAAATTTAGTGATACCCAATATGCAGCGCTTCGCAAAAATTACATCGGATTTGTGTTTCAGCAGTTCCACCTTCTTCCAAGGACGACATCTATTAACAATGTCAGTTTACCGCTGATTTATTCTGGCCGAAAAGATCTGAAAGATCGACCGGCCAAAATGCTGACGGATGTGGGGCTTGGAACAAAATTTTACAATATGCCCAACGAACTTTCTGGAGGAGAGCGTCAACGAGTGGCGATAGCCCGATCGCTCGTGAACGACCCTGAAGTGATCATGGCTGACGAACCTACCGGAAACCTAGACAGTAAAAGCGAAACCGAGATCATGAATATCCTTCTAGATCTGAATAAAAAAGGCAAAACGGTCATTATGGTCACACACGAAGAAAGCCTTGGCCTTCAAGCCAAACGAGTCGTTCGCCTTAAAGATGGCAAAATAATATCCGATACACGAAAGGCAACAACGTCACCTATAAAGAAATCGCCCCCCCTCCCTTCCCTTCCCCTTAATGACAATCATGACGTTCCTCAGACGGCACAATTTATAGACTATATCCGTCAGTCTTTTCAAATGATCTTTTCAAATAAAGTACGATCCTTTTTATCCATGTTAGGGATAATGATCGGTGTTGCAACCGTTGTGGCCATGTTAGCACTAGGAGCGGGAGCAAAAAAATCCATTTCTGATTCGCTTAACCAAATGGGCACCAATATGCTCAGCATTCAACCTGACCATCGTAATGAAAGTGGGGTTCAAGTCACCTTTACACTAAAAGACATGACAGACATCTTAACAATCCCCTATGTGAAGCGGGTCGCCCCTCTTGTTAATGGTTCGGTCATGCTGATCGTGGGAAACAAAAATCTTTCGTCTCGTGTTCAGGGAACAACCCCTGATGAAGCCGGTATGCGAAACAGTATGCCCACATACGGACGCATGTTTACGATCGAGGAGAGCCAAAGTCGTTCAAAGGTTGCCGTCATTGGAAGTACCGTTGCCTCTGAGTTGTTTGGCAGCGAAGACCCTGTCGGCAAATCGATCAAGATCAATCGTATCAATTTCCTTATCATTGGCGTTCTTCCCGTGCTTGGGGGAAATTCATTCCAAGATCGCGATAATGTGGTCATGATCCCAGTCAATACAGCGATGTATCGATTGTTCGGGAAAACAAGTTATGATTCTCTCGACATTGAGATCAGTCAAACCGACCAAGTCAGTGAGGCTCAAGATCAAGTTAGTCAGATGATCATAAAAAAACATGGTCTTACCCCAGAACAAGAAAATGCGTTTCGGATCATGAACATGGCCGAGTTACAGGATACCGTCAAAAAAACAGCGAACAGCCTCACCTTCTTACTGAGCTTTATCGCCTCTTTATCTTTGCTCGTAGGTGGGATCGGCATCATGAACATCATGTTGGTCTCTGTTACCGAGCGTACCCGTGAGATTGGGATCCGCAAAGCGATCGGGGCTAGAAAGCGAGATGTCATGATGCAATTTATTACCGAGGCGATCATCATGACTTTTTCTGGGGGTCTTATGGGGATCATCTTTGGCGTTTCCATTGCGTTTATCTTATCCAAACTCGCTAACTGGGTTATAGTGGTTACGCCGTCCGCCGTCTTTCTCTCTACCGCATTTTCTGTGTCGATCGGTCTTATTTTTGGTATTTTGCCCGCTAAAAAAGCAGCCAATTTAAACACCATCGATGCCCTTCGATATGAATAAATGGAATCAATAGAAGCCATTAACCTTCGATCATTTGAGTATCGCGATAGTAGCCTCATTATTATCGCCTTTTCAAAGGAATATGGGCGCGTCTCGCTTCTCGCTCGAGGGGTAAAAAAATCAGCAAAGTCCTCGAAGGGACTGTTGCAGTCGTTCTGTCATAATCGTTATATTTTGGGGCACAAACGTGACTTGAGTATTATTGCGTCTATTGACAGTCTGCACACTTTTTCCGAGCTCTCCTTCGACCTTGATCGAATACAGGTCGGCTATGAATGTTTGCAACTCGTTCAAGCGGTAGTTCAGGATAATCACGCGGCTCCGAGGCTCTTTGACCTCTGTCTAAAAACCTTAAAAAACCTTTGCACTGTTCCCAAAACCAACCTACCCGACTTACTTCGTCAGTTTAAAGCTCAGCTCCTTCATGAAGAAGGGCTTTTAGAAAACGCAGAAACGATCCCCGATAATATCGAAGAGTTGGTCGAGCAGTATATTCATGCAAGGCCAATTGACCTCACCCCACTTTAAAGATTTTGGCCGCGCGGCCAAAATTCGCCACGTAGCGACATTTGCCAGCTCATTCCCTGCACTTTATACTTCCCCCCTATACCTGTTATACTAGAATCAATGAATATCGCCATCTTTTCTGATACCTATTTACCCCAGATCAATGGTGTAGTGACCTCCATGGAAATGTTTCGGGAGGCCCTTGAGAAAAAAGGTCACAATGTCTACATTTTTGCCCCTCAGATACGCGGAAAAAAACTTCAAGATGACGCAAACGTTTTTCGTTTCGCCTCAACAACCTTTTTATTCCAACCCGAATATCGCATCTCCTTGCCTTATTCCCGTGCTATAAATAAATTCGCCAAACTGAACATTGATATCATTCACTCACAGACTCCCTTCACCATGGGACTATTGGCCGTTTATCTGGCCAAACGTCACAATATTCCCCTCGTCCATACCTATCACACGTTGTTCTCTGAATATGTCCACTATCTCCCTATCCCCACGGATTATTCCAAACAATTCGCAATATGGGTTAGCAAATCCTATTGTAATGTCAATCAACTCATTATTGCCCCCACTGAGCAGATAAAAGCCGAGCTGATCAAATATAATGTCACGACCCCGATCGAGGTTATTCCCACCGGCATCAACATTACCGATGTTCATAAGGTTCAAACAAAAATAGTTGAAGATCAATTCAAGCTTACGAAGGATAAGATCTATTTATCGACAATATCTCGACTGGGTAAAGAAAAGAATGTCCCCTTTTTATTAAATGCGTTTAAACTTGTCCATGATGTTTACCCTAACACGGGGCTTATCATTATGGGTGATGGCCCTGAACGAAAAGCACTCGAGCGTGAAGCAACAAAGCTCGGGATCCGCGATAATATTGTCTTTACGGGTTATATCGATCGAACTCAAGTTTTCCCTTTATTAAAGGTCTCTACCGTGTTTGTTTTCGCGAGTAAAACAGAAACTCAAGGCCTGGTTATCCTTGAAGCGATGTCCATGAAAAAACCTGTCGTCGCGATCGATGCAATGGGTGTCAGTAGTGTACTCGAGGATAATCAGGGAGGCTATCTGACCCATGATGACCCCACCCACTTTAGCCAATGCGTTATCGCACTCTTAAGCAACCCTGAAACCTATGAACAGAAATGTATCGAAGCCTACAAGAAAGCCACCGACCTTTCAGCTAATAAAATGGCCCGAAAACTTATCAATTGCTACAAGTCCCTCCTGCCATCTCCCAAGTAAATTTCGTCCCTATTTCAGGGAAATGTCGCTGGAGCTGCCTTCAGTGTTCGTTGCCAAAGGCAAACACACACCACTCTATTCAGAGAATGATCGAGCTCAGTGCCCCCAAAACCTTGACTTGTTTTAGTCACTTAACACGAGATCTTTCAATCATGACTCAACTTTTGCCCATCATCAGAAAAAAGAAACAACGATGGGGAGCCATTCATCAAGGATGGCAGCACAAAGAGCTTGTTGATGAAAAACCTGATCTCATATTCTTTCCCTTGTTCTCGCTTGACCGGACAAACCATAATAACATTACCGGATCCGAATCCTTTGACACCTTGATCAGCAACTTAAATCACACCCCAAAACCGATCGTTAAACGGGTACTTTTTTACGCGAATAAGGACAATCTTTCTGAACTTGCCGATCTGGAAAGTTTTGCCTACGCGATCAATACACACGTTTGGATCATTCCCTATGACCTCTACTCGGAGGATGATTATACCCATGAAGAAATGCTTTACTTTAAACGATTAAACACCTCTTCACTGCTTTTTGTTCATCCGGCACACCTGATCGGTACCGACAAACATATTTCACAAACTGGACTCTGTCATTTACTCAAAGTTGACGTATCCTTCACACCTTGGATTGATTGGTGGGGTACTTATTGGGGGTTAAAAAAAGTCCTTGGTTAAAAGAATATCTTCATTTTCGTGTCAAATCATTTAAAAACCTGACCGTAATGGCATCGGGTAAATCATTTATAACCTGACCATGCTCACCTCCTT
>CAIUCY010000164.1 GCA_903897765.1 uncultured Candidatus Marinamargulisbacteria bacterium | reverse complement strand
TTTTTTATCTCCTACTTTAAAAGACCTGACAGCAGTGGTTTGGGTTTGAAATACACCAAATTCTTTCATTGTAAAATCGTGAAATAATTGAAATTTCAAGAAATCTCACACGATAGATACTCAGTTAGTCTGAGTCTAAATATCATCGAGGAGGAATTAGAATGAATAAGAAAATCGTAGCATCATCAGCAAAAGGATTGAATCCATATAATATTACTGGTAGTTCGAATGAAATTGCAAAACGGATGGAAATTCTAGAAACAGACATTTCCGATGACTCAATATTTAAGGTCTATGATAACAGATGGGATATAAATGAATTATCTCCGGAAGTCGGGTATTGGATTGGGAGAATGTTTGGTCAGAAGCTTGAGCCTGGATCAAAACTCACTTTGTCTTTTGATGCAAGGGAAGCAAGCGAAATCGTTAATAAATCGGTAATAGATGGTCTTATTGATGCTGGTATTAATGTATTGCTTGTTGGTAAACATGGAACAGGATTTTTAAAGTTTGCTTCATTATATAACTATTTAATAGGAGTTTCTGATGCAGGTATTCAGGTTACGGGTAGTCATTGTGAACCAGAAACGGTTACAGGCTTAAAATTGGTTTTTCGTGGGAGACCATTTTGCAGACAAGACATCATTGACTTGAGAGATGATATTAGAGCGAAAAAATTTACAATACCAAAAAAAGGAAACTACCAAGATTATGATATGACAGATAAATATAAAGACTACATTGTTACAATGGCTAGAAAGTATTCTGGTAATAATAAACCATTCTCAAAATTGAATATATTTTTTGCAAATGGTGGTGGATGTGACCCAGAAATGATTAGAGATATACTTGTTAAACTGGGTGCCAATGTAAATTTGCATCATGGTCACCAACTTGTGAAGAATCATAAATTTGCTGATCCAAATGAGCCTGAAAGTGAATACATGAAGAAAGAAATGATTGTTGCCGCAAATAGTTGGGAGGGTGAATTAAGAGCAATTGAAAATGATCTTCCTGTGCTAAGAATATATGGTGATCCTGATAAAGATCGTGCTGGTATTTTTGCATCATTAAATGCGATTTTTGCCGCAGAGCATCTAAAACTTAATGTATTAGCTTTTAAAGAGCTAGGGCTAACGACAAGCAATAAAATTGTCGTTGATATAAGGGCTTCAGTTGCTTTAAGAGCCTTAATAAGGGAGATGGGATTTGAGGATGTTGAGGCTGCAGCTGGTTATGCTTATGTCATGGATAAAATTGAGGAAGTGGGGGCAAACTTTGGTTCAGAAATGACTCTTCATACGTTTACTAACATGGTCGGCCAGTATTTACAGGTAAAAGGCCTGCAGATTAGAGCCGATGAGGTTGGAAATCTAGCGTCTCTGACGATTGATGACATGCTCTCGTCACTACTATCTATTCTTCTATTGGCAGCAAGACATGGAAAAGGTTTTCAGAAAATGATTGACCAAATTTATATCGATCATCCCAATTTAGTCAGAACGACTTCCATTGAGAAGAGAGTAACTTTAAAGGTTCCTGAAGCTATCAAGTTTGCGATTGCAAAAGAAGTAAACCGGCATGTCGCTGAAGCGGATGTATATTCTCGATTGTTGCTAACGGGTGGCTTATTATTAGAAAGTTTGAGTATCGAAACAGATGGAACTAAGATTATTTTTAAGGATGAGGGTGATAGGCTTGTAGGATCTTGGGGATCACGTGTTTCAAATACTGGAGCTCAAAATTGTCTCAATCCTGAAACACTTGAAGGAGATGACGATAGAGCAAAATATTTACATCATATTTTCATGCTTGAAAATTTAAGAGCAGCGAACGTATTAAATCAGGATGTTAGCAAAATATTGAAAGACAATTTAGCCCAAGGATCAAAGATAACGATTGATGTTGATTATTTAATACAATTGGCCGAGTCATTCAGTGATATTTATGTAGGACTTCCATCTATCATTGAAGAATCGACCCGTCCATAATCTTACATACGAAAGGCCAATGGCTAACCCCATTGGCCTTCTATAAATAACCCGACTATTTCGCCATATCTTGATTAAAGGACGGAGTCTTGCTTTTCCTCGTTCCCTCATGCTACCATTTCTTTAACATAACAAAAAAGTTATATTAAGGAAACGACATGAAATATCTGGATTTCAAAAAAGCCTTTAAATTTTTGCCCTATTTTACGCCTTCTCAGTTGGTGGGGGAGGGTTGGGCGCTGCCGACTATTCGTAAGCAACTGTTGGATTGGGAAAAGAAAAACAACGTTATTCAGTTAAAAAAGGGTCTTTATTGTTTTTCGGATTCGACGTTGCCTTTTCAGCGTGAGGTTATTGCTAATAGGTTGGTTTCACCGTCCTATATCAGTTTGGAGTTCGCTTTGTCTCGATATGGTCTGATCCCCGAGTTTGGGGGAGCGATCACCTCGATAACCACTAAAAAACCACAACACTTTCAAACCGAGCTAGGTGCTTTTTCATATCGCCATGTGACACTTTCCTTGTTTGATGGGTTTATTGAGGAAAGGCTTCCTTCAGGACTAGCCTATTTGATGGCGAAACCTGAAAAGGCGGTACTTGATTTCTTGTATTATCGTCTCCCTGATATCAACCCAGCGGACAGCCAAATATTTGATTCTTCTTTTCGTTTTCAGAACTTAGACAGCTTAGACGGCGATCTATTGCTGCGATATGCGAAAGCAAGTCGAGTCAAAAAACTGGTCTCCGTGGTTGAAAACTTGAGACAATTTATCTCAAAGGAAGGGTATCGCCCGCTATGATTGAAAATCTGCGTCAACAAATACAATCGGTCAGCTCGGTTGATATGAAATTGTCGATCGTTCGTGAATATTTACAGTTACTGATCCTTCGTATTATCGAAGAAGGTGGCTACTCTAAACATATTGCTTTTGTCGGCGGCACCTCGCTTCGCATTTTATATGGACTCAACCGGTATTCAGAGGATCTTGACTTTTCGTTGGTTCAGCCTCAAGACTTTTCCTTTGATAATATGCTGAAATCGATCGAAAAAGACCTTCGATTGTATGGCTTTTCCGTTTTATTGACAAAAAAAGACACCCATATCGTCATGAATAGTTTTATCAAGTTCCAAGATGTGCTGTTCCCGTTAGGGTTGTCGACACAAAAGAGTCAAATTTTATCGATCAAATTAGAGATCGATTCTCGCCCACCCAGTGGTTATCAAACCGAGTCAACCCTGATTCAGAATCATTTCTTACTGAACGTGTTCCATTTTGATAAGCCTTCTCTTTTTGCGGGGAAACTTCATGCCATCCTTTGTCGGCCTTACGCAAAAGGGCGCGACCTGTATGATCTGGTCTGGTTTTTAGGGCAACCCATCACCCCGAACTATATTTTGCTAAGCAACGCCTACGAACAAACCGAGCATGAGCGGATTGATTTTGACGCTAGCGTTTTATCACAAAAACTGACCACAAAAATCGAGGGACTGGATTATAGCAAAATTCTGCCCGATATCACGCCATTTTTGATCAATACGAATGAAAAACGGTTTTTAGCGAAAGAGGTTATCCTTCAGGCCATCAAGCAATCGCTACCCTAAACTCCATCCGATAGATCGGCCACTGATTCTTGAGGCATTGTGCCTCGAAATAGGACTGTATGCCCAGTGGGTTAGGGTGATGAACACCGTTCTCGTTGAGGATAATGGTGTAGTGGCCGTTCTCGTTAATATACTCAAGGGTATCAAGATAAAGGTTCTCAACATCGGTCTGAAAGAGTATCGTTGCCCCGTGTTTAAGTTTGGCAGGGATCTCGCTTAAAAACTTGGCGTTTATGATGCGTCGCTTATGATGGCGGGGCTTGAACCAAGGATCGCAAAAGAAGGTCGTGACTCGGTCGAGGCTATTGTCGGGGATAATGTCGAGGTTCATCAGCGAGCTAGCCGCAACGACCTTGCAATTGTGTAAGGCCTGCTCTTCGATCAGTTTTTCGATCTTCTCCACAAGGGGCGTGCGGACTTCTAACCCTAGATAATTCCACTCAGGGTTTTGCTTCGCCGATTCAAGAATAAACTCCCCATGAGCAAATCCAATATCGAGATGAAGAGGCTGTTTTGGGGCAGGGAATAGTTCCTCTATTTGCAATTTAGGCATTTCTCTGTGAAAATTGAACGGGTTTGTGTGCTTTCTAACGCGCATGAGCAGAACCCTTCCGCCCTTCGGGCACCTTCCCTTGGCAAGGGAAGGAGAGTGTGATTAGCTAATATGAAACGAATATACAACAGGAGTGATCAAAAAGAAAAGCGAAAGATTCTTCGTCAGAATATGACTGAAGCTGAAATTGTTTTATGGAATGCCTTACGAACGAGTGATTTGATAAATTGTAAGTTTGTCCGACAATATAGTATTGAATCTTTTGTTGTGGATTTTTATTGTCGACGGCTAAAGATTGCGATTGAAGTCGACGGTAGCGTACATGAAGATTTATCTGCAAAAGCTTATGATGCGCAGCGAACGAGGATATTGTGTCGATATGGAATTAAAGTTGTTCGCTTCACAAACGACCAAGTGCTACAATCAATCGGCGCTGTCATTGATACAATAAAGCATCTTATCCTTCCCTTGCTAAGGGAAGGTGGCAGCGAAGACCCTGAAACGGTCGAGCTGACGGAAGGGTAAGTATTTTGAAGTGCATCTTATCCTTCCCTTGCTAAGGGAAGGTGGCAGCAAAGACCGTGAAACGGTCGTGCTGACGGAAGGGTAAGTGTTTTGAAAAACATTCTCATCAAAACCCCCGAGCAGATCGAGGGTATCGCAGCAGCAGGAAAGCAAGTCGCTAACTTCTTCGATTTTATCAGACCCCATGTTAAACCGGGGGTCAAGACCATCGAATTAGACAAACTGGCTGAACAATTTGTCGCAACCGAAAAGGGGATCGCCGCCTTTCGGGAGGTTCCCAATTATTTCCATAGCACCTGTATTTCTATCAATGAGCAGATCGTTCACGGGATACCCAGTGAACGCGTTGTTGCAGAGGGTGACATCGTTAAAATCGACTTTGGTTTTAAAAAGAATGGGTTTATTGGTGATGCTTGCCGTACGTTTATAGTAGGGGAGGTTCCCAGCCGTGTTCGTGAGCTGGTTGATGTGACCGAAACGGCTCTGAACAAGGCTATCGAGGTCTGTCAGATCGGCAAACGTATCGGCGACATTGGCTTTACGATACAACGCTTCGTTGAAAGCCATCGTTTTAGTGTGGTTCGAGAATATGTCGGCCATGGCGTTGGTATCGAATTGCACGAACCACCGAACGTTCCACATTATGGCCACAAAAACACGGGTATCGAGCTCAAAGAAGGCATGGTTATTGCCATCGAACCTATGATCAACATGGGCACCTGGCGCTCCAAGGCCTTGGCAGATGGTTGGACGGTCGTTACAATGGACGGCAAGTGGTCGGCTCAGTTTGAACATACGATCGCCATTACCAAAGACGGCCCACGAATACTAACACTTTAAACCCTATCGGGAGATTTGAAAGGAAAGATACGAATGAACTTTAAGCACATAGAATCCATTGTTGAGCTTTTTGAAAAAGCCTCTATACATAAACTGGTTGTTGAAGAAGCCGATATCTTAGTGTCCTTAACAAGAGGCCGCCGTTCAACAGCCGTTGTCGATGCTCCAGCTCCTATTATCGAGGCTCCGGTCATCAACAGTCCTCTAGTGGTTTCTCTAAAATCGACAGGTGTTGGCTTCGTCAAGATCAAGGTAAACGAAGGCAACATGATCAAAAAAGGTCAGGTGGCTTTCAGTATCACCTCTATGAATATTGAAAATGACTATAAAGTTGAGCAAGATGGTTTGGTCCACAAGATCCAAGTCGAAGATGGAGCCGCCGTTGAATTCGGCCAGAAACTCATCGACCTGAATGTTGGGTAAGACTCCCCCGACCCCTCTTTACAAAGAGGGGCTACGCAAAGAGGGGCGTCAATCCTCCCTTTCGAAAAGGGAGGGTGGGAGGGATTTTTCACTGATCAAAGCACTTTGTATTTCAGTTTTTGTCGCCCTCCTAACGCTAACGCCTATAATTCATCTGTTAAATTTATCATCCTATAACTCAAAATTCCAATTACGAGGGCCTCTGCCAACGTCAGACAAGATCATCATTATCGCTATTGATAATGAGTCGATTGATTGGCTGATGAAATGGCCTTGGACTCGCAGAACCCATGCCAAACTCGTTGACCTTCTCAAAGATGCTGGAGCCAAGTTGATCGTTTACGATGTATTCTTTGACTCACCCACACAGTTCGATCCTCAGGATGACATCGATTTCGCAAAGTCCATTAAACGTGCTGAAAATGTAATCCTTGCATCCAACTACCAAAAGATGGAAAAAAATGCCCAGTTTCAAGTCTTACGATTGCCGTTCAAAAAACCGATCCCTATTCTAAATAAAGCAGCACTTGATATCGGCGTTGTTCATCCTGATCCAGACGCAGACAGTGTGGTGCGTCGATTTCAACTCGTTTTTCAGTCAAAAGGGGAGCGGTTCTATTCTTTGGGGCTTCAAGCGGTCAGACGTTTTGAGAATATCTTTGACATGAACTTATCCTCTACAAAATCCATCCGGGTAGGGAAGCACCAGATCCCGCAATATAGAAAAAAAATGATGATCAACTATCATGGTCCGAGCGGAACATTTAAAACGATCCCATTCGCTCGAGTCTATGATCCGTCTGATCCCCATTTCAAGGGTGAAGAACTTAAAGACCACCCCCAATGGTTTAAGGACAAGATCGTCTTGATCGGCGCCTCAGCCATCGAGCTTCATGATGTGTTCTCAACCCCCTTCGACAAAGAGCTTCCGGGTGTCGAGATCCATGCCAATGTCATCGAGACAATATTAAACGATCAATATATTCGGGTATTAAACGCTGCGTGGGTTTTTGTGGCCATGATGCTTATTTCTTGGGTGAATATCCGCTTTGGCAAACGCATGAAAATCAGGCCTTTCTTTGGATTATTGGTGTTCCAAACAGTCATCATCTATGGTGTTTCGTTCGCTATGTTTATTGTCGCTCGGTTAGAAATGCCGACGTATACCCTGCAAATGACATTATGGTCCACCTTTCTATTGCAAACGATCATTAAGTTTGTCCAAGAAGAAAAGGAAAAGAAAAAAGTACGTGATATTTTTTCTCAATATGTTGCACCAACAGTAGTTAATGAGATCTTATCCCACCCTGAATCGATAGAATTGGGTGGAGAGATGCGCGAAGTTACTATCTTTTTCAGTGATATTCGTTCTTTTACGACCTTTAGTGAGGCTCATACCCCCAAAGAAGTTGTTGAACTATTGAACGAGTATCTCGATGCCATGACGCAGGTTATTTTTGAGTTTGGCGGAACCCTCGACAAATATGTCGGGGATGAGATCATGGCCATATTCGGAGCGCCACTTCCCTTACCTGATCATCCTCGTGTAGCCGTAGCGTGTGCCGTTGCACAGTTAAAAAAGTTGCGCGAGCTTCAAACGAAATGGCGTTTGGAAGGAAGGACTGTCCTTGATATTGGAATGGGGCTTAATACAGGGACGGTCGTTGTTGGTAATATTGGTTCAACCATGCATAAGGACTATACGGTAATAGGGGACGCTGTCAATTTGGCTGCTCGTATCGAAGCGTTAACAAGAACCTACAGCGACGAAAAACATACTACTCACCTCCTCATATCAGAAGATACCTATCTTCAGGTAAAAGATCATTTTATGTGCCAATATGTCGATGAGATTACGGTAAAAGGCAAGTTGGCTACAACGAAGTTATTCGAAGTTGTTGTCGAATAAACCTATCAATTGCAGTAATGACTAGCGGGACTTTACTTTTGCTTTTATATTGAATATACTGAAACTAGTGTTTTATTGCGATGTGATTACTTTTGAGGGGGTGATGATTCAATAAAAACAAGGTGCGAAACATTCTAGATATTGTTTCTAAGAATGAATTACGAGATAGGAGAAAAATATGAAAAAAGTAGCAATTATAAGTTTGGTTGCCTTGATGGCTGTAGGGTTCGCTTTCGAGCCAAAGTTCGACGGAACACTTTCCTCTGGTATTATGGGTGGAGACAATCAGTCGATGACTAACTGGAAGTCCAGATTAAACCTGAGCGGTAAGATCAGTGATGTTTCCTCAATTTATTATCAATTAGATGTCGCCGGAACGGCAACAAATAAAGCATTGCTTTATGTTGATACAAAAGCTTTAGGTCTTTCGTTTAGAGTGGGTACCCAAATTTTTGGGCCAGCCAACCTTTATGCAGGCCTTTACCAAGATGCTCCATTCTATACTGTTTTAAAAATTGCGACTGATCCTGGTATACAAGTGATGACGAATGTGGCTGGCTATGATGTTTCTGCTATTGTTGCTGGTGGATTCGGACTCAATGCACAACAATTAGGTTTAAAAGTCGGAACCACCGTTTCAGGTGTTAAAGTTTCTGCTTATGGAACCCAAGTTGGTAGTTCATCGAAGCTTATCTGCGAACTTCAGACAAGCCTTTTTGGTGCTGATGTCTATGCTCAAGGCAGTGGTGCTATTATGGCAGCTGGTGGAAGCACCTATGTTCTTCCAGGTGTTATTGGCTTTGTTAACGGAACGGTTGCCACAGATGGGACAGATATTGACCCCAATGCTAACAACCAACAGCTCTATACCATTGGACTTGGATTACCGGTTAATGCCGATGTTCTCCTTGGTGCTGGAGCGATCTTTGGAAACAATTCCAATAGTTCCATGTTTGGTGTTCAGTTAAAAATTTAAGCTTTATTCGCTTATGTTAACAAAAAAGGGCGCTACGGCGCCCTTTTTTATTTCTTTCCATAGAATCACCTCGATGAAATAAACTTTTTCCAGTATAATCAAAATATTCGGGCCCTTAGCTCAGTGGTTAGAGCGGCCGGCTCATAACCGGTTGGTCGCTGGTTCAATCCCAGCAGGGCCCACCAGACTACGCTACGAAACGAAGTAAGTTAGCGGAGACTGTCCGGCGTAGTTCGTAGAACGAAGACGGACTATGAAGTCATTGTTTTGACGTTTCGCATCTACGTCTGGCAGGCCAGTAAATATTATTTTCCTTCCTTTACCACTGGAAGGTGCCCCAAAAAGGCAGAAAGGGTGAATTTTATGAAACTATCGATCGTCGTTCCTGCCTATAACGAAGAAAACAGTATTGCTGACACGCTGAAGGGGCTTAAGGCTCAGACATACAAAGATATCGAGCTTATCGTCGTTGATAACAACAGCAAAGACAGAACAGGCGAGATCGCAAGGCAATATACCGACCGCGTCTATACCGAATCCACGCAAGGTTATATTTATGCGGTGATCCGTGGCTCCAAAGAATCCTCGGGTGAATTAATTACCTTTTGTGACGCAGATACGGTGTATCCTCCAGATTGGGCGGCTAGAATTGTTAAACATTTTTTGGATAATAATATTGTTGCTGTGTATGGTCCATGTGGCACCTTTGATACCTCAAAGTGGGGTAGCATTTTTAATCAAATGGCTTATACCGCTTTCTTGATGGTTTCGAAAATGTTTGGGCTTGATAACACCGCTGGGTTTAACTTTGTCATGCGAAAAGATGTTTTTGACGAAGTTGGTGGATATGATCCTGCTTATAAAAAAATGTCACCCGATATCGAACTCGGGAAACGCCTTAAGAAAAAGGGCAAGATCGTCCTCGATACGACTATCGTGGTTGCATCCTCTGCTCGTCGTTTCAAAGAGGGCGGAACATTCCAAACGACATGGATGTTTGCAAAGGCGTGGTGGTCGATGGTTGTAGGGAAAACACCCAATGTCGACTACAATACCTACAATGCAGGAGTGAAGAAGTGAAGTATTCGACTCCTCGGGGAACGAGAGATATTCTCCCCGATGAATCACACGCTTGGCGTTGGCTCCATTCAAAGATCGCCGAATTATTAACCCTTAATAACTATCAAGAGATACAAACCCCCATTTTTGAGAGTGCGGATCTTTTCCAACGAGCTGTTGGCGAAACAACAGATATCGTCGAAAAAGAGATGTATATTTTCCAAGATAAAGGGGATCGAACCATGGCACTTCGTCCCGAGGGGACAGCCTCAGTTGTTCGTGCCTATTTGCAGCACAATGCTCTTTTTCAAAAACGTAAAGTCACCAAACTTTTCTATCAAGGTCCGATGTTTCGATATGAACGTCCACAAACTGGTCGATATCGCCAGTTTTATCAGATGGGTGTTGAGGCGATCGGGTCTGTTTCTCCCTATTTAGATGTTGAAACAATGATCATGGGGGTTGATATTTTTCAAAAGTTGGGGCTTCAAGATGTTAGTCTTGCCGTCAATTCGGTCGGATGTGAAGTGTGTCGCCCTGTTATTCGTGAACGACTAAAACAATTTGTTGAGTCTATTCTTTCGGAGTTGTGTGAGGACTGTCAGAGCCGATTTGACCGTAATCCCCTTCGTATCCTAGATTGCAAAAACCCCACGTGCCAAACGTATTTTACAGGCCTACCGGATATCCAATCCGCGCTATGTCATGACTGTAGTGATCATTTTTTAACGGTAATGACTTTGCTTGATGAACATCATGTGCCTCACGCGATCGACGCTCATTTGGTCAGAGGTCTTGATTATTATACCAAAACCGTTTTCGAGATCCGGTCCAATGTTCTAGGTGCTCAGAATGCGATCTGTGGGGGTGGACGATACGATAATCTTATCGCTGAGATGGGGGGAAGAAAGACCCCTGCGTTTGGTTATGCTATTGGAATGGATCGCCTTTATATGGTTCTTAAAGAGATTCAAGCCGATTTACCCACACAGCCTGTTTCACGTTTTGTATTGATCGGAATCGGCTCAAAAGCAAAAGAGAAAGCCTTTAAAACGGTATTAGAACTGCGTCAAAAAGGGATCCAATCCGAGTTTATGTTCAAAGACGGTGGCGTCAACGATGGTTTAAAAGAAGCGTTGGCTCAGGGGGCGACGTTTGCTGTTATTTTAGGTGAACAAGAATTGGAACAAAGCTTTTATACGGTCAAACATTTAAAGGAAAAACGCCAATTTACGGTTAAAACGTTTGACGAACTGTTTAAATTATAAAATCTGAGTGGGGGGATCTATCAATGCTGAAGTGGATACTTGTTCTTTTATCAACCGTTTGTGCTTTCTCTTTTGTTGAACCTCAATATTCGGGCGTCTTTGATGTTAGGTATATAAAATCAAATGCTGCTAGCGGAGCAGGGCTTTTTTCTTTATCTGATTTTGAGTTATTAGCCAATTTCCCGATGGATCCTCATCATCGCTTGGCTTATGAAACCCATCTGGCTAGCAACAATATAGAATTTGCCCGACAGTTTTATTTTGATATTGATTCCCTGACCTTACCGGGGAGTCTTCGTTTGGGTCGTTTTAATTTGCCCTTTGGTCAAGAGCCTCAACGTTTGGTTGATCGCCCCTTTATGTCGAATCGAGTGATATATGATATCCCCTCACTTATTCCTCATTCAGAGACAGGGATAGGCTACTTTCATAACACACGTCCGTTTTCGGTTGATTTATTTTTTGTTAATACCAATGATGGAATGGCCAAGACAACGGGGGGTGATATGCGGTTTTTAATTAAAGATATGCTTGATGCAGGTTTTTCGATGATGTGGGCTGACTCCCTTTTCTTGGCAGGGACGGACTATCATTTGCCCATCGGCCCTTTTGATTTTTCTGTTGATTATCAACTTGTTTCAGGTCAAAAAAATGGTACTACTATGGAAGGAAATGGCGCATCTGGCCAAATCCTATTTAATATCGATAGATCGTTAGTTTTTGGGAGTCAATATTCCGTATATAATCAAAACAATTTCCCCCAGAATAGTCGACTGATCTTTAATTCAACCCTTCGTTTTAGTTATGATATATCATTTAGGCTCGAGTACAAGATCGATCATTTTATTGGGGTTGATGACAATGTATTGCAACTTCAAGGGTTAATCTCGTTATAATGGGTGATATCTCTCAATATTTAGTAGCTCGAATTAAAAACGAGTTATTCGCCCTCAATATTCGTCAAGTTCAAGAAATATTAAAGCAGCCCGATATTTCAAAGATGCCTACAAAGGTTCCCTATTTGCTTGGCTTGATCAAGTTGCGCGATCAAATCATTCCTCTCATTAATATTCGAAAAAATTTTTATGATACAGATGAATTAGCTCAATACCCCGTCGTTATAATATTTAAAGAAACACACCTGAACAAACTTGTTGGATTATTGGTAGACGAGGTTGAGGAAGTTACGTCGATCCCTGATGATTCGATCGATCACCCCATTCTCTTTTCAGGACGAGATGGTGAAGAGGCGGTTTCAGGTGTGGTCAATTTGAACACGGGGCTCGTCATTATTCTTAACGATGAAAAACTCTTTTCAGACCGTGACTATAAAGCATTTGAAAAAATCGCAAGTTCATAAATGAATTCCCCTGATCTTTTTTCGTCTGCAGCGGCTGATAAAAAGTTCTATTCAGCGCCACTGGCTCATCGTATGCGTCCCACAAATTTGGATGAATTTATTGGACAAGAACATATTCTATCAAAAGGGAAATTGCTGCGTCGTTTGATCGAGTCGGATCAGATCCAGTCAGTTATTTTTTTTGGCCCACCCGGAACGGGAAAGACTACCTTAGCTCGGATCATCGCAAGTCAGACCCAAAGTCGGTTTGTTCCTCTCAATGCGGTTGAGGCTAAAACATCAGATGTTCGTGCGGTCATCGAAGAAGCAAAAAAAACGTGGGACTACTACCGGCAAAAAACTATCCTTTTTGTTGATGAAATTCATCGTTTTAATAAGAGCCAACAAGACATAATGCTAAAGGATATTGAGGAAGGAACGATCCATCTTATTGGCGCTACGACGGCAAATCCCTTGTATTCGCTTAATGCAGCCCTTGTTTCCCGTAGTCGATTATTTGAGTTTAAACCACTATCCATCGAGAATATGGTGGCTGCCGCTAAACGGGCGCTTAACGACCCAAAGGGCTTTTCCAGCTTGGATATTAATATAACCGATGAACAACTTGCCCAGTTGGTTAGAGCGATCGATGGTGATCTTCGCCAAGTGCTAACGAGTTTAGAGATCGCCGTTCGTTCGACCCCGCCCAATGAAGCGGGTGTTATCAATATCACTTCTGAAACCATCATTGATTCAACGGCGCATAAGTCGAGTCCTTTTGACGAAAATGAACATTACGATACGATCTCGGCCTTTATAAAATCAATGAGAGCGAGTTTGGATGTTGATGCTTTGCATTATTTTGCTCGAATGATAACCGCGGGGGAAGACCCACTTTTCATTGCAAGACGCATGGTCATTTTCGCAAGTGAGGATATCGGTTTAGCGGATCCCCTAGCGTTGAGTATAGCATCCTCAGCCTATCGAGCAGTTGAGACGATAGGGTTGCCTGAAGCTCGTATTAATCTTGGTCATGCCATTGTTTATTTGAGCCGTGCCAAAAAAAGCCGAGAAGCCTATGATCTGACCGAATCAGCAATAAAGAGCGTTAGAGAGAATCCAAATCGACCCATTCCGAATCATCTTCGCAATTACACAATACCTGAGGTATAATGATCCTGATGGCTCGAAAGTACGCTCTTCCTGATTGGTTCTTTTTTGGCCTCTTAGTGTTGATCTCGATTATATTCCTTAAAATCGTTGCTTGGTTTATTGTCGATATTGTCCTCGCCATTGTGCTGACTCACCTTTTTTATCGTATCTACAAAGGGCTTCAGTTAAAATTGAATTTTTTAGCGCCTGCTGCGGCCATTACCTGTGTTCTGATTAGTTTAGTCTTGGTTGTTATTCCCCTAATTGTTCTTAGCCTTCTTCTTTATAAGGAGGCGGCTCATCTCTATGTTCTTATTAAATCGAACTGGGCCTACATTGAACGATGGTGGTCTGTTGAGCATTGGGCCAACCTCCATCTTGAGCTTCCTTTGGTGGGGAATGTAACCGACTTGCTTCAACAGATCCAATTTGAAGATCAAGTCACCAAGATCATGAATGGGCTGAGTCACTTTCTCCTCACTTCTTTTGAGCGCATGTTTGTTGACTTTTCACTTGCGATGTTGCATTTGCTTATTACCCTTATTCTTCATTTTTTCTTTTTACTTGATGGCGAGAAATTTATTAAGCGTATTCAAGAACTATCCCCTCTTAAAAAAAATGACGAAGAAGAACTGTTTTCAGAGGTAACACGTATGGTGGACGCGACCCTCATCGGAACGGTCATCATTGCAATTGTTGAAGGGGCGCTCGGAGGTTTTCTTTTTTGGGCATTCGGGTTGCCATCACCTTTATTCTGGGCGGTCTTGATGATCGCATTCTCTATTATTCCGCTACTTGGGATACATGGGATCATTTTTCCTGCCATTATTTATCTATTTTTCACTGGACATTGGATCAAGGCGATCTCTCTTTTTTTTATTTCGCATGGATTCACCACGATGACTCAGCATTACCTTCGTCCCACCTTGATCGGAAAGAGGGGAGGGGTTCATCCGGGCATCATTTTGCTGAGCATGCTTGGGGGAATAGCATGGTTAGGCGTAGCGGGGTTCTTGATCGGCCCCATCATTGCTTCGTTGTTTGTCAGCATTTGGAATCAATTCGGCCGACACTATCATCTCGAGATCGATCTATGGGGACGAGGCAAATAACTGAAATTGTGGGTTAAGTCTTGCGATATATTCCTATGATGATGAAAAATAAAGTTATATCGAGTGGCAAAAGTTATGCTATTTTCCTGTCTCAAATAACAAAAGATCTTATCGCGACTGTTTTTGCGAGTAAGATTAATTTGCGAAAAATTGATTCCATACTTCGTCAGGGTGCAAATCCTAATGTTATTATTGATGCTGAAGGAAATACGCTTTTATTAGCAGTGATCGGGAACCACCAAATAAAAAAGAGAAAAGAGATGCTAAAACGCCTTATTTCTTCAAAAGCAGATATTAATAAATGTAATTATTTAGGCATTTCCCCACTTCAATTAGCTAGAGATATGAATGATGAAGAGGTCATTGAGCTTCTTCTTTCCTTGGGATCGACGGGCGAATAAAGAAACATAAAATCAGATTATATTTAGTCTGCAATAAATCCAAATAGTGTTCGATAAATTATTATAAAGCAATGATACTGATGGCCGGTGTACCCCCCCCAACCCCCCTCACTACTATCAGTATCATTGCAAACAAAAAATAAGGGGATATACAAAAATGGATCGTACAAAACATAGCCTTTATCTACTCGTTCTCGGTATAACGTTCTATTGTGTTCTTCCCGTTCTTGCTTTGACATATGAAGCCCCGTTGGGTTCACATATCGCTCATACCTTTCGACTCATTGAACAGTCATAGTCTGCTATAATCAGTCGCTATGAAAAATAGCGATAAGGATTGGGCTGTTCGACTTATTGATTGGTATAATCGTGGTAAACGCACCATGCCGTGGCGAGATAATCCCACCCCCTATTTTGTGTGGATCAGTGAGATGATGTTGCAACAAACGCAAGTATCCACGGTGATCCCTTTTTTTGAACGTTTTATCGCTAGATTTCCAACCGTCCATGATCTAGCACAGTCAGAAGAACAATCCGTCCTTAAGGTTTGGGAGGGGCTAGGGTACTATTCTCGGGCCCGAAACCTTCTTAAAGCTGCAAAAGTTGTGGTTCATGAACTCAATGGGAATATCCCTGATTCCTTTATTTCTCTTCAATGTCTTCCAGGTCTTGGTCCTTATGCTGCCGCAGCTATCGCCAGTATTGCTTTTGGGGAACCTGTCCCCTCGGTTGATGGTAACTTTTTGCGCGTTTTTTCCCGATTTTGGGGAATATCGATCCCTATAACAAATTCTAAAATAAAGAAAGATGTGTTTTCAAGACTACAAAGTGTCATTTCGGGCGTAGATCCTTCATCTTTCAACCAAGCTGTTATGGAGCTAGGAGCAACATTATGTAAGCCTAGAAATCCGAGATGTGGCGAATGTCCGTTATATCCTGACTGCTGGGCAATAAAACATAACAAAGTCGAGCAACTTCCTATCAGGAGCAGGTCTGCTAAAGTTCCTCATATCGAAGTAGGCGCTGCTATTATTTGGAATACAGATAAAATATTGATCACCTGTCGACCAGAAGGGAAAATGTTGGCTGGATTATGGGAATTTCCGGGAGGGAAGCAAGAAGTCGATGAGACGGTCGAACAAACGATCATAAGAGAGGTTATGGAAGAAACCTCTTTAAATATTCAACTGATTCGAGAACAGGGGGTATATCGTCATGCTTACTCGCATTTTACGCTAAAGCTTCATGCATGGCACGCAAAGGTCTGTAATGCCAAAGAGATCAAAACCGAGTTACCCTATCAATGGGTTCGTGTCGATCAACTATCGAATTTTCCTTTTCCAGAAGTGGATCGAAAAATTATTCGAGATTTATTGAAAATTGACACGAAAAGTATAATAGAAGTATCTAAATAACAGGAGGATCGTTATGTCTGGTGGAGGATTGTATGAGGGTGTTCATTTCGATTCGCCAATAATTAATCCGATCATTCCAGCTTCCGCTATCTCGCCAATTAATCGATATGAGAGATCGACCCGAGTCATATCCAATACAGGTGAAGAAAGTGTTAAACAATTTCTCGAAAAACGACGTCGCAAAAAACAGCAAACGGATAACTGGGTCTAAGTCTCCGCTCTCAAATTTTTCTATTCGCTAGCTTGAACAACAGGCAGGTCTCCGCTATAGTGTAGTATGTGAGTGATGCCAAGAAAAATTCTAAAAAGATTGTACTTGAGCCGCTAGCTCAAGACGATATCACCTTAGCTTCGTCAACAGAAGAGTTCGACCATATTATCAATGTTGCTCGAAAACAATCTGAAGTCATTTCAAAACATGCAGAAGATGAAGCACAATTCATTCGGTCAAAAACGCAAGAGAACATTACGACTCTTTGGAAGTTAACCCATGATGAAGTCGAAAGGTTGACTCGCGAGATTCGAGAGGAAGCCAATCAAATAACAAAAATTGCGTCTGATCAAGCAGGTATTATTACTATTCAAGCCTCAGAAAGTGCAGAAAGATTATTGAGTTTTATTCAACGATTGTTGGCAAATGCAACAGGAATGTCTTCTGCCGTTATCGAAAAAATGCGTTCTGTAGATTCCGATATTACTCAATTGATCGACGAAGCCAAGGCAAAAGCATTATCCGAACGCGAGTCCATTTTAGCTATTGCAAAGACTGAAGCCATGCATCAACTTGAAAGTATGCAATCCTGGGCCGAACAGGTTCATCTTGAAGCGGTGGCCTATGGACAGGATCTTGTTCAAGTCGCTCAAGAAAATGCTGACAAGATCCGCGCAAAAGGTCTTCTTGAGGGCGATCGACTTATTTCAGAAGCCGAAAAAGAATCAACGCGACAGTTACAAGAAGCAAAAGCCTTTTCAGAGTCAATGCGTCTATATTCTTCTAATCGAGTCAAAGCCGAGATTGAAATGGCCGAGTCCGAAGCAAGAATAGTCCTTCAGGGGGCCTATGATCAAATGAGGATCATACTTGATGATGCTATGAACTCTGGAACATTGATCAATGAAAGAGCCAGTGACCGCTTAGCTTTGGCCATGTCTGAGGCATTAACTATTCTCGAAAACGCACGTCAAAATGGGCTTAATATAGAAGAAAAGGCTGCAACAGAACTTGAAGAAGATCGACAACGTGCGCAACGTTTAGTTCATGACGCCAAAGAACAGGCTCAAAGCATTATTTTAGAAGCCGAAAGCCTTGTTGCCTCCATGATGGATCGAGCTGAGGATGATGCTCGGTCCATACGACAAGAAGCCGAAACCGTTTCTGAGAGTTTGCGTCAACAAGCGGTTGATTATCATGATCTAGTCATTCAGACTGCAGAGAAAGAATCGGAAGGAATACTTGATGAGGCAGAGCGTCTCGAATCTGAAATCCTTCAACACGCACAGCTCTCAATAAATTCTTTAGATAAAATGACTAACACTGCTGAAACAAGCGAAGTCACTGAAACCCTTGAAAAGGGAAATGTAATAATCACGACAGCCACTCAAAAGGCAACCCGACTTATGGATAAAGCAAAAGAACAGGCAGACGAGATTGTTAAAAAAGCTCGAGTTGAAGCTGATATTATTTTGGAACAAACCAATGAAAAAGCTTTTGAGATCCTTGAGAGATCACAACTTAAACTAGATCAAAACGAATCTATTGAGGCTTCTACGACACAAGAAATTTCATCGCTGATTAAATCAGAGCATGAGAAAGCGAAAACCATTCGTTTCGAGGCGGATCAATATCGTCTGACCCAAGAGAATCAGGCTGCAGAATTAGTTAGTGAGGTCGCAACGTTAATGGGCGAGACAAGAGAAAAATCAGCACGTGTTCAGGCCCGCGCTGATATGAATAGACTTAAAGCTGAAAAAGCATTGCAGGATTTCTCAAAACAGATCGAATCGGAGAAAGAGAACGTGCCTGCTATTCGTGCTGAAGCCGATCAATATCGCTTAACACAAGAGAGTCAGGTCGCGAACTTCGTTCATGAAGTTGCAACGTTAATGGGTGAGACAAGAGAAAAATCAGCTCGCGTTCAGGCTCGAGCAGATGTTAATCACCTTAAGGCTGAAAAAGACCTCAATATCAATAAATATTCAGGTTTAGAAATAATTGAGGAAGCTAAACTTGAAGCTGAAGAGATCATTGCCTATGCAACACAACAGTCCGAATATGTTCGGACTTTAGCTGAATCAGATGCTCTAGAAGTTAAACAATCAGCAACTCGTTTACAACTTGCAATTATACAGAAGGAAACCTATGAAGCTAAAGAAATTCGCGCAAAGGCGATTGTCGAGGCCAAATCATTTATGGATGAAGTAAGAGCTCACAGCAAACAAGAATGGAATAATGCGTTGCGAGAAGCTTATGAAATTGCCGAAAAGAAAGATGTTATACTTAAGGAATATACTCAGTTCGAGCAAAAAATAAATTTACAAATTGCTGCATCTCAAGCAAAACTTGAACAATTGGAACAAAACATTCGTAAGGGACAAGAAGAAGAAGCACGCATTAAAGCTCGTGTAGAAATATTACTTGAACCCCTCAATCAACATAAAGAACTTAAAGGACGTTCGACTGAAAATATTGATATTTTACGACTCAGTGAAAATGGTCTTTTTATTTCAAACCAAAAGGTCAATAGGACGGAGGCACAGCCTAACCTACAACATGAAAAACATTATATCAATGCGACCCCTTTTATATTAGAACAGAGTTAATTAACCGATGATCGATATATCAACCGTCATAGGTTTGATCCTAGCCTTTTTCCTTATTTATATGGGTATTTCTAGAGATACGAATATTGCTTTGTTCATTAATGTTAGCGCATTTATTCTTACTGTTGGCGGAACGCTTATTGCCACATTCATTGCTTTGCCTTGGTCAATGGTGCCCAAAGTGTTAAGTGCATTTTTAAAACTATTTGTTGAAACAAAAGCTGAGTTGACTTCTATAACGATAAAAAAAATGGTTCGTTACAGCGAGATCGCCTATGCTCAAGGAGTGGAAAAATTATCCGAGTCACAGGAGTATAAATCCGAGGCGTTGTTTATTCAAAAAGGGTTGATCATGTTGTCAGATGGGCGTTCTGAAGGGTTTATTAAAGAAACGTTAGAATCCCATATTCGTGAAATGGCAAGTCGTCATAAAATGATCTCGGATACATTTGTTACGGCTGGTAGTTTCGCGCCCACCTTTGGATTGTTGGGAACAGTGGTTGGTATTATCCAAGTACTTAGACAAATTACAAATCCAGCTCAAGTAGGACTTTCTATGTCGATCGCTTTGCTAACCATATTCTACGGTGTTTTACTCGCCAATGTTGTCTTTATTCCACTCTCTCAGAAACTACGATTCCGTAGTGCGCTCGAGGTTAAATATAAACAACTTGTGATCCAAGGGATTATTTGTATACATCAAGGTATGATCCCTATCATGGTAGAGCAACGATTAAAAGGGTTCCTTGAGGAGAACAAGTCCTAAGCATGCAGGAACCTATCGAGCAAAATAATGAAGTCGAGACGATTTTAGCTAATACGAATCGATGGGCAGTTTCGTATGGTGATCTGATGTCTGTTTTGATGTGTCTGTTTCTCCTTCTCTATTCTTTCTCATCGATCAATACAATTGAAGGCAAGAAAAAACTAGAAACAATTCAAAAATTGTTTGGTGGTGAATCTGATAAACAACTCATGAATGTGGTTAAGCAAATTAATCTTGAAGAATCTACGGCAAAAGAAATCCGTGGTTTTATTGAAGGTTCAAATTTGTCTGGATACGTGGTTATCAAAGTAGACGATTTTCAGATTAAACTGATGATGACCCAAGCCATTATGTTCGAGTCAGGAAGAACCACTATTGCACCTAAGATTACGCTAATTTTAGATAAATTAGCCCAAATGTTAAAGAAAATTGATAACCGGATCGAAATTGAAGGGCATACCGATGATTCGCCAGGAAGTAATTTCGAGATTTCGGTTGAACGATCTTTATCCGTGATAGACTATCTGATCGCAAAAGGTATCTCTCCCGATCGGATCTCTCTCATTGGAATGGGGTCATTCCATCCGCTCGTTCCTAATAGTAATGACGAAAATAGATCTCGAAATAGGCGTGTCGAAATTAATATTCTTAGGAAACAAGCTGATTTGCTTAAAAATTCTTAGAAAAGCTTCTAAGATCAATTTCAATCGGATAAGATATTTTATGATAGGTTAAATATACCTAAAAATTTATTTTTGTCTGGAGCAAAAAATTCTAAGAAGTTTTCTGTTATTATTTTTGTTATTACATGTGCTTTCTTTTCCGTTACAAGTTAGTGAGGTTGTAGAGTTACAGCGCGATTACGAAACAAAGGCTCAATCGGTATTAAATCGATACTTTGGTTCGGATCAAGTTATTGTTAATGTCATTGTTTTCACAAAGAATTCTAATATTACCACCATCAGTAACTTCAATGAAAAAAATCAACTAAAAAATCAGCCGATGAATAATGATCAATCATCGTCAAATTCTCTTCCTGGTTATTCCGTTCTGGCTGCTCAACAAAATCGTATATATAATTCTGTTTCACAGATAAATCGAACAAGTCAGCAAATTGCAACAGAGAAGGATATTTCTCGTATAGAGGCAACACTGATCGTTCCCGTTAAGTTCACCATTCCTGCCGTTCAACAAGCACAGCAAATTGTTTCAACGGTGTTAAAATTAGACGCAACTCGAGGGGATAAACTCACCGTCATGAAACTTGATTTTAAAGGAGGGAATACTGCGGATCTGCCATTTTCTAAGCGTTTTTCACAAACGATTCAATCAAATGAATTCATAAAAATTTATGTTGTTTATGCCTTTATATTGTTGATTGTGCTTATTATTGTTTTAGCATTTCTTGCTGGTATTTTAATTATTTCAAATCGCCTAAGGAAGAATCAAAATCAAATTGTTATGCCCGATCACAACAATATTATTCAACAGTCTACTCAAAAAGGTGAGGAAGAGGCCAACCTTGATGATTTCAAAGATATGTTCGGCACAACCTCAAAACTTTCCGCTGAACCCACTACTCAACAGTCTACTAGCACTAGTGGTGCTGAAGGGGTGGCTTTGTCTTTGCTTCCCATCGATCAATTAGGAAAACTTGCTTATTTATTAAAAGCTGAAAAAATTGAAAAACAACTTGCCGTTTTTAATTATCTTCGGCCTGAGGTCGCCGCTAGATTACTCGAGTTATTTCCTCTTAGTACACAAAAATCAATCGTACTTAGCTTAAGTGAAGAACGAAAATTATTGCCAGAGGATGTCAGAGCCTTTATTCGAGATATCGAGTCACAACTTGATTATACATTGGGAGGGAAGGCCTTTACCAGTCAGTTATTTGACTTCATTAATGTCGAAACGACTCAACACATTATTGATGAAGTAAGAAAAGAAAACATTACACTTGCTGATGAAATATCTAAAAGTATTTATGTTTTCTCGGATCTTCAGTTTATTGAGAAGAGTGTCATTGCGTCGATCATTAGATCTATTGGAGTAAAAGAATTTTCGATCGCGATGAGTGATGAATCAGAAGCATTTAGAGAGATTATCTATAGTTCTGTTTCTGAGGGAGTAAGTGAATTACTTAAACAATCGCTGTCATTACTTCGACGCCAACCACGAAGTAAGTTAGCCGATGCAAAGCAGACCGTTGTTTTATTAATTAAACGTCTCAATAAAGAAGGTATTGTTGCGGACAAGGGAAGGCTTAACAAGCCAGCTGAGCCATAATAGCCATCTGATCTTTTAATCTTTTGAACTGAAATTTATCTTTAACATTTTTGTTCCTTCTACATAATCTTCAATAATTGGTTCGTTGGGCATTCTATTTTACCGGCGGAGCATATTGCGGGTGTTTAGGTCTATTTGGACTTTTGATGCATTTAACAAAATCTCAGGAGGCAATAATTCCTAAAATCACATTATGTTTACTGTTTTTAACCACATTACCGTGGATTTACCATCGCGCTCAAGCATCATTCCGCACGTTGTTTAGATATGCTTATATCATATGGCTGTTTATATTATTTCCATTATCAGTGAAAAGTGATATCAGCCTGCAAATAAGAGGCACTATCGATCAAACTGATTATAACCCAACGTCAGGACAACCCTATCCAGATCAATCCACGCACGCGACCTTTACTGCTTTCCGATGCGGAGAGAAATGGAGCCTGAGTGTGACGGGAAAAACCTCGCGTTTTGATTGGTGGGAAAAGCGTTTTTTCGACGGAACAAACACATATGTTCTCACGCCGGAGTTTTTCCGG
>CAIUCY010000163.1 GCA_903897765.1 uncultured Candidatus Marinamargulisbacteria bacterium | reverse complement strand
CACTATTTAAAAAACATTTAAATGGGGTTTTCTTTTTCGTAGCGGCACTAACTCTCTTCGAGTTAGTGCCGCTTTTGTCTTTAATTCAGGATATAGTTGTCACTCCGACCCATCTCATACCAAGCCGTACCACTATAAACTAAACGAAGAACATCATTATTGCCTAGGGTAAAACTAGCACCACCAAATAGAACCAAGTTTGCATCATTATGCAGTTTTACCGTATTGGTATCACTGGTTCCCAAAATAATTAATTGCTGCCCTTCAACACCTGCAGCAATTTGAGGAGCCGATGTCATGTCTAGGGCACCGGTACCAGCAAGTTTCAAAAAGCTCATATTGCTAGGAAGAGTTGAAGCAGCGTCTGGCACAGTATAGGTTCCTGATTGACTAAATACCACGGGACCATAAGCGACCAATTTATTAGCACTAATGGTTCCATTAATACTCACGCTACCATTATAATTGTTCGTTACAACGGCTGTGTTCATGTAGCCCAAACCGATCACGTTTCCAGACCATGTTCCTAAATGAGTACCCACTATCGTGTCTGCACTCAAAATCCCATTTACACTTACACCGCCATTGATCGTCACATTACCCGTGTAATTGTTCGTTACAACGGCTGTGTTCATGTAGCCCAAACCGATCACATTTCCAGACCATGTTCCTAAATGAGTACCCACTATCGTGTTCGCACTCAAAATCCCATTTACACTTACACCGCCATTGATCGTCACATTACCCGTGTAATTGTCGGTTACGACACCAACTGCAATAGGCACATTAAAAAGTCCAGAGCCATCTCCTGCAAACTTATTGGCGGATATGGTTCCGTTTGAACTCACGCCCCCCGAGACTTTCACGCTACCCACTATATCCAAACTAACAGAAGGATTTTGTGTTCCAATACCCACATTTCCAGGAAAATATTCAATTCTACTAGAACCACCAAGCGGGATCGTATAACTAAATAACGATATAACTGAAACCATAAGAACACTTTTAATCGGTATTTGAAATCTAAAAAACATCCGCTTTATTCTTTCCCCCATCATTTCATCTCCTTTTTTATTTATTATCTTTTTCTACTAAAATGAGTTCTTCACCCCTCTCTAATATGCATTTAATTTTTTACTGACCTAACCATCAGAAAAATACCCATTTTCTAAGCTATCATTATAGTATGATGTCATATATATCTCCACCTTTCTAGGTTTTTTTAGATAATTAATTATCACTTCGATTCAATTCTTGCCAATTTCCATTACTATAAACAAATCGAATCGCATCATTATTTCCCAATGTAAAACAAACCCCTCCACATAAGATCAGACCATTCCCCTGGTTTAATTTAATTGGGTATATATCGCTGTTCCCCACTAGGATCAGTTGCTCGCCATCTATGCCAGCCGTTATCTGGGGGTTTGCGGTCATATCCTTAAGACTATCGCTTCCTTGAATTCGAACAAAACTACTGTTATAGACTATCGTCTGAAAGGGATCTGAAACAATGACAACGTTTCCTAGAGGGAATACAACCTTTCCTGATACTTGAAGGTTTCCGGATACATTGACATCCCCTGATAGGTGAATCGTATTGTTTTCAAGGGCAATATTACCCATTAGCCCTGATGCATTCATGGAGATCGCGATATTACTCGTCAAGGATAAATTCGCCGTATTGACCATAATTTCCGTAGTTACTGTGCTCGGTACATTTTGTATATTAGCCCACTGCAAGGAGGTGATATTTGCCCCATTACCTGAAAAAGCACTTGCCGATACGACTCCATCAACCGTCACACTCGTCGCATGGATCTGGCCACTCACGTCAAGCAGATAAGCAGGATCAGTCGTACCCATTCCAACATTCCCGTTTGAGGAAACAAAGATCGCCCCCATTAAGCCTTTGGCATTCATCGAGATCGAAATATTACTCGTCAAGGATAAGTTCGCGGTATTCACTATCATTCCCGCGCTAAAAATAGTCGGCAAATTGGAGATATTAGCCCAGTTCAAGGACGTGATACTTGCCCCATCACCCACAAATGCACTCGCAGATACAACCCCATCTACGGTCACACTCATCGCATGGATCTGGCCACTTACATCAAGCGGATAAATAGGATTTATTGTACCCATTCCGACATTCCCATTGCTTGAAACATTGATCCCGCCCATTAACCCTAAGGCGTTCATGGATATCGCCATATTACTCGTCATAGATGTCAGTGATGCAGATACAACCCCAACCGAAGAAATGTAGCCAGCATCGTTATTGAACTGACTAATATTTAGACTAGCCAGAGTGCTGGCAGTTATAGCAAAATCACTTGTTAGAGCATGCTGGGCCTGAATAGCACTGATCGATTTATCAGCGAGTATAGCTTGAGCCTGATGAGCGATGAGTTCCCTAGATTGGAAAAGATCACCATCAACGATATATTCCATATAATAATTTGAATTTGACGAGATAATGGTTTCGTCTATTGTTTGTTGAGGGGCTCTTCCCAATGGAACCGTGTAAAGCCCATCATTTACCGTTACGGTTATTACTCCTGAGTCCCACAAAGGGATTCCTCCAACTGGCTGTCCATAGATTCGAAATTCCATAGGAACAGCAATTGAAAGGGGTTGCCCAACATTGTTTCGAAGAAAACCTGTTTCAATTAGTTCGTAAGCATAAGTAGATGACAAGAAAAAAAACACGATCAACAGTGTTCTATAAATGGTTCTTAGTAAAGGATTGTTTTTACCCCTGATCATAATAACAACCTTTGAATCTTAACATAAGGCTTCCCAAACATCGATTGATTCAGAGAATTATCATCATCATTTTTTTTCAATCGTTTCTTCAACATTGTTCAGCTCTCCTTCGCCCACTGCAAAACAAGTTTTAAAGCAATGTTCAAACAATAACGATAACAAGTAAAACTTAAGATTATTCGATTATTAAAATGGAGGGTAGGTTATAACATCAAATTATCACGCGATTAACAAAGTAGCTGTCACTTACGATAAATTAATCTACATTTTTGTCACTTCAACCAGAATGGCTATGTCGACCCCCGTCGTTGTTACACTGGTCATATTAATTCTTAGATAGTCATTCCCGTTCACCTTTTGTCCAGAAACGTATGTATCTAAATTGGACTGTGATGATAAGGAGATCGTTGCTAAATTTGTATAGGATCCTAAAATCGTCGAGGAACTTTCAACATTAAGCTGTAAACTAGCCGATGAACCGTCCTTAGTATAAATCCGTATCATCGTCACATAACCTGTTTCAACAACATTTGCTAATGAGGCCGTAACCATAACGGCGAGGGGTTGTAAGAGATCGAAAACATAATATCGTTTTAAACCATAAATACCTGAACCATTTCCAACTATGCCATTTGCGCTTATTACTCCATTTAAACTGACATTACCCGTGTAATTGTTTGTTAGAATATTAGAAACAATAATACCTGTTAGCAAAGAACCATCACCAATAAAGCTATTAGCCGATACGACCCCGTCCACCGTCAAACTCGTTCCATGTATCGTTCCGTTCACGTCAAGGGGGTACAGGGGATTTATCGTCCCAATCCCCACATTCCCGTTCGTCGATACACTGATCGATCCCTGTAACCCACT
>CAIUCY010000162.1 GCA_903897765.1 uncultured Candidatus Marinamargulisbacteria bacterium | reverse complement strand
TAATTCGTTGGTAAATTGCTCAGATGATAAATAACAAATTTTAAGAGCAGGATTCTTTCGCTGTGCTTCATGGGTAATGGCCTGCATTAAATGAGTTTTTCCTAAACCAACGCCACCATACAAAAAAAGAGGATTATACGCTTTACCAAGCGCTTTTGAGACCGCAACAGTCGCAGAATGTGGGAATCGATTACAAGGACCTACGACAAAAGATTCAAAGGTGTATTTGGGGTTTAATTGTGATTTATTACTAGTGCTGCTCGTAAGCTTTTGAACAATGGGAGAGGAAACACGAGAGGGTTCGATGGGTTTTTTTGAATCGAGATGAGATTGATCCTCTTCATGAGAGGAATCAGAAATACTAATTTCAAGCATGACATCAAGATCAAAATGACCTTTGATGGATTTTTTTATGTAGTGCTCACACTTATCCAGAAGCCATTTTTTCATAAACAAATTGGGAACACCTAAAATCAACGTATTGCTCATAAAGGAAATAGGTTTTACCGAACTACGAAAGGTTGAGGAAGAAATACGAGAAAGCTTTTCAAAAAGAAAAGCATCAACGACCCGCCAGACATCAATAATACTAATTTGTTGTGTGATCATATCTTTATAACCTGTGGATAACCGCATGTTGATAACTAAACTATAACAAAGGATCGTGTTTTATACAATGACTCTAGAAAGGCCTTATCTATTGAAATAATTCAATGTGTGAATACAAAAATGTCAAGATGTTTTTAATGCAGAATCAAAGAGAGTGGACCAGTCCTTAAGAATAGGATCAAACCCTTGATCGATCAACATGTTCATGACATCGCTAAGACTCCGATTATCTTGTGTTTCGAATTGTCCAGGCTCAATGGATCCCCGAGTATACCCACCCGGTCTTGTATTGGATCCAGCACTAATGTGAGAGATCCCTAGGTGAATAAGTTTATTTCTAAGATCCGTGGATTCTCGAGTAGAAAGGGTTAGCCCTGCTTGAGGGAGAAAGAGACGAAAGGCACAAATCAGTTGAGCTAGGGCCTTATCGGAAACTGGAAAGATATCATGAGGAGCCGCGCTTATGGGTTGGATTCGAGGGAAAGAGACCTGAATAGACGCCTGCCAATAAGTTCGTTGAAGCAAGTAAGCGTGAAGCCCTAAGAGAGCGCCGTCTAAACGCCAATCCGTTAACCCAAGAAGCGTGCCCAAGCCTACCTGACGAAAACCTGCAAGGAGAGCACGCTCAGGACCCTCTAATCTAAAAAAATAATCTGATTTGGGACCTTTTGGGTGAAGGGTTGAATAAAGAACCTTGTTATACGTTTCTTGATATAAGGTAATCCCATTAGCACCAGCGGCAGCATAGCGCTCATAATCGGATGTTGAAACAGGGAAAACCTCCAATGAAACATAAGGAAAGAAATGTTTGGCTAAGATAATGGCACGCTCAATATAATCAACGCCAGCAAAGCGAGGGGATTCGCCCGTTAATAGTAAAATATGACCAAAGCCTTGAGCTGAAAGATACCGATAATTATCCACAATTTCTTTCTCATTTAAAGTAATGGGGGGGATCTGTAACTTAACCTGAAACCCACAATATACACATTGATTAATGCAAACATTGCTTAAATAGAGCGGGGTATAAAGTTGTTTCGTCCGACCAAAATGAGACAAAGTTAACGATTGAGCCCGTGCAGCCAGCTGAGGAAGAAACGATTCCGCAGAAGGGGATACTAATGCGAAAAAATCTTCATAGGTAAGACGTTCTTTTTCAAGAAGAGAAAGAATATGTTCGGATTCGTATTTTTTATGGGTTAAAACGTGGGCAATTTCAGGGTCAAAGTCAGCGAGGATTTTAGAGGGAGTCATAGGGAAGAAAGCCACTCCAAGGGACTAGAGGCCGAAGCGAACTGATGAGTAGAGGCAAGACCGGCAAGAAATCCTTGTCGACCCGCTTCAACCGCTTGTTTAAAGGCCAACGCCATAAGAAGGGGGTTCTTGGCCGTTGCTATCGCTGTATTTACTAGAACGGCGTCCGCACCCAACTCCATTGCAGCCGCTGCATCGGATGGTTTGCCAAGGCCAGCATCAATTATGACCGGAATGGTTGAATTTTCGATAATAATTTCAAGGAGTTCAATACAACGAAGCCCCTTATTCGATCCAATAGGGGAGGCGAGAGGCATAACGGTAGCAACCCCAACATTTTCAAGTCGTTTAGCCAGAATAGGGTCGGGTTGAATGTAAGGAAGAACCGTAAATCCTTCTTTAACAAGGATTTCGGCGGCACGAAGCGTGGCGTCACCATCAGGCAGCAAGTATCGAGGCTCAGGAGTAACCTCAAGTTTAATCCAAGCAGGTAGAAGACCACTTGCTTTTGATAGTCTAGCGAGTCGGACAGCTTCTTCGGCGGTTTGTGCACCCGAAGTATTGGGAAGAAGCAAAAAAAGTTTCGGGTCAAGATTGGAAAGGAGATGATCTTCGGGTTGATCAAGATTTACGCGACGTAAGGCAACGGTTACCATTTCAGCTCCAGAAGCAACTAGCGAATCTTTCATAATATCCATGGAGGCAAATTTTCCTGTTCCAAGAAAAAGACGAGACGCAAAATTGCGCCCGTTTATAATTAAAGGATCGGTTGTAGACACGCCGTTATTGTACGAGGCGACCGAGTGATTGTAAACGAGGGCATTGAGGTCTTGTTTAGGAACCCTTGTCAGCTTGTAACCTAAGCGTTACGCTTTGATTTAATGAAAAAAACAGTTTTGATCACCGGGGCCACAAGTGGTATTGGCCTTGCATTAGCTCATTTATTTGCCAAAGCGGGAGAGGCTCTCGTTCTTGTTGCGCGTTATGAGGAGACCTTAAAACCACTTCAACAATCCCTTAACATTCAATATGGCATAGCTGTTGAATATTTTGCGGTTGATCTTGCAAAGTCTTCTGGAGTTGAAAAACTCACATCCTGGATAGTGAACCGAGGCATATCCGTTGATATTTTGATCAATAATGCGGGGTTCGGAAATTATGGTCCCTTTGATAAAACGGACAAAGATGCTGACCGTGAGTTGATCGAGTTAAATGTTTCGGCGCTAACCTTATTAACCAAACAAATACTCCCCACCCTTATAAACAAAAAAGGAAAAATACTGAACGTAGGCTCAGTAGCCTCTTTTCTTCGGGTCCATTTATGAACACTTATTTTGCAAGCAAAGCCTATGTTCTATCTTTTTCATTAGCGCTAAGAGAGGAAATGTTGGGACGAAAGGTAAGCGTTTCTTGTCTCTGTCCAGGGCCAACAGACACCCTTTTTGGCAAGAGAGCCCATTTTGACCATGACCTTAATCATCGTTATTTCATGAAGGTCGAAACCGTTGCTAAAGAGGCTTATCTTGGTCTCTTAAAAGGAAAGGCCATTATTGTCCCTGGGTGGAAAAATAAACTCATTGTCGGCTTATGCCCAATCATTCCCAAAACGTTAATGGCAAAGATTGTTCGATGGGTAAGTGGCTATTAAGGCTAACTTGTCGAAGGGCTTCATAAACGACGATCCCAACGGATGTTGAGAGATTGAGGCTACGAACAGGACCGTCAACCATCGGGATCTTTATCGCAGAGTCATTGTCTTTGATCAAATTTTCGGGCAACCCTCGAGATTCAGGACCAAAAATGAACGTGTCACCCCGTATGAATTTAGGAGTCCAAAAAGGGTTTGAAGCCTTGGTGCTCAGGAAAAATCGACGTGAAAGGGGAAGAATTTCATCTAGCTCGTCAAGGCTATCAATTAAGGTGATCAAAACATGTTTCCAATAATCCAGTCCAGCACGTCGAACTGCGCGATCTGAAATCGAAAACCCTAGGGGGCGTTTAAGGATGAGCCGACATCCAGTCGCTAAAGAAAGTCGAGCAATATTGCCCGTATTAGGCGGGATCTCAGGTTCGTATAAAACAATATTAAACATGCATCATCTCTAGCAAAACGGCTATATCCCCAGCGCGAGAAAGGGTGTTCCCAAACAAGCGAAGTGCTAATGCATTCGGGAAACCTTTGGTATATTTGGCAACGTACTTTCTAAGGAGGGAACACGCCTTATGTTCGGGATAATATTGTAAAAGCAAATCAGCATGATGTCTTAAAATTTCAATCGCTGTTGGACGAGTTGAATCTAAAAAATCACTCAATAACCAAGGATTTCCAACAAGTCCTCGACCCAGCATAACCGCGTTTATAGGATATTGGCGAAGTGCTTGTGTGATGTCTTGAGATGTTTTAATGTCACCAGAACCGATGAGAGGAAAGGAATACTTTTTTCGTAAGGCATGAAAGTGATCCCAATTTGCTTCACCCGAAAATAACTGTGTAGCATAACGAGGATGAAGACAAAGTGCATTTACGCCTTCATCTTGAGCCATACTTGCGAGTTCTAGATAGTTTTCTTCTTGCCGTGACCAACCCAACCGGCACTTGATGAATAAAGGGATTTTAATGGCTTTTCGAATTGCAAGGATAACTGCTTTAGTTTGAGGAAGGTTACGTTGTAATGCTGAGCCGGCCCCCTGTTTAATTACTTTTTTAACGGAACAGCCTAAGTTGATATCAATAGCATCAGCACCTTCATTTTCAAAAACTTGAGCTGCGTAAGCCATTTGTGCGGGATCGTTACCAAAAAGTTGTACAACGACAGGGTGTTCACCCCGCACAAAGGTAAACGATAAGCTTTTTAGATTACCACGCGAGATTCCTACAGAAGAAATCATTTCGGAGTAGGTTAGACCTATGCCCAGTTCGCGATTAAGTTGGCGATAGGGGTAGTCTGAAATACCGCAAAGAGGGGCGGCGATAACAGGTGAACGTAACGTTAAAACATCTAGCATTATTTCAGTCGGGACAGAATCTCTTGTCGTTCTTTTTCGTTACGAAAATGAACAACAACCTTACCTTTTTCCCCATTTTGAATAATTTGAGCCCGAAAAGATGACTCTGAAAGAATTTCAGCTTTCACTTTTTTGTTTAAGGGCTTTGTTGTTGGGAGCACTTTTATTTGACCCAAGGATTCCAAATCGCGTACAGAGAGATTTTTTGTCATGATCGATTTCAGGAGGTCATCCTGCTCATTGTTAGAAAATCGAAGAAGGACCCGAGCGTGCCCTTCTGTGACCAAATTATCCATAATGGCCTGTTTTACGTTAGCGGAAAGATCTAATAATCTAAGCGTGTTAGCAATGGTTGAGCGGTTTTTTCCTACCATAGAAGCGAGTTCTTGTTGGGTGAGTTGATGATGTTCAAGAATTTGCTTATAGGCCATCGCTTGCTCAATAGCTGAAATATCCTCACGTTGAATATTTTCTATCAACGAAAGAAGCATGCTCTTTTGATCAGAAACATCGTTTTTAATAATGGCGGGAATGGTCTCATAACCCAAGGATTGAACCGCTCGAAATCGACGTTCTCCAGAGATAAGCTCATATTTTCCAGCCGGAAGAGGGCGAACGACAATAGGTTGAATGAGACCATTTGAACGTATCGATTCTGCAAGCTCATTAAGGGTGTCGTCCTTGAAAAGCAAGCGAGGTTGGTATTTATTTTGAGATATGGCAGCAATAGCAATGTCACGAAGAGAAGATAACTCTTGAACAGATTCGCTAATGGCATTGTAGTCAGGGATAAGGGCAGATAAACCACGGCCAAGTTTTTTACTCATAAAAGATCTCCTTAACGATGCTTTTGTAGGCTTTAGCCCCTTTTGATTTTTTATCATAAATAGTGATCGGTTCTCCAAAACTAGGTGCTTCGCTGAGTCGAACGTTTCGGGGAATAACGGTTTGAAAGACTTTATCTTTAAAATAATTGCGTGCTTCATCTTCAACTTGTCGGCTTAATCCAACCCGCTTGTCGTGCATCGTGATCATAATGCCTCGAATTTTAAGAAGAGGATTTAATGCTTTTTTAACCATATCGATCGTCTGTGTTAGACGAGCAAGGCCTTCAAGGGCATAATATTCGGCCTGTACAGGAATGATCACCCAATTACTAGCTGTTAGTGCATTAATCGTCAGCAGACCCAAAGAGGGAGGGCAGTCAATTAAGATATAGTCAAATTGATCTTTAATAGGAGCAAGACAACGCTCCAGAAATCGTTCTCGATTAAACTCTGAAACCAACTCAATTTCAGCGCCAGCCAAGTCTTTAGAAGCAGCAAGAATGGATAAGTGTTCAATGGCTGTTGGATATATCGCTTTGCTGGCTTCTACGGCATGTATGAGGGCATCGTAAACGGTATAAGTAAATCGATGATCAAACAACCCAAGACCGCTCGTAGCATTAGCTTGGGGGTCTAAATCAACCAGAAGGGTCTTTTTGCCCCGCTTTCCTAGGATGGCAGCCATACTTACTGCAGAGGTCGTTTTTCCAACCCCCCCTTTTTGATTAACGATTGAATAGATATCACCCATTAGCTCCTCCTTTGTATCGGGTATTTGATGGCTTCGCCAATTTTTCGAGGCAGTGAAATGACCGGATTACCTATTTTTCTATAGGACAAAATGGATCGTTTTTGATCCAATAAAACATAAGGAAAAGAATGCCCTACGTTGAACCCAAAAACAGATGCGACTTCATCTGCTAGTGACATTTCGTCGAGTGTATCAAGGCTTTTCATGGCTAAAAGATAGCCGCTTTTTTTTAGAAGGGGGGCAGCGTACTCGAGCAAGACATCGAGACGAGCAACAGACCGTACAACCACTACATCAAAAACCTCTTTATTTTTAAGGGTGAAGGCCTCCACTCGGTCAGCAACAGCGCAGGCATTATTAGCGCCCAGAAATAAGGCAGCCTCTTCAACAAAACGTATCTTTTTCTTGGTGGCATCGAGCAAGGTGATGCTTATGTGTGGATGCTCTTTTGCTAGAACAAGCCCCGGAAACCCTGCTCCCGTTCCAATGTCAAGGAGGCGCCTAGCTTCAGGGTGATGATTGCGAATGTGGTCGGATAGCACAAGGCTATCCTCAACATGTTTGACGAGAGCATCGCTTCGATTGCGAATAGAGGTTAGGTTTATAAAATTATTGTACTCAAGTAGAAAGTCAACAAAGGGTTCATATTTTTGCATTCGATGTTTCACGTGAAACATTGTAGCAACAAAAACGTTGTATATGAAAGAGCTGGAAGCATAGAAGGTTTATGGTGTGTTTCACGTGAAACACATGATACAATGTTTGGCCATGAGCATAGCCCTTGTCCAGATTAACTCCGTTGTGGGCGATCCCCAACAGAACGCCTCTCGCATGATCGAATGGGTTAAGCGGGGCGTTTCAGAAGGGGCGGGTGTCGTCCTTTTTGGGGAGTTGGCGTTGACGGGATATTGTGCAAAAGATCTGCATTATAATCGGCAATGGTTGGAAGATGGTGGGGCTGCTGTTGAGTTGTTGAGAAAAGCAGCCAAACAATATGCGGTGACGATTGGTTTTGGGGTCGCGCGACCCAATGACAATGATTCCTCTAAGCCTGTTTGGAATGCGTTTGTATGTTTGGCGCCGGATGGAAGTGAATGGGTTCAGAATAAAGTTTTACTCCCTACTTATGGAGAGTTTGATGAAGGTCGTTGGTTTCAGTCCGGAGCACTTGAAGGGGTGACGGTTCATCCCCTAGATGCGTTTTCTGCTGGGTTCTTGCTTTGTGAGGATGGGTGGAATAATTCGGTGGGGGTGTCCACTCAACACTATAAGCTATATGCAGAGGATCCCGTTGATCATTTGATGGGGCAATCCGCCCCCCCCAACCTTCTTATCAATATTTCAGCAAGTCCAGATTATATAGGAAAACAGACCTTGCGTCTAAAAATGAATGAGCGAATTGCCTCTCATTATAATGTGCCGCTCATTATGTTAAACGTTGTTGGAGCTCAAGATGAGCTTGTTTTTGGAGGGCGAAGCTTTGTATTAAACGACCGAGGTGAATTGATCCATGAAATGCCCATGGGCCAAGAAGATATGTATATTGTGAGCCAAAAACGATTAAGAAAGAACCCTAGTTTTCACAAAACGGAACGAGCTGAGATGGAAGAACTGGATGAACTTATTCGCCTCTATCTTCATGATTACATTAATAAAAGCCATCAGACGCGTGCCCCATTTTATGTGGGATTATCGGGAGGAAAAGACTCAACCTTAGTGGCGACGGTATTGGCTCGTCATTTAGGCAAAGACAGAGTGACGGGTGTTTTGATGCCCTATCGTTTAGGACAATATACGTCACCTTTGTCAGTAACATTGGCTGAAAAGTTGGGACGATCATTAGGTATTAACCTTCAAACCATCTCTATCGATACTCATGTTGATGGACTAAAGGATCTGCTGGGAATGGAAGATGAGAGCCTTGCTCATCAGAATCTTCAGGCGAGAATACGCGCCAATATTCTTTGGGGGCTTGCGAATCTGTCGGGTGGTTTGGTGATGAACACCACCAACTTTTCTGAAGCAGCAACCGGATATGGAACCATCGGTGGGGATTTATTGGGTTTGCCGCTTATTGCATCAATTCCTGCCACAACCGTAAAACAATACCTTCATTGGTTAAAGGATTTTGGTGGTGAAACGGCCCTGTCGACAGAGATGATTGAGCGACAACCCTCCGCAGAATTAGCCCCCAACCAGACGGATGAACAAGTGTTGGGAGCCTATACGATTATCGACCCTATCCTCGAATCCTTAAGAATGAATCATGGGGATATTCGTGCGGTTGTTAAGCAGTTTTGTCCCAACATAAATGTTGGCAAAGAGGCCGATTCTTTTTTTAAACGAATCACCTTCTTAGCAAAAAAACTACTCATACAAAGCGAATTTAAGCGTTGGTACTATTTTAAAACCCCCCAATTTACACCTTTTTCGTGGTTAAGATGGTCATGGCCCATTGCAAATGCCGATTTTGCAATTGAGCGATATATTGAAGAAGTCAGATTGGAGGTTGGCCTCTAGTCAAGTCGCTTTAAGGCGACAAGTAAGATCGCAATATCCGCAGGCGTGACACCATCGATACTAGAGGCGTGACCAATGGTTTCGGGGCGAAGCTGAATCAATTTATGAAGAGCCTCCGTTCGAAGACCTTTTACTCGATTGAAATCGAAATGATCGGGGATTGTTTTTTTATCGTGTGCTCGACTACGTTTAAGCTGGTCTTCCATGCGTAGAATGTACTCTTGATACTTGATCTGGATTTCAACCTCTTGTTTTACATATTCGGGATAAATATCAGAAAAATCCGAACAAAGGTCATATAAGTCATCAAAGTGAATGTTTGTGCGGCGTAGAAGCTGAGACAAGGTCTCTTTTTGAGTGAGCTTCTCGCCCTTTAAAGCGACTTTTCTCTGAACACTCTCTGTTGGGGTTAAGGACAGGGTGTTTAAGCGCTCTAACGCGCCCTCGATATGTTGACGCTTGGCTTCGAAATCAGCATATCTATCGTTAGAGATAAGGCCTACAACGAAGCCTATGGGAGTGAGCCTAAGATCAGCGTTATCCTGTCTAAGAAGCAAACGGTACTCAGAGCGTGAGGTAAACATGCGATAAGGCTCCGTAATCGTTTTATGAATGAGATCATCAACGAGAGTTCCTATGTAAGAATTGTTGCGTTCCAAAATAAGGGGGGAAAGGTTCTTAACTTTTCGGGCCGCATTGATCCCTGCAAGGAGACCCTGTGAAGCGGCTTCCTCATATCCAGAGGTTCCATTTAGTTGACCGGCGGAATAGAGGTTTTTGATCAGACGGGTTTCAAGTGAAAGCGTCAATTGATTTGGGTTGATGACGTCATATTCGATCGCGTAAGCGGGTCGCATAATTTCGACATTTTCAAGACCCTCTATGCTGCGAAGCATTTTTAGTTGAACATCCTCAGGAAGACTAGACGATAATCCTTGCGTGTAGATTTCAGTGGTTCGAATGCCTTCGGGTTCTAAAAAAGATTGATGTCGCGTTTTGTCGGCGAAACGCACAACTTTATCTTCAATGCTTGGACAATAGCGTGGACCGATCCCTTCGATAATGCCTTGATAAAGGGGCGAGCGATCAAGATTGGATCGAATGATGTCATGAGAACGTTCATTGGTATAGACTAAATGACAAGGAATATTGTTTCCTGTAAGAGGTGTTTGGGTAAAGGAAAACCTTTTTTTAAGGTCATTCCCATACTCGGCTTTTGTTTTCGAGAAATCTATCGTGCGAGCATCGACTCTAGCTGTGGTTCCGGTTTTCAGACGAAGCAGGTTAAACCCGATATTCTTTAAATCATTCGAAAGATTGATAGCAGCAAATTCGCCCGCACGACCCGCTGACATGTTTTTAAGGCCAATATGGATTTTCCCATTTAAAAATGTCCCTGTGGCTAAAATAACGGTTGTTCCTAGGTAAGCCATATCCATTTCCGTGACCACACCGGTTACAAGGTTATCTTCAAGGCTAAGTTTACGAACCATGCCCTCTTTAATATCCAAGTTTTCTTGATGCTCCAACGTTGACTTCATTTCCATACTGTAAAGAACCTTGTCACTTTGGGCACGAAGACTGTGAACCGCGGGACCCTTCGATTCGTTAAGGGTTTTAAGTTGTAAATATGTTTTGTCGGTATTGATGCCCATTTCCCCGCCTAAGGCATCGATTTCATGCACCAAGTGGCTTTTTGCTGGGCCACCGATAGCAGGGTTGCAGGGCATCCATGCAATCCGATCAAGGCTCATGGTCAACAACAACGTTTTGCAACCCAAGCGTGCCGTGGCGAGTGCAGCCTCACATCCAGCGTGTCCCCCTCCCACAACAATGACGTCATAAGGGTTAGGGTTGATGATCCAATCGGTGTTCTTCTGAGCGTTCATGAGCTGTTCATTATAGTGTATGATGGCTAAACAATGAAATGGC
>CAIUCY010000161.1 GCA_903897765.1 uncultured Candidatus Marinamargulisbacteria bacterium | reverse complement strand
GTTGTTGCTCCTTTTTCATATTACCAATATCCTCCTCCGCGTCCTCTCCCACCCATTCGCCCATTACCATTACCCTGAGAAGATCGCCTTTGACGTTGCAATCGCTCTAACTCCTTAAGTTGATCTGCGTTAAGAATTTGCTTCATTTTCACGAAGTGCTCTATCTTCTGTTCCAATTGATGTTGTTGCAACAGCGCAATGTCTTTTGTTAATTTTGAAATGACGATTTCTACAGGCTGAGGTTTAGAAAGCTCCACCTTCAACTGGGATTCTTTTTCCTCAACTTTACGTTGAAGTTGCTGTGACGTCGATTGAGTTTCCCTCTGAAGTGTTCGTATATATTGAACTTGCTCTGGGGATAAATCAAGCCTATCAATAATCCGTGGTTCACTCGCCCATACAAAGGTAAATAGTCCAAATAAAATCCAAAGAGCTTTCATGTTAATCTCCTTTCAACTCCAACGATAGGAAGTCTTCATTCTGCGGGGAAACACTTTGATTAACGTAGGTTAAATAGCTTTCCATGAAGTCATTCGCTTTGTGTCTATCTACCGCCATACTCATATTAAAAGAGGATACTACCACAACGCCTACTATCATTAAACTGAGGCCAAATGTAAGGGGATGCAACCAACGTATTGTGGAACGAACTTGCTGAGATGGCGGTGATTCAATGTGAGCCATAATACGCTGAAAAACGAAGGGCGGAGGTGACGGTGCTGCTTTCCAGTTTCGAAGAACCGGACCTATCGACTTCTCGTATTGCTGTTCAATGATGTTCATTTTATCCTCCTTCTCGATAATGTCACGAGCTGCTTCTTTGCACGATTAATTCGTGACCGAACCGTGTTAATGTTAATCCCTAGCGTTTGAGCGATATCCTGATAACTCAAATCTTCTGTTTCTTTAAGTATCAGGCAAATTCGATATGACGGTGTTACTTCTTTAAGCCACTTTTTGAGTTGGTCGACATCTACGCTGGATTCGATCTCCTGGGAGAAATCATCATGTTGAAAAGGCCAAATAAAGCGGGCGTTATTTCTCGTTTTCTCCCTCGCCAAATAACTAAGGGTTATATGGGTCGCAATTCGAAATATCCATGTTTTGAGCGTTGACTTTGCCTGAAATTTTTCACGTTTTTCGAACACTCGAATAAAGGTATCTTGAACTAAGTCTTCAGCGATCTGTTGGTTTTGAACCATTTTATAAACGACTCTAAATACAAAATCTTTGTTCTGCTCGTACACGTGTTCAAAGTCTTCCATCTCTGAGGTATAAAACAATGACTGATGAAGCATTTCACTCCCTGTGTATACTTAGGAGAGGCAAAGAATGCCCCTCCTATCGAACGATTTTACCAGCTCCGTCGATTGGCTCCACATCGTCCGGCTGCCGAAGCCGTTGGATTTACACAGGTTCCATTGGCAATTCTCTGGGCACGTCGAGCCTCTCGTGTTGATTGATTCAATGGGGCTTTAACTTGAAGTCGTTGCTGAACAGGTGCTGCGGGCGTGGGTTGATTTACGACCGCAACATCGGCCACAGATAACCCCACTACCATCGATAACCCAATTAATAATCCTAGTTTGTTTCTCATTTACTTCTCCTTCACTAAATAATTTCCGCTAGCGATATCTCTTAGACACTGTGAGCGTGAAAAAAGTTCCCGTTTATTTAAAGTCCCCAAACATCTTAAATAGTTGAGCAAAGGGAGGCTTTATGGCCAAAGAAGACTTAATAATCAACGATTTATCGTCTCCGAGCAACGCTTTTTCCATTTGGGTTAGAGATTCCCTTTCTGATTGAATCTTCTTCGCTAAAGACTTTTGTTTGGTTTCGTCGAACCCAAACAAGTTTGCATCAAAACTAGCGCCTTCTACCTCTGCCCATATTACCTTTGCCTTTTGTAAGGTAAGGCTCATCGTTGCAATTAGCTCTGGGGTAATCTCCTCGATCTGTTTGCCCTTTACGGATAACACAAGTCCTTCCATCGGAGCATGAAAGTCAGTTAACAGATCAATGTAATAATTGACTAGATGACGCTCTCGAAGGTGTTTTAGGGTTAATCGAATCGGTTCAAGCTCTTCATGCGCCGGAACGACATCTTTATTTTTCAAAATTATTTGCTTCGCCTTTTGAATATGATGGCTTACTGAGTCAAGATCGATTGCCCATTGATTATCAGAAGGGGATGCATCTTTGTATTTCCTTACAAAGTCTGTCCATTGAAGAACGACTTTTGTTATCGCAATATTTGATTTTGCCGCATTCCCTTCGGTCGTAAATGCCAGCGCGGGAATGTATGCCTTGTCGAATTCCACCATATCCTTAAGAAGGGTTTCATCAATCGCAAGAGTGTATGTCAGACCTATCATTAAAAAAAGCAATAACTTATTCATGGTATCTCCTTTTCCCATCGTGAGAACCCACCGGACAGGTTATGGACATTCTTATAGCCTTTACTGTACAAGAACATAATAGCATAGGCGGATTGGACGCTTCCATTGCAAACACAAACGACATCTTTTCTCTTGTCTAATAAATGGTCTTTATACTTATTCGGTAACTCTTTGAGAGGGATATTAATGCTTCCTTGAATATGGTTTGCCAAATAGGCTTCATGTGACCGCAGGTCGATAACAACAAGATCATCTGGGTTCTTCATGCGTTCACGAAGCCATTCTGGTGTTTTCATGCCAAGTGATGGATCTAAGGTGTCAATGAAGTCTGCTGCAACATCTTTTTCTCCCAAAAGAAATTGCTTCGGATCATGGTCGAAAACACGATCTTTGACGATAAAAACGGTAAAGGGTTTTTTGAGGTGCTGATGAAACAAAACATCATGCCCCAGACACAACCCCATCTCGACAACAAAGTCGACGTTCTCTTGATTAATGGCTTGCGCCTGACCTAAGGGGTTGCAGTTGACGCTTCGACCCAGACTCGGGTTGATCTGACACTCTCGGATGCCATTGATGGTGCAACGATACGAACGAACCCCTAAGCCTTGAGAATTTAAATAGTCGGATGTCTTTTCGGCTAGCGTTTCCATGCTATAGCAATAGGCGATGCCGATCGTCTTGTAGTGCTCCGCTTTACAAAACTGGGCGATTTCTTCGAGCCTCGATAAGTGTCCGGCTTTACCACTCGACACGAGATCATCCGCGCGAATATAGGTGTCATTAATGGGTTGACTTTGATATAGATCAACGATGTTGACTCTATTGCCATTGCAATCTTTAGCGTCTTGTTTACATGATTTTTGGGTGCATTGTAGGCAGTTCATTGTGTCCTTCTTTAATATTGAGATGCAACAGAGGTGCAAAAGGGCACATACATTTCAACAACATATTTTGTGTATCTTTTTTAAGACCCCCCGCATCCAAAGGAGAGTTATGGTCAAAGAAGTGAATAGCCAAGAATTAAGTCAAATCCTATCAAACGACAAGGGCCGAGTTGTTGTCGATTTTTATTCGACAGAATGCCCGCCGTGTGAAGCATTGGCTCCTCTCCTTATCGAACTGGAATCTCTCTACTCGAATGATTTCTCCGTTTATAAGATCAATCGACAAGACAATCGCGAGTTAGCCCTTGAACTGAATGTCCGCTCAAGCCCAACCCTTTTATTCTTTGATAAATCCCATGAGGCGGGAACTCGATTATCGGGGACGATCACCGTACAACAACTCATTGGGGCTGTTGTTGACGCGTTTCAGGTCGAGGCGCGAACGCTTATCGTTCCTGATGCCCATGAAAATATTTGGGATGTTTTGATCTTGGGGGCAGGGCCAGCCGGTTTAGCCGCGGCTGTTTATACTGCTCGAGCTGGCAAGAAAACCCTTGTCCTTAAAGGAAAAGCCAAATCTCACCTTGAACTGGCCCATCTTGTAGAGAATTATCCTGGGTTGCCACCCCTTTCCGGCAAAGAACTTCTCCAAAATATGGAAACGCAAGCTCAAGGGTTTGGCGCAACGATCGAGATGGGTGATGCCTTAGATCTCACCTTTGGACACGACATGAAGTTGGTAACAACCAGAACGAACGTTTATAAGGCAAAAACGATTATCCTTGCCATGGGCAAGGGGCAGCATCAGCAAACCATCGAGAATGAAGAGCGGCTCATTGGGCTGGGTGTGTCGTATTGCGCGACCTGCGATGGTGCCTTTTATCGGGGGAAGAAAGTCGTTGTTTATGGCAATGATGAAGAAGCGATGGATGACGCCTTGATGCTTAAGCAACTCGATTGCGATGTCTCATTTGTGTCCTACTGTAAGTCTACGCAGTGTTCCGAAACCCTTCATGAATCAGCAAAGAAAAAAGGGATCGTTTATTATCCTGACGCGCGTGTCACGTCTTTGTCAGGTCAAGCCACCCTTGAGTCTATTACGATAGAAACCGAAGCGGGGACGAAAACGCTAGAGGCTGAAGCGGTGTTTATCATTCAATCGGTTCCCTCGAAATCGCTTCTGCGTAAAACAGGCATCAATGTTGAATCCAAAGACTGCATAGCTATCGACAAAGAACTAAGAACCAATCTTCCCGGTATTTTTGCGGCGGGAGATATTACGTGTGGTGGGTTACAAGTCGCTGTCGCCGTGGGCGAGGGTGTCTCTTCGGCGCTGAGCGCCCTGAAATATCTAAGACAAAATAGCTAGAGGGTGCATGCCTTCGCCTGCCCCATAGTTTGATCTATGGAGCGAGGCTTAGCTGTTAAGGTTTATTTCTTTGACTCACAGGTGTTGATACCGAACGGTAGATACAAGGGGCACCAGCCCAGTAAAGCGGTAGCGAAAGGGATTAGCCCGATCATTCCCCAGGGGCTTTTAAAAACGAGCCCTAATGCGATGATGACTAAACCAATAATGATACGAATATTCTTATCTGCTTTTCCGACATTACATTTCATGTTGTTCTCCTTTTTGAAAACGGATCAATCGTGACAACCCATGACAACCTTCGTGTGTTTTGCACAGCATTGCGCAACCGTTTTATCGGCCGTTCCACAGCATGATTTATTCAGCTTTAAATTTACGTTTGTGATCTTCTTCATATCCTCACCTCCTATTCTTTTAATTATACTCTTTTTGGGAAGAAGGGGCATTTTAAAGTGAGACACTCTTTGTTGCGTTTCATATGGGAGCATTGATAGGTTGATGTCGGCAATTGGATATTCATCGTTGTTTCTAAAAAATCTGAAAGGGCTTCAGCGGCAAGAAAGGTATTTCGTTTGCAACACCGAGGCCCACCAATCGTCGCAATTCGGTCGATGGCATCGCGGCTTGCTTCATGAACTTGACTGTACGCAGGACTATTACTGAGAGGTGTGCAACTCGTGAGAATACTGGTCGTGATACCCGCTCCTAAGGCCGAGGAACACGCCCCCCAATACCCACATGTGCCACCTGGTAGTTGAGCACAGCGTAATTTTAGGAGGGTCCAATAGTTGTCTGGAACCAAATAACCGGCATTGCGGATTGCCGTCAAAAATATTGCGGGGATCAAATAATGATGCTCGGGGCCATGCATATTAAAACTTGGATGAGCCATCACCGCCTCAAGCATTACGATAGGGTTTGTTTCGTCTGTTTTTATAACATAGGTGTAAAGATATTCTAGGGCATCGATGCGATGACAATCATCGCAGACATAATGGCCTTGTTTGCACACAACGCTACTTGAAAAGGATTTTTCACATACCGAGCAAACATGGTCATGTGCTTCGCCATACACGAGCTCGTCACCACAAATTAGACAACCTGTTTGATGCGCCATATTTCTGCTACTTATCCCCGACTCAGTATCATGCCGATCAAAACACCATATCCGATCGACATGTAAGGGTTGCTCGTAATGGGGCATACACCCGAACGGCACCCGATATATTTATAAACGGCATATCCAGCAATACCACCCAGAACGAGAGGGACGATTTGTTTTATAACATGAACGCTCATGGTCTATTGCTCAATAGGGAAATTGGCGTCGTTCCAAGCGTTAATCCCACCTTTTAGAATACCGATCTTTTTAAACCCTTGTCGTTGAAGATCTTCTTTGCCTGCCTCTGTCCGATGACCTGAGCGGCAATAGATGAGTATCGTTTTTCCTTTATCAAGTCGACCGATATTAGTGGAAAAGTCAGCATCATGAAGATTAATGAGCTGGGCGTGACGGATATGTCCACTCGCGTATTCTTCTGGGGTGCGAATATCGACCAGAATGTTTTTTGAGGAAAGCGTGAGTTTTTGAAAATCTGAAGGAGAAAAATATTGAACAGACGGCCCCTTTGTTGCCCCCAATCCGATCGATAAAACAGAAACAATAAAAACCAATGATATGACTAACCCTACATTTTTCATTTACGACTCCTTTTCCCGTGATATTAACTATACTTCGACAGGCTCAGTATAACTAAGACTAAAATTGTTCCGAAAAAAAATTAAGTCTTAGTATAGATGCACGGAGGCGGGAGAAGGATACAGAATAATGGGGTTATATTCGATAAAAATTTATGGGGGCTATTCGTAAACGCTTAATCGATATCCGATACCTTGCTCTGTTGTAATGAGTCCCGTTATTCCCGTATTCTTTTCAAGTTTACGGCGTAATTGGCCAACATAGATCCGAACATAGTGAGACTGTTGCTGCGCATACGGCCCCCAAACTTCTCGAAGTAATTGAGTTTGGGTCAGTATCCTTCCCGCATACTTTATGAGCGTTTTAAGAAGGTCGAATTCTGTTGGGGTTAATTTTACACTTATCGAATTGATCGTGACATCGCGTGTTTGGAAATCAACGGTAAGCGGCCCATTCTGATAGATCGACGAATCCTTTAGGTGAGCTCCATGACGCAGGGCGACGCGAACTCGGGCCATGAGTTCTGTCATACTAAATGGTTTGGTCAGATAATCGTCTGCGCCTAGATCGAGCAAGGTTTCTTTTTCTTTATCGGTGTTATTCACGGTCAGGATAATAACAGGGACATCAGATTTCTGACGAAGTTGCCGGAGCACTTCTTGTCCAGGTAGGTCGGGTAGCCCTAAATCTAGAATGACTACATCAGGATGCTGACCTTCAAAAAGATGGATCCCGTCACTTCCTGTTTTAGCCAAGAAG
>CAIUCY010000160.1 GCA_903897765.1 uncultured Candidatus Marinamargulisbacteria bacterium | reverse complement strand
ATTGTTGCTGCGCAGCAACAATTGAGCTGGTCACATATCAAGATTCTCCTTGCTATTACTGACATAGAGACCCGTCTCGCTTTTGAAAAACAAGTCATAGAACAGCATCTTACCGAAGACAAACTGAAAGAACTTGTTCGAAAAAGCAAAGGGCTGCCCGACAAACCCGATACGCCGACGGTGTTATCTGTCAGCCGCGACGAACCGTATATTTATCTCATGAGGCAAGCTAAAAAAGGGCTAAAGATCGACCTTGGATTTACAGTCCGAATACCCGCGCCTATCGACGACTTAAAACCCGAAACGATTGTTCACGTTGAAAAGACCGGACAGAGCTATCGGTTTATCCCTGCCGAGCCGGATGTCTTTCCGCACTACACTTACAAAGCCGAGGTTCTCGGCATCATTGACGGGGACACGATCTGGGCCAATGTCGATTTAGGCTTTGAGGTGGAGAGCGAACAAAAACTCAGGCTTCGAGGGGTCAACACCGCGGAGATGGACTCGCTAGAGGGAGAAGCTGCCAAGGACTATGTCGAAGCCCAACTATTGGGGTGTCCGTTCATCGCGATTAAAACGCATGCTCGGGATAAGTTTGACCGTTATCTGGTGGATGTCTTTTATGACAAAACCGAATCCGACTTTCGGACACTGATTAAAAAGGGGACGTTCCTGAATCAGGCGTTGCTCGATAAAGGATATGCGGTGAGGTATGCGGGTTAGGTGAGGGCATTCGAATATCAAGGTTATGGGAAAGCATGCGTACTTGAGTAAGGAACATAAACAGGAAGAGGTTATGATGTTGAGTTTCTAGTTACATCCAATAAAAAATAACATGAAATATTTATATTTTCAGGAGATATTTTCTCCTATTTTGTTTTATTTATGGTAATATGGGGAATAATATTAATAAAATAAGAGATATTTCCGATTAGCATAAAAAGGAAGGCGCGTAAATGCTTATCCAATTCAAAATAAAAAATTTCCTGTCATTTAATACTGAAGCAGTGTTCTCCATGGCAGCAGGCACTTCAACTCAACACAAACGCAGAGTATTAACCACCGATAAAAACTTAAGCATTTTAAAGACCACTCTAATATATGGCCCCAACGCATCGGGGAAAAGCAACTTTGTAAAGGCGTTGGATTTCCTTCAGGATTTAATGATTCACTTGGAACTAAAAAAAGGACAACCGATTCAAGGCCTCATGCCGTTTCTTCTTGATAAGAAGTCTCAAAAATTACCGTCGAGCTTTGAAATCGACTTCTTTATTAACAATAGGGTCTTATCCTACGGGGTAATTCTTGACTCAAACTCAATAGTAGAGGAATCTCTCAGCGAGGTAAAAGGCGATAGAACTTATAATGTCTTCAAACGCAACTCAACCGTCGAATTCTCAAAAAAATACTTCAAAAACTTAAAAGATGACTCAAGGTTAAGATACATCGCAGAGGACTTACTCCCGAACCAACTGTTTATTTCCATGGCAAACAGAAGAAAACTTGATAATATCGACAATGCTGACATCCTTTCTGATTGCTATAAATGGTTCAAAAATACACTTGTTATTGTCTCTCCAAGTTCAAGATATAGCCCCCTTGAACTAAGGCTGAAGAACGACAACGACTTCTCTCAGAAATTTTCTGAACTTCTCAAGGGGTTTGACACCGAAATTGAAAATCTCCACCTTGAGGAAACAACTCTAGATAAAGTTCGAGCGCCTGAGGCAGTTAAACAAGATTTGCTTTTATCGCTAACAACCGAAAGCGAAAAGAAGAAGAATGAAAAAGTAGCATTAATATTTGAGGCTGGAAAAAACGAACGATATATCTTCATTAACGAAGGGCCAAACAATATAAAAATATTCAGATTGGTAGCTGAACATAAAACACTAAGCGGTGAAAGTATAAACTTTGAATTATCTGAGGAATCCGATGGAACCCGACGAATCTTTGACTTAATTCCAATGTTACTTAACATCAAAAACAAGACCTATGTAATTGATGAGGTAAACAGAAGCTTACACCCCAACCTTACAGAGCAATTTCTGGAAAAAATGAACGACTATCTCGAAAGCAATAATTCTCAAATAATAACAACAACACATGAGACAACAATCATGGATAGTAACAAGTTTCGGAGAGATGAAATCTGGTTTGTCGAAAAATCAAGGAAAACAAAGGCCTCAACGATGTTTTCCCTTGATGAATTCAAAGTCAGACCTGATCTATCATTTAATAAAGCATATTTGCAAGGCAGATTTGGTGCACTACCTTGTTTTAAATCCGTTCGATAAATGGCCAGCAAATATGCTAGAAAATCAGGAACAAGGGAACAAAAAAGGCGCTTCGTTATTGCAGTCGAAGGCGAAGAAACAGAGTATGCTTATTTCAACGAATTGATTGACAAACAAATTGGGAAAAACCCCCGGTTACAAGTTGAGATCCTTCCAACAATTGATGGAGCTAGCTCACCCGTTGCAGTACTACAAAGATTACACGAAAAAATAAACGTTGGTGTCTACTGTCCTGAGGACAGCTTCTGGATAGTTATTGATAAAGATAAGTGGCAGGGGAAACAACTTGGGACTATAACCAGAGAATCAAGAAAGAAAAACTATAAAATAGCAATGAGTTACCCTTGCTTTGAACTCTGGTTACTTCTCCACCTGAAAGATCTTTCAAAATTGTCGGCAATCGAGATACCACTTTTAAGAGGGAAAAGGGAACTAAAGCACGAAATTGCAAAAATCCGTAAAAGTTTGCCACACAAAGAAAACATTGGGATGCATCTATTTCTAAATAATAATCGATTGATGATTGCCATTGAAAATGCAAAAAAACTAAATACAGCTACAAATGCAAATTACATACTTACAAGTCATGGTTCAAGTGTGTATCATCTAGTTGAAGAATTGCTTTCATTTATAGATACCGAACATTATCTTTGAGCATTCTCAATTCATCAAAATCAACATAAGTGAGCATTAAACTGTAGCCAAACAAAATCGCTGCATGTCACCTATGATTTCGAGGGTTCGAGTCCTTTCCTCCCCTATAATTAACGCTTACTCCAATACCCCTACCCCATCCTCCGGTGGCAAATATACTAAGACTTAATTGTTTTATTGAACAATTTTAGTCTTAGTTATGCTGAGCTATTGGTTTTCAGGTTCCGTAAAAACCGAAAACCAATTCGGTCGAAGTATAACTCGACGGCGAGATAACTTTATTCCCCGTTTTCTCCTCAAACTCCAAGCAAGGCTTTTGAACCAAGAGTGAGTGATTTATCCATGTTTCTATTTTACTGTGGATTGGATCGGAAAGCAAAATGACATCGGCTCCCTCACCCTTGCCTGTTAATCATTTTTTAGCTTTTTCTCGCTTCGTCGGGTCAGCATTCTGGACAATCAAATAGCATGCATATCGTGAAAGATGAACATCTTCAACGGATCGTTTGCCCCCTTTCCCAATTTCGATCATATCGAGGACATCCTCGAAATGATCATTGACCTTTTGTTGACTGTTCTCACACGCTTCTTTTGCTTTTTTTATAACAGGCAAAAAATGTCGAAACTCTGAGTATTCCAATACTTTTGAAAGTTCACGAGCAGACCAGTACTCTTCGCCCCGATCCGTTAACCGTTTAATCCACTCAAAGTTCTTTTCCTCATCAAAACGGGTTGGCGATTTATTCATGTTTCTATTTTACTTTGGATTAGAACGGAATGCAAAAATGCGAATCAAATCATCTAAAATCTGACCATGGAGGGTAT
>CAIUCY010000159.1 GCA_903897765.1 uncultured Candidatus Marinamargulisbacteria bacterium | reverse complement strand
TGTGCCTACTGCGAAAAGCAAATCGATAATATTGGCGAGCATAGGCAACGTGTTGAACATATTCACCCAAAGTCTGACAAATCAAATCCAGTGGTTAATTGGGGACTTCTTTGGACTAATGTGCTTGCGGTATGTACTGGTGGAGAAACTGAAGATAAAGAGGTACACCCTTTGCCTGCTAACTTAAGTTGTGATGCACACAAAAATCACTGTATGCCGGGTGAAAAGAATTTTACGCAAAATTCATTGATCAAATATTCAATCCGTTGGATATACCAGTAAGTCCTACCCCATTTGATTTTGAAAAGCATACGGGCAAATTAATACCAAATGAAAGCGTTTGCTCAGTAATCGACTCCCAATTAGGGTTGGCTTTAGGTGAAACGATGAAGCGCCTGATTAAAACGACACAAGTATTGAATTTAAATTGTGATCGTCTAGCCAAAGACAGGCGAGAGGTTTTCTATGAATATGAGAGGTTCGTTACCAAAGCCCGTAAGCGAAATGACAACTATTATAAAATAAACCTTATCCATAAGTGGTTTAATAAAAAGTGGCCAAGCTTTTTTACAACCCGTCGGATTTTGCTCGGAGATGCCGCAGAAAATTATCTTCGATCTATAGGCTATGCAGGATAAACCTCATGAAAAATAAGGCTTGATGCTGGTGGATTTCACTTAGAAATCGGCACATAGAAACGGCAGTCTGCCAACTGCCAACTATATTCATAGTCAACAGAAAATAAATTAATACAATTTGTCAACTCTCCTCGTCATCGGCGGAACCGGCTTCTTCGGAAAATCAATCCTTGATTCATTCAAGCGAGGCGGGCTTGAAAAGTGGGGGATAGAGCGTGTTATCGCCATGTCACGAAACGCTGAAAGCCTTCTCAAAGAGGCTCCGCAACTCATCTCCTCAAAGGTAGAGTTATACTCCGCTGATATTACGACAACAACAACTCTACCTTTTGCCGATATAGTGATACATGCTGCAGCTTCGACAGATGCAGCAAGATATCTCTCTCGTCCATTGGAAGAACAGCAAAACATTCAGGCCGGTACATATAACTATTGTTCTCTTGCAAAAAAATATCATGCAAAAAGCAAGATTCTCTATGTAAGTTCAGGAGCCGTTTACGGCAGACAGCCAGCAAATCTAACGCATATCCCTGAAGACTATATTGCAAACGATCTATCAGAACTTCCAGATGGCAAGCGAGATTACGCTTTTGCTAAACGGGATGCTGAAGAGGCAGTAAAAAGTCTCGGTCAGGAGGGTCTATCAGTAAGTATCGCCAGATGCTTTGCATTTGCAGGCCCATGGCTTCCTCGCAATCAGCACTTTGCTATTGGAAACTTTATTGAGGACGGTTTACATGGTAGGCCGATTACTGTTAAAGCAACAAATATGGTCTACCGTAGCTACATGTATGCCGATGACCTTGTCGAATGGTTGATGACGATTGCTCTGCATGCAAATCTAGCATGTCCTGTTTACAACGTAGGTTCAGACGAGACAATTATGATCGGTGATCTTGCAAGGCTTACTGCCGGGGAGTTTGGAGTTAATGCCTCAGTCCCTGACATAACCGAGTCGTCAATTGACCGGTATATCCCCTCAATTAACAAAGCAAGGAATGCATTAGGATTAACGTTGCAGCACGATCTGATTGCTGGTATTCGGCATACCATTCATGACATACATGCAACCAAAAGGCGATTAGATGCTTAAACGTCACTTGGCTAAATTGATAAGTAATAAATTTATTAGATTCATTGTAGTGGGTATCGTGAACACGATTTTCGGCTATTCTGTTTTTTCAATTCTTATCTATCTGAATCTTCACTATTCGCTAGCATCCCTATTGGCAACAATACTTGGCGTTTTATTTAATTTCAAGACTATCAGCAGTTTAGTCTTCAAGAC
>CAIUCY010000158.1 GCA_903897765.1 uncultured Candidatus Marinamargulisbacteria bacterium | reverse complement strand
TGCCATTACGGTCAGGTTTTTAAATGATTTGACACGGAAGTCGGGAAAGGCACGGATGTTAACCTTAATAAAGGTTCGCTGACGTTGCTCTTTTAACCACGTGGCAAGCCGCTTTGATCGTTTTTCGCTGCGAATGGCGTCTTTGATGCCTTGGATCGTGTCACGAAGACTCGCTGGAACATGGAATCGGATTTGATTGATCCTAACCCGATAATAATTAGCGTCGTCATAAGGGCAAGGTGATGAAATAATGGCGACTTGTAGCGTTTCGAGAAAGCTTTGCATCGCAAGGTCCAGATCGGTGTCGGCTACGGTCATGTTAAGGGTTGAAAGGTCCATATTCAAGCGGAGACTTGACCACTTTTGATCCACGAAGTCTTCTGCCCGAAGGGATTCAAGCCATCGCTTGTTGTCGGTAACAGCCAAGGTTAGTTCATAGTAAAGAGGGATCCCTGTAATATTGTTTTGGCGGATATATTGAAGAATGTCCGCAGAGGAGACGGCAAAAGACTCTTTAAACGTGCGATCAATAATGGCTTCTTGGGTGAGTTGAAGTCGAAACGATTCCTTGATTTGAGAGGAGATAATGCCGTATTTCTTTAAAGCTTTTTCAAACGCGTCAGCGGAGGGATATTGTTTTTTTAGTTCTTCAAGGTGAGTTTTGATCGTTTTGTCTGAAACAACAATATGTTTTTGATTTGAATAGTCCATAAGCACGGCCCGATCGATCAAGGTGTCAAGCACGCCATACTTTAGTCGTTCCAGTTCGGGCAACGAAAGGCTTTCCTCATTAGGAAGTAAAAAATCTTTTTTATACTGCTCAAGGGTGGCCATGAATTGTTTGTCAAAATCGCTCAGGGGAAAGGCGACTTGATTTACACGAAAGGCAATATCTTGGTTGGCAAGAGCCATCGAGGTGAAGAGGAGAATACATCGTAAAAATAAACGCATGGTTGCTCTAATTATAGCATTGAGCAATGGAGAGTTGCGGGGTAAACTTAGGGCTGATATGCCCCCACTCACACTTGAACGAATCCCTGTTGGCCCTATCGCTGCGATCTGTTATTTGGTCAGCGACCCTATGGGGCAAACGGTTATCATCGATCCAGGGGCAGAACCGGAGAAAATTCTCAAACGCCTTAACGATAAGCAAAAAATACCGGTGGCCATTCTCTTGACGCATGGTCACTACGACCACATCGAGGCTGTTTCGGCGATTAAAGAACGTTATCATGTCCCCGTTATGGGGTCAAAGGACGACACCTTTCTGCTCGAAGGAACGCGTCAATCCATTTTTGTGGGTCGGCCTGTTTTGCCTTTGTTTCTTGATCAAACCTTGACCGATGGGCAGGTTTTATCGCTTCTGGACGAAGACTGGACAGTGATCGCGACCCCAGGGCATACACCCGGCTCGTTATCATTTGTGGTGGGGGCGTGGGTGTTTACGGGAGATACGCTTTTTGCGAATGGGTCTGTAGGGCGAACCGATCTATGGGGTGGTTCCACAGAGATGTTAAAAATCTCGATCAGAGAGAAACTTTTTAAGTTACCCGATGCCCTATTGGTTTATCCGGGGCATGGAAACCACAGTACTCTGGGTCACGAAAAAGCGATCCATCCACGTTATGATGTTTTTAGTTAAAGTTCGAACTGAATCTCAGTGATGTATTTTTTAGGATTCCCTTTAAAAAAACAGCCAGGTCCCTTGACATAGACCTCTCGACTTTTCGGTTTTTTAAAGATCTTACTGTCTTTAAAAAACCGCGCTATTTTTTCATAGGTCAAAGGCAGCGAGGCATAAGACCCTACATGATAGAAAATGAGCATATTTGCGGTGGGAATATCCTTAAACTCAATGGCAGATTCTTGGGGGACCCAGTCGTTTCTGATAGGGAAATAGGCTTCATAAATCGGTTTTTGTCCCGGTTTTGTCGGAAAGTAGATCGCGCCAGCATGACCATTGATCCTATGTTTGGCCTCTTTTGCCAAAGCCGAAAATAAAAGCGACATATCTTCGTAGGGTCCTTGGTGGTGGATATAAGCGACATGTTGAGTGGGGATCTGTCTAAAGATAGGTTGATGATTAGGAATAGG
>CAIUCY010000157.1 GCA_903897765.1 uncultured Candidatus Marinamargulisbacteria bacterium | reverse complement strand
AGAGCCTTGACTACCGAACTCCCGACATGGTTTATTATGGCAACTCGGAACTCAAGAAAGCAGCATAACCAATATGCAGTTTTCCACTTAAGAAATCCGATCCATTGTCTTAACTACCCCGACCACCTCAATGGTTCTTGCAATGTCGTTACAAAATCCTCAATGTAGCCGATGGTCTCTCAAGAGCAAAGAGTTTCAGGTATACGATAAAACTCATGATGGATGTTTGAATACGGACGACATAACCAAAATGAACCTTAACGAAATAGTTCAAGTGGAAAAAATAATCAACAGCAACAATAGTAACTGTCCTGAGTATAAATACATAGAAGATAACAAAAATTTAATTATTGCTGAACTTGGAGCACAACGAAATCGTTTAATTCTAGAAAATGGATTGTCAAATTATTTCAATAAACTTACGGACGTTTTTAAATAATAAATAGAGCCTTACACGATTAAAACTATACTAAGGGATCAAGCTTTACTAACAGATCCGCATGTTCTTTAAGAAGGACAGAACAGTCACCACTGAGAATATTTAAATAAACGCGAACCCCTTCTCGTCGAGCGAATTTCATGGCAGGCACGAAATCGGTATCCCCAGTCACTAAAAGAACCTCATCAACAAGGTGTTTACTCGACAACCAAGCAATATCAAGACCAACTTTGACATCCATCGTTTTTTGTTTAAAATCTTCCTTAATATCGGCCTCGGTAATGCGATACCCTTCTTTCAAAACACGAGAAAGACGGGCTTCATTGATCTTCCAACCATTAAGTTGCAAGGTGCCCTGACGAAAAGCAATATTCTCTTTGACCTTCAGTTTGTCAAAAAACTCCATATTGCTTTTATATTGATCGGTCTTTGAATAATCCACTGTAACCCCAGTGAACGGATGACGACACTCACCATCATAAGGAAGGCAGTCATAATAGAATATCCTAAATAACTCTGATTTCGCGAGCTTTTTTGACTTCATGAGGCGATCACAATGATCGATGACATCATCAGGCTGTGGAGACTTCCGATGATGTAAATGAAAATTTTTTTTAAAATATCCCCCATCGATAAGAATGGCAACGCTGTGATTCATAGTGCTAGTATAGCATTAATTACCTAAAGACGAGATATTTTGATCCGAGAAAATTAAATAGAGTCGCTGAAACGATCCCCACAAAATTAATAACCAAATATCCAAAGCGGTAATGGTCAAGCAAGGAAAATCGCAATAAAAGCGCCATCACCATCATCCTAAGGGAAAGACCTATCAAACTTATGGACACATATTTAATATAAATTTTTCGTTTGGATAGACCATGCCCTTTGAAGGTAAATCGATGATTCCAAATAAAATTATTAGACACCGAAACCGAAAATCCGAGCAGCCCCGTGATCAGGGTTGGTAAATGAAAGAGCTCTTTGGCTAACGTGACGATGCCTAGATCAACAAACATACCCGAAAACCCAACGAGCATAAAAAAAATAGGTTGTTTAAAGGTCGACATTCTCCCCCACCACTTTGTTCAGTCTCGCTTTGACGATCTCTAGATCATAGAGGGCATTGATCAAATCCGTTTGGGCATTGAAACGCGTTGTTTGGCTATCAATGAGTTCAAAACTAGAAAAGTACCCTGCCTTGTAACGTTCTCTACCTATTCGCTCAATCTCTTTAGCGAGTTCAACTTGTTTCTGCTCGGTTTGAACTTTGGTCATGGCTAAGTTTAGATCATTTAAAACCGTTCGAAGGTCTACTTCAAATGATGCCAATAAATTTTCACGTTTGACATGGAGCTTATTTAAATTTGACTGAAGGTCGTCTACCTTCGACTGGGTATCCCCACCATCGAAGAAATTCCATTTAGCGAGCAAATAGATAGACCAGTCACGATCAGTATCTGTGTTGAAGTTGCTACCATAAAAGTTCATGTATCCATACGACCCATTGAGTAAAACAATAGGCAAACGTCCGCTATTGGTCAAAATTGACTGCTCCTTTAGCATTTTCTCTTGGATATTAAGCATCGCCAAATCTTGCCGATTATTGATCATACGGGTTAACAGAGGTTTATCATCAAGACGTCCGACCGATCCTTCTTGATAGTTGAGGGATATCCCGACAATAGGGGTCACCTGAGTAATGGGAAAACCTAGCAATAAATTGAGCTGCAAAAGGGCACTAGACAAATTATTCTCGGCAGCAAATATGGACTGCTGGGCTGTCTTTACCTGCATTTGCATACGAAGTTGATCAACGGGTGTACCCATATCCTGTGAAATGAGTTCATCGGTTTGTTTGGCCAATTCTTCGATCTTCCGTTTATTTTCCTTTGCTGAACCGAGCAGTTCCTGAGACTTTAGAACGGTAAGATAGGCTTGTTTAACTTTATAAACCATATCACTTTTTATATTGTTGTAATTTGCCAAGGTGGATAAACGATTATTCTCAGCTAATGATAAAGCAGGCATAACCTGACTTCCCCAAATAAGTTGCTGAGCCGTTAGTTTGACATCGTAAACATCGCTATAAGCGGGGAGCGAGACCGATGGAGCCGTGGGCACGGCCGCTTTGATCATGCCTTCAATGCCATTATATAACATGGCCGTTTGTTGTGAGTCAGCACGCAGAAAACTATATTCGAGCGATAGTTTAGGGAAAATGGTGGCCCAAGCACTGTTGATCTGCCATTGGGATTTGTTACAATCCTCTTTAGCTTGTTTGATATCAGCATTATTACTGATCCCCATTTCGATAGAATCAGCCAAATTAATGGGGGGCAAGCCAGACTCAGCCAAACTAAAGCTGAGAAGGAGGAACGTTGCGATCGACGAAAGGTAGCGTATATTCATTCTATTCATTTCTGTTCTCCTTGCTACCTAATTAGTTTTGATTCTAACTTTAACTGACGACCCGATTTGGAAAGGGGTTCCGGTATCAAGAATGCGTATTTTTACAGGAACGTTTTGCACGATCTTCACAAACGTTCCACCCGTATTACCGAGGGGGATCATAGAAAAATTCGCATTAGTTGCCGTTCCGATCTCGCTGACAACCCCTTTAAAGGTCTTATGGGGATATATATCAGCAAATATTTTGACAGGGGCATTGAGTTTTAATCGATAGACATCCGTCTCTTTGACATTCGCCTGCACCCAAATATCGTTGGGATTGATCAAGGTAAATAAGGTTTGTCCAGGAGCTACGTATTCGCCATAATTCACGGTCTTTTGAGCCACTATCCCTTCCAAAGGGGTTCGAATGAATGTATTAGCAAAGGTGGATTCGGCTAGATCAAGAGCATTTTTTGCTTGATCGATATTGAGTATCGCTGTCTTGAGATCGTATGTTTTGCTGTTAAGGATCAGATCATAAGACGACTCCGCGATCTCAAAATTCTTTTGAGCCGAATCTGCAATATCCGAAATTTTTTGGAGATCACTTTTTGATATCGCTTTTGTATTGTATAAATTTTGATATTTAACAAGATTATCTTTGGCCGTTTTCAACGATATCTGAGCCAGTTCAACTTTGTTCCTAGCCACTTCAACATCTTGTAAGTTTTGACCATCGCTTGTTCTTACTGGTTCACCCTTCTTTGATCTAGGTGAAGAGTAAATAGGGCCCAATATCTGTTGATATTTAATTTTGGCTACTTCATAATTATCTTGAGCTTGCTTTAAGGTGATTTGAAAATCTGACTGATCGATCAACGCCAAAACTGCATTTTTAGAAACATGATCTCCTTCTTGAATAAGGACCGAAACAACTTTGCCAGGGATTTTGGAGCTGATCCGGACATTATTTGCAGCAAATCGGGCGTCTTCTGTTGTCACAAAATGGGACAGGTCAATATACCATCGCAGCGCAAACAATGCTGATAATACAAGAACCACCCCTAAAACAACAAACCCCGTTTTCATATTCTTCTTTTTCTGATCTTCAACCATGTCAATTCCTCCTTCTTTACTCAACAGCAATGGAATGAACCTCGCCGCCATGTTTTAATATGATGGTTTTCCCTATAAATAGGGTAACGATTACTCCCGTTGCGGCAATAATAGTAGATACGACAAACGTATCATTTATCCCCAACAAAAATGCCTGTTTCATAATGTGTCCCATGACCAAACTGGAGAACACCCCGCGGGATGATTCTTGTGATAAGCCGGCTTTCAACCCTGCATTAAAAAGAGTACTTGATGAAATATTAACGAGTGGAGCATTGGGATTAAAGGACTGACTTAAAAAGAAAGCATGAACCGTTCGTTGATGGGTTAACACCGAAGATAAGATAGCAATACCAAGGGAGCCACTAACCTGCCTGATCGTATTCGACAGTGCAGAAGCTTTCCCGATCAAAGCCGTAGGGATGGTGGTCATACCATAGGTTTGAATCGGCATCATGGCTGCCCCCAAACCTATAGATCGGATGATCAAAATCCCCATAATGTGAAAGTAGGAGCTATCGAGCGTCAGCGAACTTAATAGATAGGTTGAAACAGTCAAGATGATCATGCCTACCATGACCAAATACTTTGCTCCGAATTTATCGAAAAGCTTGCCGCTTATGGGCATAACGAGTGCGGTTGCAACAGAGGGAGGGAACATCAACATTCCCGCCTGCAGAGCAGTATATCCTTGAAGTGTTTGGAGAAAGATGGGGATCATAAAAATACCACCGAACAGAGCAAAAGTTGTGATAATGCTAATAAATAAACTCAATGTAAAGGGGTAATGTTTAAGCACACTGAGATCTAATAGGGGTTTTTCAACATTTAACTGAATAAAAATAAAACTGATCAGACTGATGAAAGCCACAAAAAATAGCCCCACGATCAAGGGTGAGGTCCAGCCTTCAGCATTTCCTTTATTAAGGCCAAGTAATAGCGTGAATAGCCCGATACAGATCGTTATGGCGCCAGCATAATCGATGTGGACATGCGTGTCAGACTTAAACTCTATTAACAACGCTATCGACATCAGGACACTAACGATACCGATGGGGATATTGATAGCAAAAATAAACTGCCAGTTAACCGTTTCAACTAGATACCCACCAAGTGTGGGGCCGATCGCAGGCGCAGCCATAACAGCGATCCCCCAGAATCCCATAGCAAGTCCTATTTTTTTTCTTGGCACTATTCTATAGATATACGTCATGCTGATCGGCATGATCATTCCGCCGCCGACTGCTTGAACGACGCGAGCAACAATCATAGATGGCAGCCCCCAAGATAATGCACACATAGCAGACCCTATAGTGAACGTCGTCAAGGCAAAAATATACATAGTCTTTAGTCCGAATTTTTCCCCTAATACACCTGTTAAAGGAATGACCATTCCCATGGCAAGCATATACGCAGTTAAAACCCACTCGATCTGATCATTGCTAACATTAAAAACGGTCATCATTTTGGGAATGGCTGTATTGACGATACTGGTATCGAGTATGGCCATAAATGTACCCAGCACAATGACCCCGAGCATCAACCATTTAGGCGGTTCGCGTTTTGTCATGACAAATATTCTTCCTTATTAAGGGCTTGTTCCAACAGGTACTCGAAACGTTCCATCGTCTCAATAAATTCTTTTCTAGACTTTGGTTCTATCTGTGATAAAAGGCCAGCAAGCAAAGCTTTCTTGGATAGAAGAAGATCTTCTTTAAGTTTATGACCGAGTTCGGACAATTTGATCAAAACCATTCGTTTGTCATGTTGGGACCGTTCTCGGATAATAAACTGATGGCTTTCAAGTCGATCTAGGATCCCACAGGTGGTTGAGTTGGATAACCCTGCATGATGAGCGACATGTGTTAGCGTTGTTTCCTTTTTTTCGGCAATATATTTCAACAATGAAAGTTGAGGCAAAGTGAATCCATATTTTTGAGATTTTTTTTCTATCTGGGAACGTAATAGTTTTGAGATATTATGTAATAGACTCAGCAATTTTGTTTCATCTGATAATAAATCTTTTTGCATACAGTTCCCCTTAAAGATTCGGATAGTGTTTCGTGTACGAAACATTCGCGTCAGGATCATTGTAAACGATAAAACGTCGATGTCAAACAATTTTTAATAGGGAAAAAGGTCAGAAATAAGGGTTTATAGTCACTAACATGCGAAATATTTCGGCATTAAAATGGCAATTGTGAGTTTGTATACGCCTAAATCATCACCACACCGCTCCGAATTGTTCAGTAGTGGTCAAATGAAAAAACATGGAAATGTGTTGGCCGTCCTGCATCAATTAACAAAAGAACATCGATCCCAATTACTATTAACCCGACTTACTAACAACGAAAAAGTCCTGATCAGTAGTCATACTTTACTGACAGCAGCCGTAAAAGCAAAGCGTATGATCACCCCAGCAGGGGAATGGCTGCTCGATAATTTTTATGTGATCGAAGAACAAATTTATACGGCTAAACGACATTTACCTAAGAGCTATCATCGGGAACTGCCCCTGTTAATTAATGGCTCCTCAGCAGGACTTCCCCGCGTGTACGATATTGCGATGGAAATCGTCGCCCATGGTGATGGTCGCTTTGACGCAGAGACCTTGAGTAGTTTTATGCTTGCGTATCAGAAAGTGACGCCGCTTAACTTAGGTGAATTGTGGGCGATACCGATCATGTTGCGTCTGGCGCTGATCGAGAATATTCGACGGATAGCCACACTCATTTCTAGTGTCCGAAACGACCAAGATCTTGCTGATGATTGGGTAGATCGTATACTGAAAATTGCACAGAGTGATCCAAAAAGCTTGATATTAGTTGTCTCCGATATGATAAGAGCGATGCCCCCTATGTCGAGCGCGTTTGTTGCCGAGTTGACTCGTCGATTACAGGGACAGCCTCCCACTGTGGAGTTGCTTCTCACGTGGATCAATCAGTGGCTTTCTGAAGAAAATTTAACAATTGAGCAGTTAGTTCAGTCAGAGAACCAGAATCAAGCCGCTATTCAGGTTGCCATCAGCAACAGCATTGGGAGTCTTCGTTTACTGGGAACTTTGGATTGGCGGGAATTCGTTGAAACGATGAGCGGGGTTGAACAGATTCTAAAAGAGGATCCCAGTGGCGTTTACCGTCAGATGAACTTTTCGACAAGGGATAGCTACCGTCATTCAATCGAGAATATCGCTAAAAGCAGCCCATTTACTGAAGTCGACGTGGCACAAAAAGCGATCCATTTAGCAGAAGAAGCCGCTGCAAGTAATGGCCAAGATGATCAAAGAGCCCATGTTGGATTCTATCTGATCGATGAGGGACTTCCACGACTTGAAAAAGTGGCGAAAGCGCGTATTCCAGCAATAGAGATCATTGCTAAAATGGCAAAACAGCTTTCATTACTCCTATATCTCAGTTCCATTGCCGTAAGCACATTTCTTCTAGGGGGCGTTTTGTGGATCAACTCCCCTCTGAATAATGCCGGCATTGTTCCTGTTTGGGAGCGAATTGTTTTAGTCTTTCTCCTCATTGTGGCGATCAGCCAACTGGTCATTGAGCTCGTTAACAGTGTAGCTATGTCGATCACAAAACCCCATTCGTTGCCAAGCATGGACTTTTCGGCAGGGATCCCATCAGAATTCCGAACCTTAACCGTGGTTCCGACCATGATCACCAGTCCTAAAAACATTGAAGATCTTATCGAAGGCTTAGAAGTTACCTTCCTTGCGAATCGAGATGAGCATTTTCACTTTGGACTATTAACTGATTTCCGAGATGCAAAGGAGGAATGTCTTCCGCAGGACACTACCCTACTCAAATTAACAGAGGAAAAAGTGATTGCGCTGAATGCCAAATATAAAAAAGGACAAACGGACATCTTCTTTCTCTTTCATAGACCACGACGATGGAATGCGAATGAAAAGGTTTGGATGGGTTATGAAAGAAAACGAGGGAAACTAGGCGAATTAAACGAGCTTCTGAGAGGGGGATCAAGGGATAAGTTTTCACTGATCGCAGGCGATATCTCAAATTTGATGAAGGTAAAGTATATCATTACCTTAGATATGGACACACACTTACCACGTGACAGTGGGCGGCATTTAGTCGAAACCATGGCTCATCCATTGAATCGCAACCGCTATAGTATTCTTCAGCCACGTCTCAGCATGAGTCTGTCCGGGGCAAATCGATCCTTTTATGCTCGCTTGTATGGGGGGGAACCCGGGATCGACCCCTATACGCGTACGGTTTCCGATGTTTATCAGGATTTATTCGGCGAAGGTTCCTATATTGGCAAAGGGATTTATGATCTGGATAAATTTGAACAAGCACTGAGAGGCCATTTTCCCGAAGGCAAGGTCCTCAGTCATGATCTATTAGAGGGCTGCTATGCTCATTCCGGACTATTAAGTGATGTGGAGTTATATGAAGACTACCCTTCCCAGTATTTTATTGATGTGGCACGTCGGCACCGTTGGATACGCGGAGATTGGCAACTACTCGGAGTCAAGAAAAAGGTATCCCTTTTATCCCGTTGGAAAATAATGGATAATTTACGGCGGAGTCTAGTGCCGGCAGCATTCATTTTATTAATATTTATAGGATGGGCGTTGAGCTCCTCACCGTATTTTTGGCTATCTGTGGTGTTATGGATACTCTTTCTACCCCCTGTTGTAATGTCAGTACTCGATGTGTTTCACAAGGCAAAAGATGTCGCATTACGACAGCATTTAGAAACGGTTGTCCAGTCAACGTTTTTGCGTATAACCCAGAGACTCTTTACCCTCGCCTGCCTTCCCTATGAGGCATTTTTTAGTTTAGATGCGATCGCAAGAACCCTTATGAGAATAGGGGTCACTCACAAACGACTATTAGAATGGCGGATATCTACTGACCATGATGAGCAGGAACCCGACCTGCTCTGTTCCTATCGAAGGATGTGGATAGCCCCCGTCATGGCGGTCATGGTTGCGATCCTTTCAGCGCCGCTTGCTATTTTATGGGCGTGCTCTCCAACCATCGCTTGGTGGGTCAGCCGACCTTTAACGAGGCAAAAAGTGAAACTAAGTGCTGTGCAACATCTATTTCTTAGAAAGCTTTCACGAAAGATTTGGGGTTTTTTTGAGGCCTTCATGGGTCCCGATGACCATTGGTTGCCACCAGACAATTATCAGCAGAATCGTGTTGAGACCATAGCACATCGCACCTCCCCCACCAACATTGGACTGGCGCTCTTGTCAAATTTGTCCGCGTATGATTTTGGCTATATCACAGCGGGCTCTCTCATTGAGCGGACTCAGAATACGTTTCGAACCCTAGACAATTTAAAGCGATACCGCGGACATTTTTATAATTGGTATGACACGCAAACGTTGCAACCTCTTCTCCCCATATATATTTCTACCGTCGATAGTGGCAATCTGGCCGGATTTCTTCTGACGTTGCAGCAGGGGCTTATTGGACTGATCGACGATACTATTGTTGGAACACGATTCTTTGAGGGGCTACGAGACACGTTGACAGTGGCCCTTGAGTCGATAAAGGATGTTCCAGCCCTTTCACTTGCCGATACCCTTCTAAAAAACATCAACCCTGCTTGTGAAAGAGGACCTTTAAACCTTGATAGTGTCCAAAATAGTATTGAACTGCTTAAAGCGTCTGCGGAGGCACTCGTGGACATGATAACGGAAGGCGAAGCGATGGATTGGCTTCATGCCTTTGTCCGACAATGTAGCGACGCACTCAATGATCTGATATTTCTGGTTCCTAAAGACCGCTTTAACCAGACAGGGATCCTCACGTTAAAGGAACTTGCCAAGATAGACGGCATAGGTGGGGCGAATGCAAAACAGCGGTTGAAGGATATCGAAAGCCTTGCACGTCAGTCCGGAGATTTTGCCCAAATGAAGTATGACTTTCTTTTTGACGCCACGCGTCAATTATTATCAATCGGGTATCATCTCGAAAAACGTAAATTGGATCACGGGTATTATGACCTGCTAGCATCAGAAGCGAGACTTTGTTACTTCACAACAATCGCCCAACGGCAGGTACCCCTTGAAAGCTGGTTTACATTAGGTCGTTTACTAACGACCCTTGGAGGAAAAACGGCTCTATTATCTTGGAGCGGCTCTATGTTCGAATACTTGATGCCCCTAGTGGTGATGCCAACTTATGATAATACGCTTCTCGAACAAACGTATTTAACGGTAGTGGAAAGGCAGATCGAATATGGGAATCATCACGGGGTTGCTTGGGGAATGTCCGAATCAGGCTACAACGCTATTGATACCAACCTCAATTATCAGTACCGTGCATTTGGAGTTCCGGGGCTAGGACTAAAACGCGGACTTTCCGAAGATCTGGTCGTTTCACCCTATGCCTCCGTTTTGGCACTGATGATCTCTCCAGAGCAAGCTTGCTTGAATTTGCAGCGCCTAGAAAATGAAGGGGGAATGGGCAAATATGGATTATATGAAGCCGTTGATTATTCTCCATCCCGTCAACCGCGCGGCCAATCCCGTACGGTACTTCAATCCTTTATGGCTCATCACCAAGGGATGAGCCTTCTTTCATTGGGCACTTTAATTTTAGATCGACCTATGCAAAAGCGATTCGCCGCTACCCCTATTTTTCAAGCGATACTTCTACTATTGCAGGAGAAGATCCCCTCAAGCATTCCCTTTCATGTTCATAGTACGGAATTAGCTCCGACTCGGATTATTCCCAATGAGACACAATCACCCATACGAATTTTAAGAAGTCCGCACACGCATACACCCGAGGTCCATTTATTATCTAACGGACGATACCATGTGATGGTGACTCAAGCAGGAGGCGGCTATAGTCATTGGAAAGATCTGGCTGTCACTCGTTGGCGTGAAGATACCACTCGTGACAATTGGGGTATCTTTTGCTATATTCGCGATCTTGCCAGCGACAAATATTGGTCAACAGCTTATCAACCCACCTGTCAGCGACCTGATACTTATGAAGCCATTTTTTCAGAAGGACGTGCAGAGTTCTGCAGACGAGATAAAAAAATAGAAACGTATACGGAGATCGTCGTTTAACCCGAAGATGATATCGAATTGCGACGCGTCCATCTTACAAACCATTCTCCCTTTAGGCGAGTAATCGATGTCACCAGTTATGCTGAAGTGGTACTTTCACCTGATTCCTCCGATGCGATACATCCTATGTTCAGCAATCTTTTTGTTGAGACAGAGATCATCCCTCAGAATCAAGCGATACTCTGTTCAAGGCGCCCTCGCTCCATTGACGAACACACCCCGTGGATGGTTCATGTTATGGCCGTTCATGGCGTAGATGTCCAAACCGTTTCTTATGAAACCGATCGAATGAAGTTTATCGGACGTGGCAACAGTACCGCACAACCCTTTGCAATGAAAACATCCGTGGTCCTTTCAGGTAGTCAAGGTGCCGTGCTAGATCCTATTGTGGCCATCCGCTGTCAAATCGTTCTTGAACCATCACAAACCGTTACCGTTGATTTGGTTTATGGGATCAGCGAAACTCGCGATCAAGCCCTGATGCTAATAGAGAAATATCAGGACAAGCCCATCGCAGATCGCGTTTTTGAGTTGTCTTGGACACATAGTCAGGTGGTATTGCGGCAGATCAGTGCTTCAGAGACAGACGCTCAACTATATGGCCAGTTGGCTAGTTCCATTATTTATGCTCATGCTTTGTTGCGCGCGGACAGCAGTGTTTTGCTACTGAATCAGCGAGGCCAAAGCGGCTTATGGGGAAATGCTATTTCTGGAGATCTGCCGATCATCATCCTTCAAATCGGTGACCCCCGATATATTGAATTGGTTCGTCAAATGGTGCAGGCTCATACGTACTGGCGATTAAAAGGATTGGCGGTTGACTTAGTGATCTGGAACGAAGCCCTTTCGGGCTATGAGCAGGCACTTCAAGACCAAATTATGGGGCTCGTAAGTGCAAGTGTTCAGGGTAGTCTTGTCCATCACTCTGGCCAGATCTTCGTAAGACCTGCAGGCCAAATATCAAGTGAGGAGCGTATTTTGCTGCTCTCTGTGGCACGAGCCATTATTTCAGATCGTAAGGGGACGCTTGCCAGTCAGATCAATCGTCATGTCCCAGCTGAGAGCCCTATTGTACGATTTATTCCGAGTAAACTCTCCCGATTTAAACGATTACCCACCTCAGAACTGTCTCGACCAAAATTACAGTTTTATAATGGCTTAGGCGGATTTTCTGAAACGGGGAATGAATATGTTCTCACACTATCCTCGGATCAAGTGACACCCGCACCTTGGGTGAATGTGATCGCCAATGCAAATTTTGGCACCATCGTTTCTGAGAATGGGATGGCCTATACATGGAGTAAAAATGCCCATGAATTTCGTCTAACCCCTTGGAATAATGATCCCGTGAACGATTTGACCGGAGAGGCTTTTTATTTACGTGATGAAGAGACGGGACGTTTCTGGTCACCGACACCCATGCCTAGCCAATCCGATCAACCTTACATAAGTCGTCATGGGTTTGGGTATAGCGTTTTTGAACATCATGAGGGGGGCATTGACTCAGAGTTGACCGTATTTGTGGCCTTGGATGCATCAATCAAGTTATCTGTGCTAAAAATACGCAACAGCACAGGACGAGCCCGTCGACTGTCGGCTACCGGTTACGTTGAATGGGTTTTAGGAGACATGCGAACTAAAACTGTGATGCATGTCAGCACCGAAGTCGACGTGATCAATGGTGCAGTCATCGCTCGAAATCCTTACAATACGGAATTTTCTGATTCCTTAGGCTTCTTCTGTGTGGATAATATGAACCGAACGGTTTGCGGGGATCGCACAGAATTTATAGGGCGAAACGGATCACTGAAGAGTCCCGCCGCCATGTTGCGCACTCATCTTTCGGGAAAGGTCGGAGCAGCCTTGGATCCCTGTAGTGCGATCCAAGTTCCATTTGATCTTTCGATCGGTGAAGAACGGATACTAGTGTTTACGCTTGGTGTGGGACACAATGTGGACGAGATTAGAACATTGACTCATCGTTTTGGCGGAAAAACAGGGGCCCGTAAGGCCTTAGAAGCTATATCTGAGTACTGGGCAACTACACTAGGTGCGGTTCAAGTTGAAACGCCTGATGCCTCACTTAACTTACTAGCCAACGGATGGCTATTATATCAAACCCTAGCTTGCCGTCTTTGGGCACGCAGTGGATATTATCAATCGGGAGGAGCATTTGGCTACCGTGATCAACTTCAGGACGTTATGGCGCTTGTTTATTGTGAGCCTCGTCTTGTTCGGGAGCACATTCTGTTATGCGCAGCCCATCAATTTGAGGAAGGGGATGTTCAGCATTGGTGGCATCCTCCGCTTGGACGTGGGGTTCGCACTCATTGTTCCGATGATTATCTATGGCTTGTATTAGCAACCTGCCATTATGTTAACACGGTCGGAGATACGAATATCCTAGACGAAGTTGTCCCCTTTCTTCAGGGCCGTTCTGTTAACGCAGACGAGGAGTCTTATTATGATCTGCCGAGCCTGTCAAAAGAAGAAGCAAATTTATATACACATTGTAAACAAGCTATTCTGCGAGGTCTTAGATTTGGAAAACACGGACTCCCTTTGATGGGGTCTTGCGATTGGAATGATGGGATGAATCGGGTCGGACTGTTGGGTAAAGGGGAAAGTGTTTGGCTGGGATTTTTTCTCTATGACCTATTGCTTCAGTTTGAAAAGATAGCGCAAAAGCGAGGGGACATGGATTTTTCAGTGAAGTGTGTATCCCAAGCCGCCAAGCTACGTCTTAACATTGAAAATAACGCATGGGACGGGGCTTGGTACCGACGCGCATATTTTGATGATGGGGCCCCTCTCGGTTCAGCAAGTAACCTAGAGTGTCAGATCGATTCGATCGCGCAAAGCTGGTCTGTGCTTTCAGGAGCGGGAGACACTGCGCGATCACGTCAGGCTATGGACTCCTTTGATCAACGCTTAGTACATCGTGAGGACGGTATCATTCAGCTCCTTGCCCCACCCTTTGATACGTCCGATCTCAATCCTGGTTACATTAAGGGCTATGTTCCGGGTGTTCGGGAAAATGGCGGACAATATACTCATGCAGCCATCTGGGCGATCATGGCCTTTGCTAAACTGGGTGACAATCACCGTGCTTGGGAGCTTTTGAATATGATCAACCCTATCCATCACTCCACCTCAGCGGAGGACATAGCTATATACAAAGTCGAACCCTATGTGGTCGCGGCAGATGTATATGCCGTTTCACCCAATATCGGACGTGGGGGATGGACATGGTATTCTGGGGCAGCAGGCTGGATGTATCGGCTGATCTTGGAATCTCTTTTGGGGGTAAGGCTCGAAGTCGATCAACTCATCATAGAACCCTGTCTTCCGGTAGAGTGGCACTCATTCAAACTAAACTATCGGTATCGCGAGACGATGTACCATATCGACGTGATACACAACTCCGAGGGAAATTTCCCAAAAAGCGTTACCACCCCACTCATCGATGATCAAGCGAAACATCAGATAACCATCAATGTTGCGTAGGGGTTCCTCGTCATTGCGTGGCGGATTCCAAAGCAAGTTAACGTTATAAAATGAGAGGGAAATTTTTGACCGATTATTTCAGCCAAACTTTCCTTCGCGATGCTTAGAAAAATTTGGCTGCCCCACAAGGACTCGAACCTCGACAAGCAGATCCAGATTCTGCGGTGCTACCATTACACTATGGGGCAATCACTCTTTTCGTTCGCTAAGTATACCATCTAACTCAGCTCGTCCTCTACCCATTTTTAATGACTTTTCTCTTTGGAGGGACTCTAATTGTGTT
>CAIUCY010000156.1 GCA_903897765.1 uncultured Candidatus Marinamargulisbacteria bacterium | reverse complement strand
TTACTGAAAATGGATGTTGAGGGGAATGAGCTAAAGGTTTTGGATGGGGCTTTGAACATGTTAGCCTCAAAACGGATCCGATTTATTCAATTTGAATTTGGTGGCTGTAATATTGACTCGCGTACATTTTTCCAAGATTTCTATTACTTACTAAATAAAGATTTTCAATTGTATCGAATAGTACAAGATGGACTTTTCCCGATCAATCACTATAAAGAATGCTACGAGTTGTTCATGACTACAAACTTCCTCGCTGAATTACGTTAAAGGGATCATGTCTAAAACTTCCCCCCGAGTTTCTGTCTGTATGACAGTATATAACGGTGAACCCTTTATTAGGGAAACCATGGACAGTATACTCAGTCAGTCCTTTTCAGATTTTGAATTTATCATCGTGGTCGATCCTAGTACGGATAATACACTCAATATCCTTAAGACATATCAAGATAAACGGATAAAACTGATCATCAATGATCAAAAGATGGGATTAATAAAATCCCGCAATCTGTCACTTGAATACGCAAAAGGTGACTATGTCGCAATAATCGATGGCGATGATATCGCCTATCCCAGCCGACTCCAAAAGCAATTCGATTTCATGGAAAATCATCCTGAATTTGGTCTTGTGGGTTGTAGGGCTGAGTTTATTGATGACGTTGGGAAAACCAAAGGGATCGCTTGGCGATATGGACTCCTCCCAGAAGACATTCCCCCTTTACTGCTTTTCGGCAATTATTTTGTGCATTCTTCGATATTCATTCGCAAATCGTTTCTCCCGCCACAAGGATATGAATACGAAACTTTAGAAGATTATGATCTTGTGGTAAATATTTCTAAACAGTCAAAGGTTTGGAGCTTGCCCGACATTCTAATTAAATATCGAGTTCATAACCAATCAAGGACCTATGAACATACAGTGATTTCTGATGATTGCAAAGAAAATTACGATAAAATTTTTAGATGTCAACTGAAGTCTCTCGATATCGACCCCACAATAGATGAACTTGAAATACATCGCCAGATAGTTTTGAGTAAAGAGGTCCATGGTTTTATTGAAATAGAATCATTAAGAAATTGGTTGATCAAACTATTATTAGCAAATATTAAACGTGAAAAATATTCAAAAATTAAATTTGAAAAATTAATCATTGAGAAATGGCTTATGTCTTGCTATAAAGCCCGAAAATTGGGCATTATTAAAATTCTGGTCAAATACTTTTCAATTGAACTTCCAAAATTTGATCTACTGAAATATATGATAAGATATATCCCTTATTATCTTAGATATAGGGCTAATAGAGGTATTGGCGTTTTGTAAAAAAATAGAATGGAGATATTCATAAAATGAAAACATATTTTATCGTAGGTGGAGCGGGATTTATTGGCAGTCATTTAGTTCGAACCCTTTTAAGAGAAGAAGGCGACGTACTCGTTTGTGTTTATGATAATTTCTCGTCAGGTCAAAGATGGCATTTAGAGGAGGTCCTGACCGATAAACGATTATCCATCATTACAGGTGACGTCAAGGATCTGCCGTTATTGAGTGGATCCATGAAAGATAGTGACGTTGTGTACCATTTTGCCTCAAATCCTGATATTGCCAAGGCAGTAACGCAACCCGATATCGATTTTTGGGAAGGGACATACTTAACAAATAACGTTTTGGAGGCCATGCGAGTCAATCATGTCAAACAGCTTTTGTATGCTTCTGGAAGTGGTGTTTATGGGGATACCGGCCAGCAATTTGTTCATGAGGACCACTATCCCATGTTGCCCATTTCGACCTATGGAGCGAGTAAACTTGCCTGCGAAGCCTTGATCCATTCCTACTGTTATATGTTCGGAATAAATGCGAGTGCCTTTCGATTCGCTAATGTCGTAGGGCCCAATCAAACCCATGGAGTCGGCTATGATTTTATAAATAAATTAAGGCAGAATCCTCAAGAATTAACAATACTTGGCGATGGAACGCAAGATAAATCGTATATTTTTGTGTCGGATGTTATCCAAGCGATCCGTTTATTAGAAAAGAAAGCCTTGGCCGGTTTTTCATATTATAATGTTGCCACGATGGATTCTATTACCGTCACGGACATCGCAAAAATTGTTATGTCAATCATGAATATTAAGGACGCAAAATTACTCTACACGGGTGGAGATAGAGGATGGAAAGGAGATGTGCCCGTTATTCGATTAAAGTCTGAAAAGATCAGAAGCTTAGGGTGGACAAATGAATTTACTACCGCTGAAGCTATCGAAAGATCGGTGACATCTATGGTGAACAAATGATCATATCACGAACCCCTGTTCGATTATCAATGGGTGGAGGGGGAACCGATCTCGCCTCGTATTATGAAAAACATGAAGGATTCTTGATGGCTGCGGCGATCAATAAATATGTTTTTGTATCTATCAATAAACGATTTAATCCTTCTATTCGGTTATCCTACTCTAAAACTGAAATCGTGGATCATGTCGATGATATTGAACATCGAATTATTAAAGAATCTCTTAAAACATTAAATATAACCAAACAGATCGAGATCGTGTCCATCGCTGACGTTCCCGCTAATTCGGGTTTAGGGACGTCCTCTACCTTTACCGTCTCGTTATTGAACGGACTTCATGCCTATAAAAAGGATTACATTCCTTTAGAAGCCCTAGCCGAAGCAGCATGTGATATTGAGATCAATCGCTTAAAAGAACCCATTGGCAAGCAAGATCAATATGCCTCCGCCTTTGGTGGATTTAATGCCTATTGGTTCAAAAAAGATGGCTCTGTCGTCGTTGAGCCTGTTAATATGCGCGAGGAAGTCATGGCTGAGCTGCAAAGCAATTTATTTTTGTTCTATCTGAATTCAGAACGTTCTGCCAGTGCCGTTCTAACAACCCAAAACCAAAAAAGTAAAGAGGGTGACCAAAACACCTTAGATCGCTTACATAAGATCAAAGCGATCGGCCTCGAAACCAAGTCTCTGTTCGAAAAAGGTGATATCGATTCTTTCGGTGAAATATTGCACGAACATTGGTTAACCAAAAAAGGATTGTCTGATAAAGTTTCGGATTCCAGAATTGATGAAGCTTACGAAACGGCCCGAAAGCATGGCGCTCTTGGTGGGAAAGTTGTGGGGGCAGGTGGGGGTGGGTTTTTACTCGTCTATTGTCCTCGAGAGAAAGCCAAGTTAGTCGCGGGTATGAAGAAATTAGGTCTTGAACCAATGTGGTTTTCTTTCGAACATGAAGGCGCCAAGATCATTTATTATGGATGAGTTGGCTATTCCGGACATAGCACTATTAGCAGGTGGATTGGCTACGCGGCTTTACCCGATGACCCATGATACGCCCAAGCTTATGTTAATGATCGATGATAAGCCTTTTATCCATTATCAATTAAAGCGTATAAAAGAGAATGGGCTTAAACGAGTGGTGTTATGTGTAGGCAAACATGGGGAACGAATAGAATCCTATCTTAAGCATGCTCCTGACTCTGGATTGGACATCGCGTTGTCATTTGATGGAGATAAGCAGCTTGGGACAGGGGGCGCCTTAAAAAAGGCTTTACCTCTTTTATCCGATCCGTTTTTTATTCTTTATGGGGACTCTTTTTTAAACCTTGATTATCTTCAGATCTATAAACGTTTTCAGGAAAATAATGATTTAGCCTTGATGACAGTTTTTCACAACAAGGATCAATGGGATGTTAGCAATATCGTCTATAAAAACGATCGTATATTCACTTACGACAAAAAAAATAGGATCGCTGATATGAACTATATCGATTACGGATTGGGACTCATCCATAAAAGATCATTCGACTATATGCCTGATGAGGGACCTTTTGATCTGGCTCAGTTATATCTAATTTTGGTTCAACGAGGTGAGATGATGGGATATGAAGTTTTCGATCGATTTTATGAAGTCGGTTCTTTTGATGGATTGGAACAAACAAGACAAAATATTCTGTTAAATCAATGACGACTGCGATATTTTTAGACAGAGATGGCATTATCAATGATGTTGTTTCCCGATCGGGGGAGTTAAGTTCACCTAGAACACTATCGGAATTCAAAATTCGTGATGAGTTTATTGGATTCTACTCGAAACTCAGCTCACTAAATCTTCCCCTATTTATTGTTTCTAATCAACCGGATGTGGCGCGGGGTTTATTAAGCGTCGATGAGCTTCAAAAAATGACGGATATCCTGAGAAGTCAGTTTGAGTTTTCGGGGATACACTATTGTTTACATGATAATAATGACAATTGTCTTTGTAGAAAACCCAAATCTGGATTATTACTTGATATTATTAAACAGTTTTCATTTATCCCAAAGGATATTGTCTTTATTGGCGATAGTTGGAAGGATGTCGAGGCAGGCAAGGCGGCGGGGGTTAGAACGGTTTTTTTAAATACGAGCTATAATCAGCACAAAAAGCCCATCGCCGATTTTGAGATTTCTAGTCTATTTGACTTAATTTCAGTGTTATAATGCTGGTCGAATAATAGAGTTAATATTTTAGGAGGTTTAAATGAGTTTCGCAGAATCGTTTATTCAAGAATGTCAGACAGCTCTCGGATCGATAAATTGTTCAGATATAGAAAACGTCGTTGAGATCCTTAGCGAAGTAAGAGATCATTCAGGGAGATTATTTATCGTCGGTTCCGGTGGTGGGGCTGGGCATGCCTCTCATGCTGTTTGTGATTTTAGAAAACTGTGTAATCTAGAAAGTTATGCACCTTACGATAATGTATCAGAATTAACGGCTAGGGTGAATGATGAAGGGTGGGATGTCACCTTAGTGAATTGGCTAAAGGTCAGTCGATTAAGCGAAAAAGACGCGTTGCTTGTTTTTTCTGTTGGAGGCGGTAATGAAGAAAAGTGTATTAGCACTAACTTGGTCTTGGCTGTAAAGTATGCGAAGCAGCAGCAAGCAAAAGTTGTGGGTATTGTGGGTAAAGACGGTGGATATACTAAATTAATGGGAGATGCGGTTGTGGTTGTCCCAACGGTAAACACGCAACATATTACGCCTATTACCGAAGGTTTCCAAGCTCTGGTTTGGCATTTACTAGTCTCTCATCCTAAGCTTCAGGTTAATGCGACTAAATGGGAATCGACGAAATAATCAAAAAGGAGTATTTAATGAACTTGAAGGTAAAATTGTTTGCAGACGGCGCAGAAAAATCGGGCATGATCGAAATGGCAAAAAACCCCATAATTTCAGGTTTAACAACCAACCCAACGCTAATGAATAAAGCGGGCATTAAGAATTATGAAGCCTTTGCTAAGGATATTCTTTCAGAAATAAAAGATAAGCCGATCTCTTTTGAAGTTTTTGCTGATGAATTAGATGAAATGGAGCGTCAAGCTAAGATCATTGCCCAGTGGGGCGACAACGTTTATGTAAAGATCCCTATCACAAATACAAAGGGGATTTCAACGCTTCCTATAATTGACTCCTTAGCTAACTCTGGTGTGAAGTTAAACGTAACGGCCATGATGACCTTTGACCAAGTGAAGGAAGTGGTGCCTGCCTTGAAAAATGGGGCCGCTTCTTATGTTTCTGTTTTTGCCGGACGTATTGCCGATACAGGGATCGATCCCATGCCTATTATGAAGCAGATCGTAGACTATTTAAAACCAACACCTACGATCGAGTTGATCTGGGCAAGTCCAAGAGAATTACTTAATGTCATGCAAGCCGATGCAGTCGGATGTCATATCATCACGGCAACGAATGATATTTTAAAGAAACTATCTAGTGTAGGCAAAGATTTAACCCAGTTTTCCTTAGAGACCGTTCAAATGTTTTTCAAGGATGCTCAATCAGCTGGATATACCATCTAGGCCGGTTTTTTAATGTCTAAACGATCGTTGGTGATTGTTCATGTTCTCTCCTCTTGCCTTGGGGGGGCGGCTAATCATGTGTTTGATCTAATAAAAAACACGACGGTGCCTTGCCAGTATTATTTGTTTGTTCCAGATGATGGAGGAACGTTTTTACAAAGAATAAAAGAACTATCTTTAGTTGCTGTTATCGTATTGCCCATTGATCAAAAGCCAACTTTAAGGGTTTTTCAGGATATGATCCGTCATCTTCGAGAAATATCGCCCGATATCGTTCACTGCCACGGATACAGGGCAGGGTTATATGGGCGAATTTGTGCAAAAATATCGTCTTTTAGAATAAAAACCATCCTCACTGTTCATGGATTCCATTATTTTTATTATTCAAATCCCTTTAAGCGACTATTGCTTCTTTTGTCAGAACAAGTGTTACAGTTTATTACTGATTTTGTGATAGCCGTTTCCCCAACGGATCTAAAACATCTTATTCAAACACATAATGCAAAATACGAACGATCACGCTGCATTCTTTGTGGATTAAATATTGAACAGGTTAGCTCTATAAAAATAAATAGATCTAAAATGCGACAAATTTTAAACATTCCAGTCGAAACGAAGTATATCATTGGAAGTGTAGGGCGGCTTCATTATCAAAAAGGGCTGATGTACTTCTTAGCTGCCATTCCTAAGATACTTAAACAATATCCACTTACCACGTTTGTCATTGTCGGTGATGGTCCAGAGCGAGATCAACTGGAATCTCTTACCCAAACCCTTGGCATTACTGATAAAGTCGTTTTTTGTGGACGACTTCCTCATGTACTCGACGTTTTAGCTTGTTTAGATATTTTCGTTTTTCCCTCTTTATGGGAAGGAATGCCCGTGGGTTTATTGGAGGCGATGTTATTGTCTGTGCCCATTGTCACCACAGACGTTGATGGAAATCGGGATATCATGGATATCACTCAAAATAAAGGGCTGATCGTGCCTCCAAAGGATAGTGCAGCCATTGCTAAGGCGATTATGAGCTTATTATCAAAGGAACACGAAATCAACGAAAAGGATACATTCAACTCTATTCGAATGATCCGCGAGAAATTTTCTATTCCCCGATTAGTCGATGAAACCTTTGATGTTTATAAACAGGTGTCGATTGTATGAGAAGTATGTCCACTGATATAATCAACACGATCCAAATATGAATAATTTGCTAAGTCCATCTCGGATACACTCTCTTTTCTTACCTATTATTATTGGATTAATTGCTTTTGTTTACTTGTTCCATTTTTCGGATATACCTTTCTTTCGATTTGATGATGGATGGGATATGCAAGCCCCATATCACCTTATTACGACGGGGTTTCTAGGTTCTCCTATGATCGAAAATGGAGGAAATCAAACACATTATTTCCATATTCATCCACCCGTATATTATCTTTTTCTTGCTGTTATCTACAAAATATTAGGGTTCGGGCTGTTTCAAGCAAGATTAGCCTCTTTCATTCTGGCAATGATCTCACTTATTATTTTGTATCAAATAGGAAAGGTTGTTCTCAATAATTCACCAAAAGGCCAGATATATTTTTTAATATTATCAGCAATAACCCCCCTTTTCTTCGTCGTTTCAAAAACCATTCGCCCCGACATTCTGATGCTGCTCTGGTTTTATTTATCCTATTATTATCTTTTAAAGTGGAGGACAAACCCTCAACGTCGTTATTGGATTTTTGGAGCTGTCATTAATGGGTTGATGATGATGACCCATATGTATGGAATCCCGATCATTCTGTTATGGTATTGGGATGTTTTTAAACGAAAACAATTTACATCTCTTCTTTGGATGTCCGTATTATCTGTACTTGTCGTTTTGCCCTATATGTTTTGGATAAGTACCGATATTCATTCTTTTATTTATCAAGTTATTGGTATGAGAGATGCTACACGAATCTATATTTTTCAACGCATCCTTATATTTGGGAAAACCTTATTGATGTCTCTTAAAATAGGCAGTATCACTTATTTACTGATTTTGGGGTTAATTTTTGGTTCTTTTCTCCCTTCGTTCAAAAATCGTCCCATTCTTAAGGATACTCTTTTTTTGTTTATATTTTTTTGTACCCAATTTTTACTTCTCCCTAAATTTAATGAGTTTTATTTTATTTTAATGCTGCCCCTCGCTATTTTGATTTGGATGTCTCTGCTTTCTGAAAAAGGGGGATATTTCTCTCGATGGGTTCTTATTGTTTTTATTTGTACGAATATTTTTGGGCTTTGTACGTATATCCTAAAGTATAAGGACTTTAACTATACCCAATACAAAGATCAAGTTCTAGAAGGTATCCCTAATGTAAATCTTTCTCGAATATTAGGACGCGTATCCATGTACCCAATATTTTATAGATCAAAATTTCTAGTTTTCGAATCAGGAGCCTCACTCCCTTATCAAAAATCACAAGTAGATCAAGTGGATTATGTGATCATTGATAATTACACCATGGATAATGAGTTAAAGAATTATATTATTCAAAAGAAACACTTGATTCGATCCTTCATTAGTCCGTATTATGGCTCAGAAGGACAGTCTCACAATAATCTTATAAGGATATATCATTAATGACTCTGCAATTATCTATCGTTATCCCGATCTTCAATGAAGAAGACTTATTGCCAGAACTATTTTCGCGTCTAGAAAGAACACGATCATTACTGCGAGACCGCTGTCATATATTATTAGATGAACAAGAGATCCTCTTTGTAAATGATGGATCAAAAGATAAGACATTTATCCTAATACGTGAGTTCTGCTCAACTCACAAGGGCTATCGCCTCATTAATTTATCTCGAAATTTTGGTCATCAACTAGCCATTTCAGCGGGCATGAATTACGCGACAGGTGAATTCATCGTCATTATGGATGGCGACCTTCAGGATCCTCCAGAGTTTATTGTTGAGCTATATTTAAAATGCAATGAGGGGTTTGATGTTGTTTATGCAACTCGAGATAAACGTGAGGGGGAAAGTATTTTTAAACGAATGACAGCGTCAGCCTTTTATCGTCTTATAAAATCGCTTGTTTCTTTTGATATTCCAATGGACACGGGTGACTTTCGTATCATGTCTAAACGCATGGTCGCTCATATTTGTTCCATGCCTGAAAGCCACCGATTTATTCGCGGAATGGTGAGTTGGGTAGGGTTTGCTCAAACCGGAATATCGTATCATCGAGATAAACGATACGCGGGAACGACCAAATTTTCCTTAAGAAAAATGATGCGATTCGCTTTTGACGGCATCACCTCTTTTTCTGCCTTACCCTTAAAGTTTGCATCCTATTTAGGCTTTATTATGGCATTCCTTGGACTTGTATATTTTCTATATATTCTCTATTTGAAATTATTTACGACTCAGACGATACAAGGATGGTCGTCGCTCATGTTGCTTGTCCTTATCGTATCCGGTGTCCAATTGATTACTCTCGGTGTCATTGGCGAGTATGTCGGACGAATTTATGACGAATCGAAAAAGCGTCCGTTGTTCATTATTGAAGGCATATACCCGAAATGACGTTTTAGAAATTGCCACCAGAGTACAATTTCGGTACAATGGCGCAATAAATTATCAGGGGTGTGTCCGTGAATTTAGTTCAAAAAATATTAAAACAACATGTTGTTGAAGGTGATCTTGGTAGTGGTCAAGAGATCGGTATTCGTATCGATCAAACCCTGACCCAAGATGCCACGGGAACCATGGCTTATCTCGAGTTTGAAGCCATTGGTCTCCCAGAGATCAAGACCGAACTTTCTGTCAGCTACGTGGATCATAATACACTTCAGGATGGTTTTGAAAACGCAGACGATCATGCGTATCTCCAATCTATCGCTCAAAAATATGGCCTTTATTTTTCTAAAGCAGGGAATGGCATCTGTCATCAGGTGCATCTCGAACAATTCGCCAAACCAGGAAAAACCCTTTTAGGTTCTGACTCCCACACACCAACAGCGGGAGGCATGGGCTCCATCGCCATCGGGGCAGGGGGGCTAGATGTGGCGGTCGCGATGGCCGGAGGGTTATTTTATCTGCCTGCGCCTAAAGTCCTTCAGGTAGAGTTGATCGGAAAATTGCGTCCCTTTGTGACCGCCAAAGATATCATTCTGAACGTTCTTCAAACCCTGACGACCAAGGGTAATGTTGGGTTTATTGTTGAGTATACAGGTTCGGGTGTTAAATCCCTTTCCGTTCCCGAACGTGCGACCATAACTAATATGGGCGCAGAATTAGGTGTGACCACGTCTATTTTCCCTTCTGATGAAATGACACGTGCATTCTTGAAGGCTCAAGGCCGTGAAGAGGATTGGATCGAACTTGGCCCCGATAAGGACGCTACCTATGACAAATATCTTGTTGTAGATCTATCAAACTTAGAACCCATGATCGCGTTGCCTCATTCACCCGATAATGTTAAAACAGTCCGAGAAGTGACTGGTTTAAAGGTTGACCAAGTCCTTATCGGTAGCTGCACAAATAGTAGCTACAAAGATTTGGTTACGGTCTCGACTTTACTCAATAATAAGGTCGTTGATCCTGAAGTATCATTTGGGGTTGCTCCTGGATCAGCACAAGTTCTTGAAATGATCTCTTCAGATCAATCTTTAACCAAAATAGTTAAAGCGGGCGGACGTATTTATGAGTCTGCTTGTGGATTTTGTATTGGGATGGGGCAGTCGCCTCGAACTAATGCAGTGAGTTTACGTACGAATAACCGTAACTTTTTTGGTCGAAGTGGCACTGAAAGCGCCAACGTGTATCTTGTCAGTCCTGAAACGGCTGTTGCATCTGCTTTATCGGGAGTCATATCTGACCCGAGAGAGGTTTTCAAAAATCAGACGATCGATTTTGCGCAGCCCACGTCGTTTGTCGATACGAAGTCATTACTGTTGCCCCCTTTATCTATTGAGAATAGGCAAAGTATTGCTATTGTCAAAGGACCTAATATCGGTGAACCACCTATCAACACCGAACTTCCGGAGACGCTATCGGCGCTGGTGGCCTTGAAGGTAGGCGACAAAATTACCACCGACCATATCATGCCAGCTGGGCCGTATCTGAAATATCGTTCAAATATTGGAAAATATTCTGAAGTTGTTTTTAAAAACGTTGACCCCAGTTTTTCAAGTCGGGCAATGACTAATAAAACGAATAATGTTGCTAATATTATTGTAGGGGGACTAAGCTATGGCCAAGGTTCAAGCCGAGAACATGCGGCGATATGCCCGATGTATTTGGGGGTAAAAGTTATTCTAGTTAAGAGTATTGAGCGAATTCATCGTGCTAATTTAATAAATTTTGGCATTATTCCGCTTACGTTTGAGGATCATAAGGATTATGAATTTATCGATTTTGGGGATGAATTGTTTATTGATGCGATTCGAGATCAAATTCATCAACCGCTGATTACCATTCTTAATAAAACAAAAAATATTTCATTTCAGGCGAGAACAGAGTTCTCGGAACGTGAGATCTCCTATATTTTGGCGGGTGGAAAACTAAACGTTCTAAAGGGGTAGGGATGCGGTTTTCACAATATTTGATCCCAACTTTTAGGGAGACTCCCTCCGACGCTGAGATCCCCAGTCAACAGTTTGCTCTTAAAGGGGGCTACATCAAAAAAATTGCCGTCGGTATTTATGACCTGCTTCCACTTGGACTTCGTGTTATTCGCAAGGTTGAACAGATCATTCGTGAGGAAATGAATAAAGCAGGTGCTCTTGAAGTCATGATGCCCTCGATGATCCCTGCTGAGTTATGGCAGAAAAGTGGACGTTGGTACCGTTATGGGAAAGAACTTCTCCGGATCAAGGATCGTGGGGATCGTGACTATTGCTATGGCCCTACCCATGAAGAGGTTATTGTTGATCTCGTTACCAATAATATTAAAAGCTATAAGCAACTCCCCCTGAATCTTTATCAGATCCAAAATAAATTTCGCGATGAGATCCGTCCACGGTTCGGACTCATGCGAGCACGTGAGTTCACGATGAAGGATGCGTATAGCTTCCATGCAACGAGTGAATGTTTAGACGCAACCTATCAACGCATGTTCCAGACTTACACTCAAATTTTTAAACGTTGTGGGCTTAAGTTTAGAGTAGTTTCTGCAGATTCCGGTGCGATCGGTGGCAACGCCTCACAAGAATTTATGATCACAGCGGATAGTGGTGAAGATGCTATTTTGTATTGTGATAGTTGCCACTATGCTGCCAATATTGAGAAAGCGACCACTCGCCTTACTTCATCGATACACACCGGAGACCCCCTCCCACTTAAAGAAGTTCCGACACCCGGTCAGCGCACTATCGAAGAGGTCTCAACTTTTCTGAATGTCCCTTTTACTCAAATCATAAAAACGTTAGTTTATAATTTCATCCCTAATAGCGATCTTGAGGGAGAAATATTTTCTCTTGCAGTCGTCTGTTTACGGGGTGATTATGAACTTAGTGAAGTAAAGTTGGGCCATGTTTTGGACGCGCGTGTCCTAGCACTAGCCAGTGACAGGGATATTATGGATCACCTAAACGCCCCAGTCGGATTTCTCGGCCCGATCGATCTCCCTGCCGACATTAAACTTCTTGTCGATGATTCGGTGGCTTCGATCATCAATGGTGTTACCGGTGCGAGTAAAGCAGATGTCCATTACGTCGGGGTTTGTGCTGGACGTGATTTCCCTAATGATATTGTCGTTGATGTGAAAACAGTTAGAGCAGGGGATGCCTGTCCCGAATGTTCCGGAGGCAAACTTATACAAGAACGTGGCATTGAAGTGGGGCATATTTTTAAACTAGGTACGAAGTATTCAGAAAGTATGCAAGCCCAGTTTTTGGATGAACAAGGGAAAACACAGCCCTTTATTATGGGTTGTTATGGAATTGGTGTTGGTCGTACAGCGATGTCAGCTATTGAACAGTCTCACGACGATCGAGGGCCAATATGGCCTATCCAGCTCGCTCCATTTGAGGTCATTATTATTACAGCAAAAGCTGAGGATACTGAACAAAAAGCTATGGCTGAAGATTTGTATACAAAGTTAATGTCCATCAAGATCGATGTGTTGTTTGATGACCGAAATGAACGAATAGGGGTTAAGTTCAACGATGCTGATCTAGTTGGGGCCCCATTAAGGATCGTTATTGGCAATAAATTGTCAGAGGGTTCGATAGAGTTTAACTTTCGAACAGGTGAAAAACGTGACGTTAAGGCTTCAATCGCTTATGATGAAATAGTTTCAATTATTGAGGCTCTTCGTCATCAGATTGACTAGCCCTCCTAAAGGAGTGTTATTGTGAATTGGTCGTCTGTCTTTGTTGCCTTTGTTGTTATGTTGTCGATGTTTTCGACACCTGGGCAACAAAAAAATGTCTATGATATTCTCAAGAGCACGCCGCCGATCAACGGCCAATCGACCACCACGTCTGATTTTATGCAATTAGGTAATCCTGATAATATGCAAATCGCTACTGAAAACAATCAAGCTGACCTTAATGCTTACCAAGTGATCATTAGTTATATGATGGATAATTATAAGAATGTCTATTTGGCGGACGTTTTGACTATAGCAGAAAATATTGTTCAAAATTGTGCAGAACAAAAAATCGATCCTCTACTCTTTGCTGGTCTGCTTGCGGTTGAATCTGAGTTTAATCGACAAGCGGTTTCTGCATCAGGTGCAAAAGGATTAGGGCAACTCATGCCCGTTAACATCCAAATCTACGGAGTTAGTGACCCATTTGATATCGCTCAGAATATTCGTGCATCATCTAAAATGATGCGAGAGCTTATTAATGCTTGGGATGGCGATATGAATTATGCTCTTGCTTCTTATTTTGAAGGCATCAATGCGATCAAACGGAACAAAGGCAACCCGTTTAAACCCGGCACCGCTAATTATGTTTATCGTGTTTATAGTAAGTATAATGCGATGAAACAATATCTGTGACGGGTGTGTCTGTTAAAACGGTCGCTTTTACCACGACGATTCCTCAAGAAATAATTTGGGCTGCAGGAGCTGTCCCTGTTGATCTGAATAATGTTTTCATTACAGGAAATAGTGCCGATTATATTCGCAGAGCCGAAGCCTTAGGCATTCCCAGAGCAACATGCAGTTGGATAAAAGGCATCATGGGTGTTGTTGATGATATTCGACCCGACACGGTCATCGCTGTGACTGAAGGGGATTGCAGTAACAATCATGCATTGATGTCTCAGTTTCGTTATCATTATCCAGATATGAGCATTTTAGGTTTTTCGTATCCTCAAGACAAAGACCCAAATATGCTTCAACTTCAGTTAAAAAAGCTTATGGATCATTTACATGTTTCACCCGTTGAGGTTGATTTGTTCAAAAAAAAGCTTGATGAACTGAGACATAAACTACGCGATATCGACGATCTTCAAACGCAGCATATTGGTTTAAGCGGAAAAGCGCTTCAACGACTCCTTATTAGTAGTACAGATTTTAATCAAAATTTAGCGACATATGAATCAGAGTTAGACCAATGGATTTCTTTATTAAGCCGATCCGCACTTGATCTAAAGACATGTCGTATTGGGATCAGCGGTGTACCGTCTATCTTATCGGATCTAAGCGATCTTATTGAGACACGTTTCCCTGCTCGTATCGTTTATTTTGAAGTCGAATCGGACTTTGCGATGATGGAACCTTCTCAAATCTTGGTTGAGCAATATCTTCAATTCCGGTATCCCTATGAGCTGTTCGCCCGCATTGCAGCCATGAATCAACAGATCAAAGAAAAAGGCCTTGTAGCCATGGTCCATTATGTCCAGTCCTTTTGTCATCGCCAGATCGAAGCCTCTATCATTCAAAAGCTTCTGGATGTCCCTGTTTTAGTACTTGAAGGCGACGCACCTGGGCCAGTAGACATGCGGACACAGATCCGAATTGAACAATTTATGGAGCGTATTACCGGAGCAACACTATGAAGGTCAGTGTTATCTTGGTTCATTATAATACGCCTGACTTATTGTTGGACTGCTTAAATAGTCTATATGCGTTTAGCCATGATATTTCTTTTGAAGTGATCGTTGTCGATAATGCTTCACAAAAACGTCCTAAACCAGATATGCTCTTGTCCTTTCATGGGTTAATGTGGATTCAGAACGAAGATAATAAAGGTTTTGGTACAGCCAATAACCAAGGCGTTGAGAAAGCCACAGGGAATTATGTTTTCCTCCTAAATACGGATACACGATTGACCTCGAATCTCGTGAAAGCATTATATGACAAAGCAGGCTCTATTGATGATCTTGGCATTCTTGCCCCACGACTTCTTAATCAGGATATGTCCGTTCAATTTTATGGAAGTATTTTCGGTCGGCTCCAATATGTGGGAGAAAATGATCGAAAAGTGTCATTTATTTCAGGCGCCGCGATGTTTATTAAGCGCGAGGTTTATCAAGCTGTATGTGGCTTCGACCCTGCCTATTTTTTTTACAACGAGGACCTTGATCTGTGTGCCACACTCAAGCGAAAAGGCTACAAACTGATATACTCACCGAGCTTAACCCTTATCCATTTAGGTGGAGGTAGCACAAAACCCTCGAAAGCCCTAAAGAAACAAGCGTTAAAAAGCAGTTGGTATTATCTAAAGAAGCATTTCTTTAGATGATAAGCGAAACCCCTGTCATCTCGATGGGTTGGGGGATGTTCATGATTTGAAGGATCGTCGGGGCGATATCGGCGAGACAGCCTCCACTTCGCAGGGTGATTGGCGTCTGATAGCCGGCGACCACGAAGGGGACGGGGCTCATCGAGTGAGCGGTCATGATGCCACCTTTTTCGTCGACCATGACGTCGGCATTACCATGGTCAGCCGTTAGGAGTAGGACACCAGAAAGTTCTTTGATTTTAGCCCAGATCTTACCTACACAGGCATCTACGGCTTCAACCGCTAGGATCGCTTTATCGATCTGGCCCGTGTGTCCAACCATGTCCATATTGGCAAAGTTGAGAACGATAAGATCATATTTATTTTCATCTAAAGCAGCACAGAGTTTGTCTGTCACTTCGTAGGCGGACATTGAAGGCTTTTTATCGTATAGACCGTTCACCTCTTGGGGGGAGGGGACTAGGATACGATCTTCCCCTTTGAATTTTTTATCAGCACCGCCATTAAAAAAGAAGGTTACGTGGGCGTATTTTTCAGTTTCAGCGATACGAAGCTGGAGTAGCCCCTCATTTGAAACGACTTCACCTAAAGTATTGTGGGGGATATGCGGGCCATAAGCGATATGTTCATTAAGACCTTCTTTGTATTCGGTCATGCTGACGAAGTAGATCGGCGGCGTAACGATACCAGTAAAAGCGCCTTTTGCGTCCGTTTTGATCTTGTTAACTAAGGTTGCGGTGATCTCCATCGCACGATCAGCGCGGTAATTAAAAAATATGACACTATCATTCTCATGGATGCTTCCGACAGGCTTTCCCTTTTCGACGATGAGGGTTGGTTTTATGAATTCGTCATTTTCCTTGGCCGCATATCGGGCATCAAAAAAATCAACGGCATTTTCAGCTTGTTCGCCTTTGGCGAAAACCATCGCGTCATAAGCGATCCGGACACGATCGAAGTTATTATCACGATCCATGGCAAAGTAACGACCCGAAACCGTAGCGATCTTTCCAACTCCAATTTCCTTGATCTTATCAACCAGTTTTTGCATATAGGCTTTTCCTGAAGTAGGCGGGGTGTCGCGTCCATCCATAAAGGCGTGAATGTAGACTTTCTGGACACCCATTTGTTTGGCTTTTATCAGAAGACTATAGAGATGGCGTTCGTCACTGTGTACCCCTCCGTCCGAG
>CAIUCY010000155.1 GCA_903897765.1 uncultured Candidatus Marinamargulisbacteria bacterium | reverse complement strand
GAACTCGCGAAAACCTTGAGATGGCCCTTCGTTATGGTGCGGACTCGGTGTATCAAGGGTTGCAAGGATTCTCCCTTCGCAGAGCGGCAAAAGCTGAAATGACGATGGATTCCATTCGTGACGCGAGCGTAAGGGTTCATCAACAAAAAAAACGCTATTATCTTGCCCTCAATATTTTGGCGCATGAAACGGATCTGAATGACCTTCAGAGGCTATTGCCAGAGCTTTCTACCCTAGAGGTTGATGCCCTGATTGTTGCTGATCCTGGGATCATTCGAATGATCCGATCCTTTGGGTGGAAGGTGCCGATTCATCTATCCACACAAGGAACGGTTGTCAACCGTGAGGCCGTTAAATTTTGGAAAGATCAGGGTATAGATCGAGTCATTTTGGGGCGTGAGCTTCGTCAGGAAGAGTTGCGATCAATACGGACAGCTTGTCCAGACGTGGAACTTGAGATTTTTGTTCATGGTGCGATGTGTATGGCTTATTCTAGTCGATGCCACTTGAGCCACTATCTTCTCGATCGAGACAGCAATCGAGGCCAATGTGCGCAAGTATGTCGGTGGAAGTTTGATGTTGAAAAAAACAATACCGGATCTGTGTTAGAGATTGAAGAGGACGAGAGGGGAACCTATCTACTAAACGCTAAAGATCTTTGTTTGGCGCCGGTTCTTTCTGCGTTAACCTCTTTTGATTGTTTTAAAATCGAGGGTCGCAATAAAACGAGTTATTATATTGGGAATGTGGTTCGAGTTTATCGCTGGATCTTAGATGCTTTATCTCACGAAGCACCGGTTAACATTCCCCAAAACTGGTTAGATGAACTAGGCAACGTTTCACATCGGCCTTACAGCCTCGGGTTTTTTGATGATAAAAACGATTTGTTCGGCATGCAAACACCCGGGTACATCAAAAATTACAGTATGGTGGGAATCGTTGATCAGGTTCTCGGAAACGAGCTTGTCATCCAAGTTAAAGACACTTTAAAATGGGGAGACAAGGTTGATCTATTGGGAATAAAACCGGAAACGGATATTTCAATAGAGCTGAACATCCTGCGACTAGAGGAAACCGGAAACGAGCTTAAAATAGCTCACCCTAATCAAATTATACGCGTTATCTTGACGCATTCATTGTCAGCAGAATGGCAAGGGGCGCTTGTTCGAAAGAGATTAGCATGAATCAGAAAATGATACGAAACTTTGGGATTATTGCTCACATCGATCATGGTAAATCGACCTTAGCGGATCGACTCCTTGAGATCACCCACACCGTTTCGAGTAGAGAAATGACAGAGCAACATCTTGATACGCTTGACCTAGAGCAAGAGCGAGGCATTACCATTAAGCTTCAACCCGCTCGAATGCACTATACCTCAAAAAGTGGTCAAGTTTTCAATTTGAACTTGATCGATACCCCTGGACATGTTGATTTTACCTACGAAGTCTCTCGAAGTCTCGCCGCATGTGAAGGCGCGCTACTCGTTGTTGATGCGACACAGGGGATAGAGGCACAAACCATGGCCAACATCTATTTGGCGCTCGAGAATAACTTGAAAATCGTTTCGGTTATTAATAAAATTGACTTGCCCTCAGCTGATATTGAAAAGACCAAAAAAGAAATCGAGTCTATTCTTGGGAAAACAACGGTTTTTCCGGTTAGCGCCAAAACAGGCGAGGGGATAATAGGTGTTCTAGAAGCTATAGTTAACGAAGTACCCGCGCCAACAGGGGTTGCGGATGGCCCATTAAAAGCGCTTATCTTTGATTCGTATTTTGATAGTTATCGAGGCATTGTGGTGATGATCCGTGTTTTTGATGGGTTAGTGAAACCCGGAATGAAGATCCGATTTATGAAGTCGAACGCATCATATGAGGTAACAGAAGTGGGCTATTTTACCCCCAAAAAAATAAAAAGCAATGTGATCAATGCGGGGGAGGTAGGCTACATTTTAGCGAACATAAAAACGATCGGAGATATTCGAATCGGGGATACGGTTACCGAATTTTCTCGTGAGACAACGACGCCTCTTTTAGGCTACAAAGAACCAAAGCCAATGGTTTTTTCTGGGCTTTATCCTATTGATGGGGATGATTATCCTCTTCTTAGAGAGGCCCTTGAAAAGCTAAAGCTTAACGACTCATCCTTATCCTTTGAACCCGAAACATCGAAAGCGCTTGGGTTTGGGTTTAGGTGTGGGTTTTTAGGTTTATTGCATTTAGAGATAGTCAAAGAGCGACTCACCCGAGAATACAAGGTAACGTTAATAGCAACGATACCGGGCGTTGACTATCGGCTAACGATGATGAATGAGGACATCATTATGGTTGATAATCCTTCGAATTTCCCCGAGAGAGGGAGAGTTGCCCTGATCGAGGAACCCATGGTTAAGGCAACGATCATTTTACCCTCAGATTATGTCGGAGCCATTATGGACTTGTGCAACAAACGTCGTGGACGAATTATAAATATGGAATACTTAGCGGAATCAAGGGTTTTGCTCTATTATTTTCTTCCGCTTAACGAGATCCTTGTCGATTTTTTTAATCAGTTGAAGGCACTTAGTAAAG
>CAIUCY010000154.1 GCA_903897765.1 uncultured Candidatus Marinamargulisbacteria bacterium | reverse complement strand
TATTTTGTCTACGGGATTTACACTAGAGACGGGACTCTTGCTTGTACGTTCCCTTATCGAACGGGAGTCCTATGACGAAGCTCTTATCTATTTGCAACATATGGACATTGAACATGTTCATCCAGCCCTTTTCCATCTCCAATCTTATTGCTATGAAGGATTAGGGAATCCTGTATCGGCGGCTGCCTATTTAAAAAAAGCGCTCGATCTGATCCCTATCGAAAGTTCACCCGCCTATCAATTAATTCTCGAAGAATTAGCCCGTGTTTATGAGATAACAGGGGATGTCGATAAGAGCCTCGATGGCTATCGTCGGCTACTCGAGATCAATTATCAACGAGATGATATCAAAGAGCGGGAGCATATTCTGAAGAATTGCCCCTATCTTGATGTGACAGGAAAATCCTTGATATTGGTTGCTCGAGATCTTGATTGCACCCGTCTTGTTGCCGTATTTAATCGCAACCTTTTGCGTAAAAAGCAAAAAGAGAGCCATGATTCATCCATGGGTATTCTCAAAAATAATGAGGCGGTCGAGGATATCTTTAAAGGTAAACTTGCCTCGGCTCATGATCTTATTGATATGGCGATGAAAATGGATCCTGCGCATAAAAACATTCTCAATAACAAAGGGGTTATTTATTTATTACAAAAAGACTTCCAGAGTGGGAGCAAGATCTTCGAGCGCATCCTTCGCGACAAAACCTCCCTTTCTGCGGGAGGATTATATAATATGGCCTTTGCTTTTACGTATGGTCTAAATAAACGTGAAGAAGCTCGACAAATGCTAGACCAGCTTTTTGAGATCGATCCCGAACTCTACGAAGCCTATCTCTTATCGGGGGATCTCGCCTATCATATGGGCGACATGAAGCGGGCTAGAGACCATTGGACACGATATGCACAACAAGGACTATTACCCAGTATTGCTCGGCGTCGGCTTTTTGAGATCGAATTTATACCCAAAATATGAACCGGCTAAAACAGCTACTTTATCCCCTAGGTTCAGCGGTTTTCGCTTTAACCTATGAAATGAATGGGTATCTGTTGGCGTTTGTTGTTTTGATCGGATGCTTGATCGTTTTGGATCGATCAAAAGCGAAATTTCCTAAAAGCTTGATCCCTCCCGTGATGCTTTTTGTGGCGATCCATTCGCGATGGCTGCTATCGTTGATGCAATGGGAAGGGGGGCTGAAAGGCCTCATCGTTTATGTTTTAGTTGTCTTGTTGGGGTTCCTTTGGATGATAGGGTTGTTGTATGCTTTTTGGAAGGTTCGTTCGTTTAGATTAGCTCCCCTTTATCGAGGGGTGATCGTTGTTATTGTTGAACAATTGATGATGATCGGACCCTTTGGGTATCCTCTTTTTTCCCTCTATTATACCCAAGCTTTTTCTCCTTTTTTAGGGCTTACTCGACTTCCTTTTTTGGGGGCAGGGTGGATAAGCTTTTTTCTTGTTGTGGTGTCATCAATGGTATCAGATATTTATCAAGGCAAAGGGAATCGGCTCTATAAAGGTTTTCTTGTTTTTTTTATCGTGTGGTTCATGGTGGCTAGTGGGGGTAATATTTGGCGTCCTACACCGGCTTTACCTCGACAACTTGATGTACTTGTTTTGCAGCCCAATATCAAAGAACGTGATAAGTTATCGCCTGCAAAGTATCCCGAAAACCTTGATTATTATTCAAAATTTATTCAAAAGGTTCAGGATACAGACAGAGACTGGGATATTATGGTTTTACCCGAATCGATCATTGGAGACCTATGGGAGGATAAAATTTCATCCTCGTTCAGGGGGTTAGGTTTTGCCCCAAGTCAATTGCTTGTTTTTGGACAAACACTTAAACGGGGTGACAATGTTTATAATGCCGTGTGTTTCTTTCAAAAAGGTGCCATTCGACAAACTTACTTTAAGCACAAATTGGTTCCCTATTCAGAAACGATCCCCCCCCTGTTTAATTTCATGGCCAAGCAACATGTGCATTATTTTAGTTCGGGTCCTCGGCCTAAAACGATCGATATTGATGGGGTAGGTTATGGGGCTACTGTGTGCTATGAATCGATGTTCCCATCTTGCTATCAGGGGCTAAAGGATGCCGATATTCTGATCGTTTTGACCAATGATGCGTGGTTTGATCGTCATTTTCAAACGTTGCACCTTCGTTCAGCCATGTTTAGGGCAGCGGAGTTGCATAAACCACTTATTCTAGCTAGTAATACCGGCATATCCGCGATCATTTCCCCCGAAGGCAAGATCCTTCAATGGCTAGCCCCCAACAAAGTCGGTTATATCCAAAGTAATATTTTTATAAAATAACTGAAATTTCCTCCACTTCCTTTCGATATATGGTTGTAAAGCACAATTTCGAATGTGAACAAATATAATCAGGAGGTAAGTATTATGGCTTTAAAAATTTCGGGGCTTCCATCAAGAGGTAGCGATATACAATACATCGTTGGGCAAGCAGATTTGAATGAAAATGGCTATATAGATACATCACGTGAAGCGAGTTTAGCTTTGAAGTATTTGACTGAAGCGGGCGTTGCAAATGACTATCCCAACACAGTGCAGATATTACGTGAAATGGCTTCATATTATACAAACTCACACTCTCAACAAAGAGAACCTTTAGACGATTATGAAAAAAAACATTTTACGAGACATGATTACGGCCAACTTTGGAATAAACCTGAAAAAACTAATCTTGCGAATTATTATTATTTAGATCAAATGTCTCCAAGAGGGAAAAGATATATAATTCATCACTTATCAAGAAAGGGTTACGGAAATAGGGAAAAACTATCAAATGATGATCGATACCTTCAAAGCAGATACCGTTCATATAAGAAGGCCAATAATATTAATACAAATTCAAGAGTTTTTGATCGGGCAACATTCGATAGCATGAATTCTGGGAACGACCGGTAACGAAATAGATTGGTTTGCGATGCTGTTGTAGAATTTAGCAATACAGGCATATCGGCTTCATACAAAGTAATATAAATATAAAATAATTGATGTT
>CAIUCY010000153.1 GCA_903897765.1 uncultured Candidatus Marinamargulisbacteria bacterium | reverse complement strand
GACAGGCCTGGGGATAGAGGAGGGGAGGGGGAATTCATGAAACTCAACGATCGGGATCTTTTTATTTTGATGATAGCAATGACGGGTGGGGGATTAATTACTTATACGGTTATTAGGAAATATATTTATCCTTCTGAGGGGCCGAACTGGAATGTATATAATAAGTTAAATTTAATGGTTAAGGAGGGTTTGTTTGAAAGAATTGATAATGAACTGCTGAATAAGCTGCCAGGAAAATCAATGTCTGACTTTTGTGCATATTATGAGAAGGGATATCTATTTGATGACGTAGCCAATTGTTTGACAAGGGGGTTCTATATAACGGCAAAGGGGATCTCCTTAATCGATGCGAATAATCCCTATCGAAAACTATCAGTACGGAAAACGATTGATTGTGAGATTGCAACAAGCACGCCAAGTAAACCCAAAAGAACATACATCGACAAGAACTCAATGTTATATCTCTACCTTGTTGCGAGTTTTTATTTAACCAAGAGAAATAATACTGGACACGGCATGTACTGGAACAATGAAAACAAGATCAATTATACGTTTGATTACATGCTTCAATCAGATCTCAAAGCAATAAGAAGCCTATCACATTACCCCTACCTGCTTATTACCTTTCAACTTAGTGGCGAGGAGGATCAGCGTACAATAGCGATTGACCTAGTTACCATTAGTAAACAGTGTATTTGTCCGAGAAATAAGACAGGGTTAACGGACTGGTTTTGCATGCTTTATTACTCCTATTCAAATAGTGCTATCACTCCTAAATTTGATCACGAAGTATCTGGATATACCTTTAGTAAGTATTTTAAAAATGACCTAACCGAGATTGCTGATTACATCATTTTGATTGTTCCCAGAGAAGTTCATAAAAATAAGCATCTTAAAACCTCAAAACATGTAATTTTGGTTGAATCAAACAATGCCTACAATGTCATTGACCATATCGCTTCAGGTGCAATCAATCTGGTGATTAAACGAATTCTCTTTGAGCAGGAAACCCTTTTCAAGAAGCAAGAGGCTGATCTTAAAGCAAAGAATGAAACGGAAGAAAAACAACGACTGGCGCAAGAAGCAAGAGATCTGATTCAGAAACAAAAAGCAGAGGCACTTCGATCAAAAAAACTAGAAGAAGAACGTTTGAAGAATCCGTTTAATCGCTTGTTTGGCTCCTTTATTAATAATCATATATATGAAATTAAACCCCACTGACCAGCTTATATTGATATTTACTTTAGAAATGAAATTCGTCACGTACGAACTAGTATGCATGTACTTTTATGCAAGCAAATCAAGGGCTTATGTTTACAATCGTCTTAGATCAATGGTTCAAGACGGATTTTTATTCCGTTGGGACTGGCATCTCTACGATTCTATTATCGGTGTCTGTTCTGATGCATTTCGCATCACTCCCAAAGGAGTGGATGCGATCGACTATCAAAACGAAGAGCGTAAATATTTTATGAAGGACTGCGACATTAACAACAGTCTATATGCTATTGACCCAATCGAACCAAAAGAACATATCAATTTAGCTGAGTTAGGCCATGATTTCAGACTGATGCACTTTCGTTTGAAGTTCATGCGACATGAATATCAATCAGACATCACCTACTCCCTCTCATACCTCTCTGATTGGCGCATATACAACACAAACTATAGGCATAAGTTAAAACGCCGCCCAGATGCCATTATTCAGCTAAACCTCCAAGGCAAGGATTTCAACATCGCTATAGAGTACGAACATACTCTTAAATCAACTGATGCCCTCTATGTTCATCTTTACTACTCTTATACCGGAGAGCGAGATCTAAACAGAAGGAACTTTAAACTACGGTACTCTAAAAAAGAAAGTGCTATTTATGAAAATCAAAACAAGTTCGACCTAGTCGTCTTTATTTGTAACGATGACAACCGGACATATAAGGCTTTTAAGAAGATTGAAAGCTCACAATCTGTCCCAGTAATCGCTTGGTCCGAGGTAAAGGATATGATAGGGGAAGAGTTTATTGCGTGGGCAAAATCAAGAATCTAGCATTTAGACAGAATAAACCGTATAGGCTCGGGCAAACACTCAAACCACTGCTAAAACTATATTATTAATCAATAAACGCATATAATTATGGCAATTCGCATTTTAATAAGAGGAAATCAATGGTATCCCCAAATGAATTGTTTTTACTGGATCAATTAATACATTCAGGAACAGAGGTAGTATATAAAAACTATTTTCCACTTTTTAACCAGGAATTGTTGCCAGCTCATCAAGAACATAATCTCCCTAATATTTTCGATCTCCAGTACTTAATTCATAACAACGAATTTATAGGAGCCTTTTGGGGTGCTTTGGCAACGTTTATTTTGACTCTGCTATTGTTATTAATACAACATTATTTAAAAAAGAAAACAGAAGAAAAAGTTATGAAAGAGAAAATAACATACCTCTTAAATACCAATGTAATTCGAATATATAATAATTTCTCTTTAGTTGACGCTATTTTCGAAAGTTGTGATGAAATAAAGCAAGGACAAGCGAATATTATATCCAACAAACTAAACCGAATCGAATTTAATGATTCCTTTTATCATGATCTGCCAAACAAGAATCTCCGACTTTGTTATCTTAATCATAAAATTATGATTGATTTAGCAAATGAAGACATAGAAAATTTCAATGAATTAATTTTAAAAACTACAAATGATTTCTTTGTCTCCAACAAGATAAATATTGAGACGTTTCCTCAATACCAGCGGGCTATCGAAAGTATCCGAATCCTATTAAAAAGCGTCCAAGCCCTGTTATCTGAGCTACTAAAACGGAACATTTCCTTACAAGCGAACATAATGCTTTCCCGTGGAGTGATGAGGGTACTGCTTTATTTAAATTTAGAAAACAGTTTTTATTTAAAAATTATTGAAAAGAATGAAACCAAAATCAAGATGAACATACAAGCATCTATCAACGCGAGCGAGATGATTATCAATGAAATGCGAACAACCAGTGCTGTTAGCAATTAATTGAATTACTAATTATATTTAACCTTTCAGATTGCTAGCACCAACCCAGTTTAAATAATTAGGGATCCTAGCCCTAGGATTATTTGCTTTCCTACACGTATTTATCCAATTGGTGGATAAGGATCATTTCCATGACTATCGCGGCTTTGAATCTGACCATTTCTGCCATGAATATACAGCTCGCTTCCTTGATTGATAGAAATTTGACGCCCACGATCTACTGCATCTGATTTAAGATCTGTATGTAATGATGCACGTTCTGCACCATTTTTCTTCACATCCCAACCACCTGAAGAATTCGGAACAACATGATGTTGCTTATTCATAATTCACATCCTTTATTTATCAGTATTAATATAATCTCCAGAATCACTATTCGTTACACTTCTTGTAATGTTTGGGTCTGGTTCTGGGAGTTCAACTTTTTTTCCATCATCACTCATCATTCACTCCTTTTATTTATTGTGTATCTGCCCATTCGTTCCTTGAATTTTCCCATAATTACTTGAGGGAGTATTGATTCCGCTAGCACTAAATATCTTGGTGTCATTCGAAAAAAGTCCTTTTTCGACATTTCTGCTTATAGATGTATCGACAGCAGGCATTTCAACCGGTTTAATATATTCATCGGTCATTGTATATTTACCTCCTTTCTCAAAATTCGTATTATTTGAAATAAGTCTGCTAGCGCCAACAATCACGAATAGAACAATGAAGCCAAGCAAAAACCAAGTACCCAACCTAAATAGTTTAGCTTTAGCGTTTAATATCTCGGTATTATTTTCAATCGCATCATTAAAATTAACGACTAACTGTTTATTGAAATCCAAAGAAGATTTGTTGCCGTGAGTGAGAATAACTGCATGGATGTTTGGGTCAATGCGATATGTTTTTGATTGAAGTACAAGCACAAATGTAACCATTGAGGCAAATAAAAGACCAACGCCAAAAAACAATATAACAGATTCAAAACAATTAAATACAATGTCCCTTGAAAGCAAAACCCTTATAACTTCAGCAATTATAATACTGATAAAACCTACAAAGATTCCTGCTTTTTGCTCAAGGCTTTGCAAAATAGAAAAAAATACTTCGATTTGCTTTAATCCAATATTTAAAGCTTCTTTAAGATTAGCTTCCTGATTATTATTCATTACGGCCTTCCTACTGAAAATATATTAGCAGTCTATTTGCAAGACTGCTAATATAAATATAGCTGACGATTACGTGCTATGTCAAACTTGCGAATCAAATCATCTAAAATCTGACCATGGAGGGTAT
>CAIUCY010000152.1 GCA_903897765.1 uncultured Candidatus Marinamargulisbacteria bacterium | reverse complement strand
TCAAGGCTTCTATGCGTTTTTCGTTTGAATCCAAAAGATCGAGAATAGGCAAAAATTCATTTAAATCTTTGGGGCGTAGCTTTTTTCTAATAAGATGGGTCGCCATTTGAATGGAGGTAAGTGGATTTTTGATCTCATGATTGAGTGTGACCGCCATAGTAGAAATTAAGGCAAGCTGTTCAGACTTAGTCTTTATCATAAATAGTGATTTTAAATCCGACGTCATTTCGTTGAGCGATTGAGCTAATTGTCCCATTTCATCTGTGTTATTTAATTGGATTTGATGGTCAAGGTTTCCTTTCCTAAATTCAGAAAGTCCTGCACTGATGATCTTGATGGGGTTTTCAAAAATGAGAGCGAGGATAAGTCCGAGAAAAATAAATAATAAAGTTGATCCGAATAAAATAATGAGGGCGTTTTCTTCTCCTTTCAAGACACCGGATAAGGCAATGCTCTCCTTTTGCTTGACGATATAAGTAATGTCTAGGTCGGGATCGTACATTAAGGAGACGAAGTAAGACTCACCTTGATATGTCAATTTTTGGAATCCATTCTGTTTCAAGTTAACTCTTCTTAATGAATCGGTCGCAGAAAGAAAATTATGCTGTTGTATGGAATAATAATGCGAGTTAACAAGGTCAATATCCAGCTGGGTGCCCTTTTGAAGTTGATCAAAGAGTGACGTTAAGTGGTTGACATTAAAGAATGCCGCTAAGCTAAAGATACAGGCTGTTTCCTCAGGATTAAGGACAGGGATAGATACAAAAATAAGATCATTTTGAAAAGCAATATATTTCTTAATAACCAAGTTATGTTTTATAGCTAGATCATAGAGAGGTTTCGTTGCTGGGGACGCTTCTGCATTAATGAAATGATTGTCACTATGAACGGCCTTAATATGGTTTGTCGTTAGGAGCATGAGCTCTTTTACAGCAGGGTTTCGTCTAACTGCATCATAAAAGAATGCACCTGTGATCAATAAATTGTTAATATCAATATTCGGATTTTTCTTAAGTTGATCTAGATACTGAGAGTTATTTTCGATGGTGTTTTCAATTTCAGTTTTAAGACTATAAGCCATTCTTACAAATATCTTATGTTCATTTTGAATAATGGCATTACGAGTAAGGGTTAAGATCGAGAAGGATGTTCCTAGGATGGCAAAAATGATCAACAGCGTAAAGGCAGAAACAAACTTAAAGATCATTCTCGACTGAATAAATTCAATGATCGATCTGAAATTAAAAAGGGACCGATGTGTGGTTCGACGGGTAATAAAGTCTATAATGATAACGGATAGTCCTACGAGGCCAATAAAAGAAAGGATGGAGAACTCTGTCCGAGGAAGAAAAGCAACAAGAGCTAATAGGGCCGAAGAAAAACCTATCGTCAATTTATTCAACCCATAATGTCTGCCATTCAAATACAAGGTTCCTGTCAGACTTAATAAAATTCCAATAAATCCGATTTGATGAGTAAGGTAGCTAAGCATATTTATAAATTGAGGGTGAGGAACGGGAAGGAAAATTAAAACACACGAGACCAACGTCAAAGTTAGCAAGTAATGATTACGGTGATTTTCTTGTAACGTGTCCTTTATATCATCGATGAGAAAAATGCCTACGCCAAGACTTGTTAATAGAAAAAATCTTTCTACAGTTGAAATGAGGTTCACAC
>CAIUCY010000151.1 GCA_903897765.1 uncultured Candidatus Marinamargulisbacteria bacterium | reverse complement strand
GTTCAAGATTATTGAGGCCTATGGGACAGCACCTGACCCACCTCGCATGTGTGCAACTCCGAATCAAGCCTATTTGCCGGGGTTTGCAATGTAGTCTGTGGGACAGCATCAATTCATCAAAAAGGAGACGTTATAAAAATCGCAATTTCATAGTTTGAAAATCAACCTCAGAACCCAGTAATTACAAGGAAATCGCAGTCAGTTGCGGTAGCCTATGGGATGGCTGTGTTTTTTTTGTGATAATTTTGAGTTAACTATTTTGACTGCCAATATTCTTTAGTCGATACATTCATTAACGTGAGCAAACCATCTTTATAGCCTGACCCTGTATCGAGGTTCCATAGGTTGCCTATATTGATGGGTTTTGTGGTGCCAAAATTTATTGTAGGTGTATGACCAATAAACACGTTTTCGAATGTATTGTTAATGGGAGTTTTTGTCCGTTCCATATTCTCAAACATAGTACGGTCCCAGAGGAGAGTTTTGTCACTGTTATTCTTTAGTTGTACATCTGGCGAAAACGCTGCGTGAACAAAAAGCGAGTTTTCTTCAACATAGTACCGCTTCGATGATTCATAGAATCGCCTATGCCTCAGGGGAATGTCGCACTGTATTCGGGTGCCTTTGCTAATTTGCTCAAATTTATAAGTATCCTCGATGCCATAGGATTGAAGTGTCTTGTCACCACCATTAACCAACCACGTTAAGGATGCGATATTTGTCTTTATCCTATCGAGAATAAATATTTCGTGAGAACCGCGAATGAGAATGAGATCCTTTATTTTGAGCAACAGTTCAACGCACCGGAAGGAATCATCTCCTCGATCGATGACGTCACCAAGAATAATTAGTTCATCATTCTCAATATCGAATTTCGACTGTTCAAGACATTGGACAAGGCCCGAATAGTTGCCATGAATATCCCCAAGTACAAAGGTTTGACTCATAAGTTTAATCGACTTACAGCCAATCCTCTACCTGCTACCCATAAGAAACGCAGGCATTAGATCATCAACATCCTCATCATCTAACATTTTAGAAAAAGTCTGTGTTGCTTGTGCGAATTTCTTGTCTGGGATTGTATTTATTGTAGAAGCATCCCCCGCAGAGACTACAGTGACAACGACCTCATCATTCAAGGTTTCATCGATAATAGTACCAAATATAATGTTGACATCAGCATCAGCCATATTCTGAACCATTTCGGCAGCTTCTTGAACTTCGACCAATGACAATTTGCTGTTTCCAGCGATATTTAGAAGAACCCTTTTTGCACCCGCAAATTTTCCTGAGAGCAATGGGCTTTCGAGAGCTTTTTGAGCGGCTACTTTTGCCCTATCAACACCTGAACCAGTTCCGATGCCAATATAGGCTGTGCCTGCATCTTTTAATACTGTCTGAACATTAGCAAAATCAGAATTTATGTAGCCTGTTTTCGTTATCAAAGTTGAAATACCTTGAATAGCTTTATACAAAACTTCTGTCCCCAAACCGAATGCATCCTTAATGGACGTATTCTGCTCAACCACCTTCATTAGGTTGTCGTTTTCGATGACAATAAGAGCGTCTACAGACTTCTTCATTTCCAAAATTCCATCCTCAGCGTATTTCATCGTGACAGGTCCTTCAAAACGGAAAGGCTTGGTTACTACGCCGATTGTTAATACCCCTGCATCCTTCGCAGCTTTTGCTACGACCGGAGCAGCGCCTGTTCCAAACCCGCTGCCAAGTCCAGCCGCAACAAACACCATATCGGTATTCGCAAATATTTGGCGGATCTCTTCAATACTTTCTTCTGCTGCCAATTTCCCTGCCGCAGGATCAGAACCAGTTCCAACATCTTTACCAACTTTTAGTACCTTCTTGAGAGGATTTGTATTAGGTTTTTTGAAGGTATCGTGAATAGACCAGTATTCAACGTCATCAAGTCCACCTTCGATCATTCGATTGACTGCATTGTTACCGCCACCACCAACACCAATGACTTTGATTCGAGTAGGTTGTGAATTGTTATCGTTCATTTTGGGCACCTCTTTCTTGTAAGAATATCAAATATTCACAAGTGATTCTAGGTGACGATTAGCTTTATGGTCTTAGCTATTTCGTCTTTCGTTAAGAATACTTTTTACCGGGATACCGTTATACTATTTAAGTATACTCATTGTTAAACTATTGCATTAATATGTGCCATTGCTTATACTAGGTTGCAATGGCTCGAGTACTTCTGGCGACTATCTATAATAGCTACTCTATCGTTGCTTCTGCTAACCGCTTTTCCGTGGATCGGATCATTCTGTTGGTTGATAGGACGCCTAATGAGACGATGAAGGAAAGCATCAAGCTTATCGAGGCGTCTTTAGGTTCAGTTCTCAAAGTTGATAAAGTGGCCACGGATATTTATGATATTGTTGGTATTGCCAAACAAGTAGTTGGTCTTATTGATGAGATTCCCCAAAAAGATGAGATAATCGTAGATGTAACTTCAGGGCGCAAACCAAAAAGTTTAGCGCTTTTATTTGCTGCCTATGCTCGTTCTAAACATATCAAGAAAATAGTCTATGTAACTGAAGAAGATCCCAAACAAATCATCACTTTGCCAAAGATGAATTACACGCTGAATGCCACTCAAGCATCAATACTGGAAATTACTAGAAAACAAATAGAGGCTACCACTGTTCAGGTCGCTCAGAAACTCGGGTATACGAAGGCAATAGTTTACCGTAACGTGCGTGAATTATTGGAAATAAGCGCAATTGAGAAGACCGGTGAAGAGCTTCGGTTGACTGACTTTGGGGAGATATTGCTTCTATGAACAAAGAGAAATACCTTCAAATATTTAAATATTTATACGAATTCTCAAAGCTCAGAAACAATTCAGTAAGAGATATTGAGACGTCCCCCACCCAATATCCTGAAGTGATTTGGTTAGCAGATATACCTGAAGATCCATTGATCAGCTGTGTAACTCAAGACAGTTTTGATAAAGAACATAGTGATTATTGGATTAAGGTATACAAACCTACTCAGCCGCTAAAGCCAACCTTTCCGTTACCCTCAGTCCCTTTAGTTCATTGGATCGATGCATCCTCATTATTAAATGAGGATAGTGGGCCAGTGTTAAAACAACAAACGTCTATAAATGGGGACTTATTCATCATTGATGACTTTCCTGAGATAAAAGTAATGTTTGATAAGTATATCAATGGGATCTGGCTTGAGCATATGATCGGCTATAAAGAGCAATTATCTATTTATGAAAAAGAGTATTTAGCCTATCAAAAAATTGCAACGATATATCAAAAACTTTTCAACCTCTACAACAAGACTCAGCAGTTTGGTGAGGAGTTCGAGCTTGTAATCGGAACTGGATTAATGTTTTTTAAGGCTAGTGAAAATAATCCGCAAATTCGAAGACATGCCTTTATCTCTAAGGTTGATATAGTTTTTGAGACTTCGAATAGAGATTCTTTCGTTGCGGTAACGGTTAGTGCAGAAAATACAATCCAAATAGAAACAGACTCGATAATCGATCTTAATTCAGTATTTGACCCTTCAGTAGTGGTCGATGCCGAGAATAAGGCTCTCGAACTTCTGAAAGTTAAGGAGGTTCTTGATAATCCTTTCAATGTGAACGCTTTGGATGCGATTCAACTGTTTTCTGACAGAATACATTCTCAAAGTCAATTTACAAATAGCAACACTTGCCCCAATCTGATGCCTGACCATCCATCTATTTTCTTTGCCCCGGCATTAATGCTTAGAAAAAGGAATACCAGGAGTTTTACTGCGCTTTATGAGGCCATTATTAAAGATATCGATGCATCAGATGCATCACTGAACATCCCCTCGCTTAATGATTTAGTAGACGGTCTGAATCAGGATCAAAATGAACAAGATGATGGTCCGAACGATGGAAGTAGTCGAGTTCAAGGTATGCCAGATATTATTTATTTTCCTAAGAAGTACAATGATGAACAAATTGAGATCATTCAAAAAGCGTCGGGCAACAAGAAGGTGTTGGTGCAAGGCCCACCCGGAACAGGAAAATCACACACAATCGCGAATTTAATCTGCCATCTGTTAGCAAATGGTAAAAAAATATTAGTAACTGCATACTCAAAGAGAGCGCTCGAAGTACTTAAAGACAAGCTTCCCGATGAATATAAGAGCCTAACCGTAAATTTATTGAGTGGAGATTCAACTTCAATTCAAGATTTAAAGTCGAGCGTCAATGCAATAAATGATGAACTCTCAAGGGCTGATTTAAATGTCTACAAAAAAGAAATTAGCCACAATGAAGAGAAATTAACTCTCATCAGAAAGCATAAAGCGACTACTTATAATGACTTAGTTGCGGTGAAAGAAAAGGCTGTCAGAAAACAAGAAATCAACTCAAAGTACACGGGAACCTTAATAGAAATAGCAGAGCGCTTAGAGCGTGAACAGGTGCAATATAATTGGTACAAAGATGTATTTCATGATATCGAAAGTCTTGGCTATGTTAAGGAATTGAAAGACTTTATAAGATTAAAAGATCTTTTTGATAAAGCTGATAAACATGTGTTAAATTGCAGTATTCCTTCCCCAGATAGTCTTCCACCGTCTGAAGTTCTTCATAAATTGAGAGCCCTATGTGAGCAATCGGTGAATCATCAGGAAAATAATCGAGCTTCTGAGCTTGTTAGAACTTCGGACTACCAGTATTTGAGTGAAACCCTTGGGGCGTTATATAGAATAATTGCCCAATTAGATCAAAGTCAGCTTTCATGTATTTCACGGATAGTTAATGAGTGTAAATCTCTTGAAACTTGGGAAGATAGGGTCAATAAGACAAAAGGATTCCTAACCAAACATCCAAACGATGTTCTTGTTATAAGATATAGATCTATGTCAATTTCTTATCCATCCGATATTAATTTAATACATTTAAAAAATGATGCTCAACACTTGCTGAATTATTTAAAAGAGGGCAATCGTCTTGAGGGAATTTCATTCAACTTAAAGAAAGCATTTTTGCCACAAAACACAAAAGAAAAACTTTATTTTATTGAAGCTGTCAAAGTTAACAATAGTCCATGTGACACCTTGGATGAATTCGTATCGGTTTTGGATGACATTGAGATTCAACAGGATTTCTATGAACTAGAGAATACTTGGCTTGGGCTTCTTCCCAACTATCAGGCTACAGAAGGGTACAGCAAAAGGAGCTCATATATAGAGAAACTCGCAAATGATGTTGAGGCTGCTGTCTTTCTAGTTAAGGAATGTATGCAATGTATTGATGACGTTGTCTGCTCGTCATCAATTAGGCCCGATATATTAAGCTTAACAAAGAATGAAGTGCAACGTTATATTAGTCTCGCTGAATTTAGCAATCTGAAAGATCAAGAGGCGGAATTGAGAAAGGTTCTACTTGAGGCTAGCAATTACCTGCTCAAAGATGACCTGCATCCGATTGCAGGAGATATTTCAGGGGCAATCAATGAACTTAGCCTTGATTTATATGATAAATATTTATCAGACCTGTTAGAGTTAATTGAACAGAAACGATTAGTTAATCAGTATTACGAGCTTGAAAAGAAACTATTAGAAATTTTTCCAGTTTTAGTGTCTGACATATTGTCATCTAATTTCAATGTTGAAAATTTAACACATTTAGAAGGTGCAATATACCACCGACACGCCCTCAATCAAGTGCAATACTTACTGAGCGACTACATAGAAGAGAAACTATCAAACCAGCTAGCAGAACTGGATAATTATGAGTTTTCTTGTATAAAAACCCTCGGATCGAAGAAAGCTTGGCACCAAGTTCTCGAAACCCTAAGTTCAAATAGGAAGTTAAGGCAGCATCTTGATGCTTGGGTGCTTGCTGTTCGTAATATTGGGAAAACTGGGATCGGTCCGAGGGCTCTGAAGTTTCGCAAGGAAGCCCAAGTTCAAATGGACTACTGCAAGGATTCTGTTCCTTGCTGGATTATGCCTCTTTATAAAGTGGCAGAAACGGTTTATCCCCGCAGAGGAATGTATGACTACGTTATAATCGACGAGGCAAGTCAGCTTGGGCCTGATGCTATTTTCCTTCTGTATCTCTCTAAAAATATCATAATCGTGGGAGACGATAAACAAACCTCACCGGAATATGTTGGGGTTAATGCTACTATCATGGATCCATTCATTCATAGGCACTTAACAGGTATTCCCTTTGCGAACTTCTATGGAATTTCAACAAGCTTTTTTGACCATGCTAAACTTTTCTGTGAAGGAATGATTGTTCTTAGGGAACATTTTAGGTGCATGCCCGAGATTATTGAATTTTCAAATAAATACTTCTATGCTCCTGATGGAAAGAGCCTATATCCTCTAAAACAGTATTCAGAGAGCAGACTTGAACCTTTAAAGCATGTGTTTTGCAAGTCCGGTTTTGTTGAAGGTCGTTCGCAGTTAATTTGTAACCTTGTCGAAGCAGAGGAAATCGCTTCAACTATTTCGGTTCTAATTAAAGATAGTAAATATGCGAATAAGTCATTTGGGGTCATCACGCTTCAAGGCACACAACAAGCCGTTATAATTGAAGGGCTTCTACTTAAAAAGATAGGTGAAGCTGAATACCTTAAACGGAATATATTATGTGGGAATTCAACGAGTTTTCAGGGTGATGAGCGAGATATTATATTCCTGAGCCTTGTTACGGCGCACAATCATCAGCGGGCTGCTCTCACAAAGAGAGAGGATGAACAAAGATTCAATGTTGCTGTTAGTCGCGCTCGTGAACAGGTTTGGCTTTTTCATTCAATTCAAATAGAAGATTTAAGCAATACGGAAGATTTGAGATATAAAATTCTAGATCATTTCTTGAATTATAAAGAAAACAGGCGCGTTAACTATAAAAAAATTGATCGGCATCTAGGGAGTCAGCCTGAGCCGTTTGAAAGTTGGTTTGAGGTTGATGTGCATAATGACATTGTAGATAAAGGTTTTGCAGTCATTCCACAGTATGAAGTAGTCAAAGGAAAATATCGAATCGATTTAGTTATTCTTTTATCAAATGGAACAAAGATAGCAATCGAATGTGATGGGGATAAGTGGCATGGCCCTGAACAAGCATATGCAGATATAGCTCGAGAGAAATTTCTAACGAGAATAGAGGGATGGCAGTTTTTTAGAGTACGCGGAGCTGAATATTATTCGAGCAGACAGAAATCATTAGAACCGCTTTGGATATTGCTTGAAAAAAATAGTAAAAATCATGAAAACTCAGAAGAATATGATTCAAATACAAAGCATGAAAAGTCGGGAAAAAACACCGATTATCATTACAACGAAAGCACATCCTATACCAATGGCGCATATTCGGACACTGATGATAATGTTGATGAAGAGTTTATTGACGATCCTAATCCAGAGAACCAGCCCAATAAAGGCATTTCAGATAAGGATGCTTATGATAGTGGTGTTGTTGCTGAAGAAGTACAGAGCAATGACAAAGATCCTCTCTCAGGCGTTAATACCTCTCGACTTAATGATATTAAGTTTATAGTTAATAAGGCAAATGAGCTATTCGCTCCAAGCAAGGAGAAATTAGATAAAACGCCATCCATTCCAAAACAAAAATTGCTATGGGATATTGATAGTGAAAGTAGCAATAATAATCTGCCAGAAGATGCAAATGTTTGGTTCGCGTTATCTCACTGGGGCAAAGAAAACGATACTCTAAATAGCACGGAGCGAAGTATCGCCTATAATTATGGTAAGTTTATAAAATCGAAGCGAGAAATTAGTGAAAGGCTTTCTAGTGCCGCTTCGAAGATCTTTAGACATGCATTGAAAATGGGGTTTAGTATTGAAAATGACATAGAGAAACCAGCCTCCCAAGTTTTTAGAGCCAAGAATATCGAGATAACGGGGAAAACAGGATCACAAACGAATGGCGCCGACGAGGTTTTGTCTAAAAATGAAATTAGATGTGCTATATTTGCTGTTTTACGTGAATGTCCGAATCAATCGGCTACGAGGGAATCAATAGCAGCAAGAATTCTAAAAAAACACAAGATCGATATACGCGGAGAGAAAAGGGATCACTTCAGCAAAAAAGTATCTCGTGTTCTCAGCTCTCTCGAGGGATCAAAAGAAATTCAAAAATATAAAAGCAAGAATTTGCGAGTTAGATTACTATCAGAGGCTGCTGGAACGACTTTAAGCGATATTTGACGATGCACCATAATAAAACCATGTTTAGTTCTGAAAAAAGCGGGCATAACACTAAATAGTTGAAGAGGAAGACTGTTTTGTTTAGCTGAGAGGTTCAAGCTGTTTTGCATATTATCTCGCGTTTGCACATAGACCGTTCTCGTCGCCGTGCCGTTACCCGCCGCTCCGCCGTTACAGTTGAAATAACATATCGATTATTCGGTATGTTGTTCACGTAATCCCCCAATTTCACAAACTTGTTCAGGAGCTTTGCTTCCTGTAATTAACTTCCTTTCTGTCTAATCGATAGCATAGGAGAGATTAATTATGAGGAAAAATAGAGGCAACGACGAGAACAACCGGTCCACTATATTAATAGATAATGTAGCGACATTAAAAGAAGAAGATAAAAGAATTAACATTCAACAAGTAATGTTGATCCTGTCCAGAAATGTTCGCAATTTAGCATCGTAAACTTCCCCATTAAGCGACTTCTAGTTGCTTAAATCTATCTTTGAACCGTGCCACGACGACAACAAGT
>CAIUCY010000150.1 GCA_903897765.1 uncultured Candidatus Marinamargulisbacteria bacterium | reverse complement strand
CGTTTTTTGAATTTTACAGAAAGAATGTTACAGTATCCGAGAATTGATTAACAACAAACTGAATGAACTCGAAACCGAAGAAAAACAGACCCAAGCTGCGATCTTCAAGCAACAAATCGTGATTAACCAGACGAGAGAAGATCTATTGCCCATAGCCGAGGTCAAAAAGCTGTTTGTCAGCTATCGAGCAGAATACCCGTTTAGCGATAGCCACACGCATCGCATGCAGCTAACAAAGTTGATTGACCGAATCGATTGCAGAAAGGATGCCCTTGAGATCCAATTCACGATGATCCCAGGAAAGGAGAAATTCGATATCTAGCATGAAAAATTAGGCTTCTATGTCGAACCCGCAAGCCCAGACAGCACTTGGCTGTCAGCGGTTTCTGGTGGAGGTGAGGGGAGTCGAACCCCTGTCCATAAGGCTTCCAAAAATAGGCACTACGAGCGTAGTCGTTGTTTAGGTGTTCGAAACAGGTCTCCAGCGACAAATGCCTGTTTCGTAAGCCATGAAGTGTCGAACGTCGATCATGGCAGTCCGACGAACCAAGTCAGAAAATGTCATCGTGGTTGAACTCTGACGGGCCCAACCGGATGCGCTACCTAATTAAATTAAGCAGCTAACGCGAGGTCTGCCGCGAAACAGTTTTTAAAAGCATTTGCGTTAGCATTTGTTTTAGTTGTGCCTTTTAACGAGGCCAGGCACCTCCTCGGCTCGCTCCCCTTGATGGAAAAGCAAAATGTCGAAGCCAAATACACCCCCACTTGAGAGGAGTTACAGTATACGTCTTTATCCCGATAAGGTAAATCGCCAGTTGTTCAATAGTCGCCTATATGTTACGATGACTGCGTTTTTTGTGTGTACATTTCAAACAGATAAATGAAGGACGGGTGACTCTGAACATGTTAAAGAAGATTACAATTGATGCGCAAGAGAGAAAAGAGATCGGCAAAGAGGCTGTTAAAAAGCTCCGCGACCAAGGGTTTCTCATCGGTAATCTTTACGGAAAAGCGCAAGAAAGCATTCCCCTCACCATGAATTATATCGAGATCCGGAAGTCCCTCTTCACGGGTAATGGCAAAAACAATCTTTACGAGATCAAACTCGGCGGCAAAAGCTACGATGCTGTTCCTTACGAGCTTCAACTTCACCCCTTGACGAAAGAAGTCGTTCATATCGATTTTAAGATGGTCAAAGAAGACGAAAAAGTTAAAGTTCGCGTTCCGATCAAACCTTTGGGTATCGCCGTCGGGACAAAAAAGGGCGGCTCGCTCAAGCAATTAGTGAATGTGCTTGTACTGAATGTTCTTCCGGGTGAAATCCCCCACTATATCGAGCCCGATGTTACCGGCATGGATATTGGGGCCGAGATGAGAATTTCCGACCTTCCACTACCCGCTAGTGCTGAAGTTTTGAAACTCCCTCCCAATCAAAAAGTATTTATTATCCAAGGTGGAACCGTTTAAATAATGGCGACCTTGGGGGAGAAGATCAAAGCAGCGGCTTACCTTGAAGGTGAGTTCGTGCTTCGTTCAGGTCAGATCAGTAAATATTACCTCGACAAATATCTCTTTGAGACGAATTATGAGATCCTCGGTGAATTAAGTGATGCCTTCGCTAGTAAGATCGCCAAAGATTACCCACAGGTCGATCTCCTCGCCGCACCCGAACTTGGTGCTGTTGCTATTGTAGCAGCCATTAGTCCGAAAGTTAAAAAGAACTTTGTCATCGTTCGAAAAGATCAAAAAGATTATGGCACCTCAAAGCGGATCGAAGGTCGTATCGAAGGGGCCAAGCACATTCTTATTATTGAAGATATCCTTACCACAGGCGGCGCGGCTATTATGGCGGCGAAAGTGCTTAGAGAGTTGGGTTATAACGTTGTTGGCATTTTGGGGACGATCGATCGACTTCAAGGCGCTCAAGCCGCTATCGAAGCTGAAGGTCTCAAGTATGACACGCTTCTGACAAAGCACGATCTCGGGATTTAATGTGCCCAAAGTGTCGCTTTCCTTTAAAGATAAGTTTTACAAGTCATTAACCAATAACGATTCGACGCTTGTTGTGGGGTTGGATATTGATGATACCAAGATCCCGAGTTATCTTCGTCATGATAAATATCCCTTGCTCTCTTTCGCAAAATATATTATTGATGCGACCTATGACAAAGTGATCGCCTATAAACCAAACAGTGCCTTTTTTGAAGCCTATGGTCTAAAAGGGATGGATCAGCTCAGTCAGATCATTCACTATATCCCGAAAGAGATCCCTGTTATTCTCGATGTGAAGCGAGGGGATATCGGCAATACAGCGCAGCGTTATGCTAAGGCGGCTTACGATGATCTTAAAGTTGATGCGGTAACGTTAAACGCCTATATGGGCAGTGATGCCATCATTCCCTTTTGTGAATATAAAGATAAATACCAGTTTGTCCTTGTATTAACCTCTAACCCTAGTGCCAACCAAATTCAAACCTATCGTTTAGAAAATGGGGAATATGTTTTTGAGCATATGGCAAAAGAAGTCGCGAAACTCAATGATAAATATCTGAATTGCGGTGTTGTTGTCGGCGCGACTCGTCCCGAGCATGTAGGTGTCGTAACAAAGGCCACTCCGGATAGTTTTTTTCTTATTCCGGGCATTGGTGCTCAAGGGGGATCGATAAAAGAGGTTTTGGGTGCCTGCACAACGAGCAAAAATCAGTGCCTTTTTAATGTCTCACGCGATATTCTTTATGCAAGTAATGACAAGGACTTTGCCAACCTCGCCTCTAAAAAAGCGATTGAATATCGTCAAGAGATCAATAAATATCGCCACAGCTAATTTAAAGAATGGGGGCATTCATGATCAAACATAACAACTATTTCGAAGGCCATG
>CAIUCY010000149.1 GCA_903897765.1 uncultured Candidatus Marinamargulisbacteria bacterium | reverse complement strand
CTTTGAAGGCGGATCCGTGATTCCGTCGTTGTCTTTTTGTCATTTGTACTGCCCCTTTTCATCTTCAGTTTAAGGCAGTTTTCCACTTAACACACTGTCCAGTTTTTCCAGACCAGCTCTCTAGATGGTTGCTATTCATTAAAAGGGATAGATTTGGGACACTCGCGAGTGGCTCTGAAAAATTTACTGTGATCGTATAGGACCCGACTTTAAAATACTTGCCGACGTTGACTGATACGATCGCCGGCGGGGTGAGGTCGATCGTGTAGGCAACACTCTGCGTGGGAGCGATATTACCTGCGTTATCAATCAATTGGTAGTTAAGTTGATTGAGTCCTTCCGTGCCGACGATCTGTCGAAGGTAAAAGACTCCCTTATTTGCACTGGCTGTAAATAACAACCCCTTTTCAGAGTAAACATAGGCTGTTGCCGAACCCTCGCCTTCGACGATAGCATCCACCGTACACACCCTAAATAAGCTCTTTATGCTGAGTCGTGGGTCGGTGGTATCCGTGATCATAAGAGATGATTCGATCAGAGCATCTAGCGTTCCCGCTTGTGGGGGTGTTAAATCGTTAAGGTAGTTGAGGGTTGTTATTTCGATCGCTATCCGATTTTGATCTTCCCCCATGAATTTTAATGAAAACGGGCCTTCATGGGGGACGAGACTGTCCTCAAGGGTCCCTTCATACTTGTCGATGAGTTGAACCGTTTTTTCTGATAACAGGGTGTCCGCTTGCCATACCTGTATATGTAGGTCAGCTCCCATTTTATATCCCGACAATTCAGTAAGGGGTTCAGGATAGATCAATCGAAGGCCATAGTTGAGCACATCTTGTCGACCATCATGATTGAACGAAAAGGTGCTGCCATTGTCTTGGGTTTGAAGCTTGATCTTTTGGGTGATCAAGGCGATGGGGATATCGATAGTTTTCTCGTTGCCCCATTCGTCTTTTTCGTAGGCGATTAAATGATACAAGCCTTCAGGCGAGGTGAGTCCCTCCGCATTTTTCCCGTTCCATTCACAATCGACCTCGATGGGCGAATAATGATCCAAACGCGCAAGTGTGATCACATCCTTGCCGGTGTCGGTTTTAACCCTGACGAGGACAGTTTTGCTGCCTACCCCTGACAAGGATAGTTTTGGCGTGATGGTTTCGTTGATAGCATCACCATCGGGCGTAAAAATATACAAGGATTTGTCGCTAAGGATATCGGTTGTTATGGTATTAATGATATTAAGCGTGGCAAAGGATCGGGCCTCATTGCCCACCTCATCGGTAAACTTTGTCCCAATGAAATAGACGCCCACACCTAGGTTGGAAGAGATCGTTTCAAGAGAAATAGTGTGAAGACCAGACTCAATATGGCCCCTTTGAAGAGGCTCAATAAATACCCGATTTGATGAGAAAAGCCCTATATTGTATGAGACCGGTTCAAAGAGCTTAAAGCTGACTTGCAGGTTGGTCGCTGTGTTTCGAAGAAAATAACTCGAGTTAAGGGCAAAGTTATAGATCGTTGGGGGCGTATTATCGATGGATAAAGATAGTTTGAAGGTTTTTTGGGTGCTTTTATCAAGGGATGAAAAGCTGAAAACAATCACATAATCCCTCCGCAAGGGGTGTTCCTCCTTCGGATAGTGTATTCCATGTCAGGGTATTATCGCCGACACAAACATTTCCGCTGAGTAGGGTCTTTATGCAGACTCCCTCTAAATTATAGACACTTGTTTTGAGGTTGCCGGTTATGGCGTTTACAAATTGTATCGTGAGCATTTTCCCCGACGATATTTTTGTTTGGGACAATCGCAGTCCACTCAGGGTTTGGCGAGAACGAACGATCTCAACCGTATTGGGGCTGCTACGAGTTACATTCCCCGCGGCATCTGTCAGCTCCAGAACCAGTCGATATCGTCCATCTTTGACGACGTAGTCCTTCGTGTATCCATCCCAATCCAGTTGGATGAAACAGGAAAAGCTGGCCTCTTGAATCGTTCGGATTAGCGTATTGGCCGTGTCAAAGACCCAAAGTTTGGCCCGAACGGGTTCATTGCTGGTCAAGGAGAACCATGTTGCTTGTGCGGTGTCGTCGTTACCCGGTGCAAAGAGGGTCGGTTCAAGGCTACTGCTTATGATGATAGGGACAAGCGTGTCAATGTCGAGAGAAATAGTCTGCACGGTGGTATTACCGGCGACGTCGGATACCTTTATTTCTAGCGGGTAATGACCATCAGGGAGTTTTTCTCCTGAAACCAGAGCATTAAATGTTAGGACACATGCTGAAGGGTTGATGATGGTATTTTGACTGACTACACAGGTCCCCATTAAGAACAAGGCAATGTCTCGAAAGGGGAGTGGGTCGGACAGAGCTAACTGTAGCTCCAACGGTTGATTGAAATTATTAGGGTTGCCAAGAAGAATGACGTCTTTAAGGGTTGGGAGAGTATGGTCGACAATGTAGCTGCTGGTTTTCCGAGTGTGTTTTCCGCCCCATGACACGATATCTACCGATAACCGATAGATACCGTCCGGTAGAGTGTCAGGTAATGAAATGAGGTGTTCGCCAACATTTAAATTCGAAGTGTTCAGAAGTGTGGCAAGCTGATTTCCTGAGACACCTAAGAGTTCGATCGTAGCTTCTTTAAGTGACTCAAATCGGCCATCTTTTACATTTAGGGAGAGGGGGCCAAAATCAGAAAGCTCGATTTGTGCAGGGTATAGCGCGACGTTGATCACGTTACTTTGTTCAAGGGCAAGTTGCCCTTTGATGTTAAGTTTTAATAACAACGAATAAGCTCCATTTTGTACAAGGACTCGCTCAAAAAGGTTTTCATCAAACGTAATGATTTGGTAGGGTGTATACCCAGTTCCGAGGGGAAAAGGTGGCGCGTCGGCGTCTTCGAGATAAAGATCGAGTGCTAGGTTTGTCATGTCATAAAGAGTGTTACCTAAATAATAACTAAAGGTGGTCACGGTTTCGTTATTCAGTTCGGTCGGAAATGAGGTTAGCTCTAGGTTGGGGACGTCTGTGTTAATAATGACATTAAAGGTTTGAATCGTGCGGTTCCCCGCCCCATCAGTCAAGATCAATTGGCTTGAGTAACGGCCACTGGGGAGTGCGGACGCATCGATATTGACTTGTCCTTGCCCTGTGAGAATATTTTTTGTGATGAGAAGCGGGCCAAGGAATATTTGAAGATCCCCTGCTTCGCTAGTCATAAAGGAATAACGAAAAGTTGATTCCTGTTGAGTAAAAAATAGATCATTAAGGGTGGTGATATGGGGTGGCGTTATATCGGCAAGGATAGAGAAGGAGACCGAGCTCTTTTGGCCTGTTTCATCGAAGGCGGTGAACGATTTCCGAGCAGGTCCATTAAGGTTAACTCGTAAGTATAGCGGCCATCTGACCTGTTGCCTTTTGGGTTTTCGCCATTCCAAAAAAGGTCGCAGGGGCCAGCTTGAGCCATTTGCGAAAGATGGTAATAGGGTTTATCGTCATTGGTTTTAATGGTCAGTTCGATTTGGACTTGTTCAGCTAGGGTAAAGTGCCAGTGATAGCAACTATTAATAAAACTTACGACGCACCCAGATACAAAATCGGGTGGTGTGATATCAAAAGAAATCACTTTGGCTCGAGCTGGATTCGAGAGGTCGCCAAGGCTTGATTCTCCATCGCTATCGATGTAATCGTGGCTTCGCAAGATCTTTCGGATGACATACGTGCCCGCCCCATCGCTTATATTCAGGCTGGCGACAGTGTTGTCGATATTCATGCTGACAATGACCCACTCCTCATTTTGTTGTTTAAGCAGTTGTTGATAGGCAATATCGGCGGGCGTATCGTTTTGCCAACTAATACTGACATTAGAGGTGTTTTGCAGGGTTTGTTGATAGCTTCCGAGTGTGGAGAAGGGTTTTAGGACAAGGGGTGGTGGTGTCAAAAGATGGGAGTAAGCGCCCCCTTTAATGAATATGTCGCCAAGGCTCATAGTGAAACGGGCTTCATGGATAAGGAAGAGGATGTCCTCATCACCATTGGAGGAAACCGCTTTAAACCCCGCTGAATAGATGGCTTTAACAAGGTCGGACGACTTCGTTTTGATCGCCTTTTGAAGCGTGTGCGACTGTTTCCAAAGTTGAAGGGAATGGGTGAACGGGTCGAGGCTGAGCTGGGTGAAGGGGCTATTCTGGACGACCGAGGGTGCGCCCAGGACAAGCGAGGTCAAACAATATAGAAACAAAGCCGATCGACCTAGCTTCATTGAGGTTCATTCCTTAATCCTCTTCCCTCCAAAAACATTCTTTTCAGACAGTTATCGAACAATACGTTTGGAAATTTCACTTATTTAAATATATTTTCTGAAATTCTACCTAAGTTTGTTCGATAAATTAAACAGAGATTGTTTGCTAAACGGGGGTTGCTTTGAAAACGAAAATTATTTCTCTAGAAATAGGTTCTGAGGCACACTACCATCATTCAATAGCGTTAAATTCGAAAGCCATAGAACATGAGAAAGCAGGAAACTTAAATCAGGCCGAAAAGTTTTACAGACTTGCGGTTGAGGCCTATTTACACAATTTTCCCGACGCAAGAGATCCTGAGTATTATTTCAACATCGAGGATTCATTAAATGCCTTTTTGCATCATATGATATCG
>CAIUCY010000148.1 GCA_903897765.1 uncultured Candidatus Marinamargulisbacteria bacterium | reverse complement strand
TCCTTTATATCCCAAGAAAACCCACAGAGAAAGAGAAAAAACGATCAATGCCATAAGATTTTGCAGAATTGGTAACCGATAAAATAAAGAAGACAGCCCTGTGATGTCATATTTTGAAATGATATATCGACGAAGGCTCATCATAAATTCGCCTGGATAGGCTTGTCGTGGACAGGTCGCGGAACATTCTCCACAGTAAGTGCACAACCAAGGTTCGATAGCGCTATTAAGTTCTTTTTCGGCTCCCAGTTGGGCTAGACGGATCACCTTTCTTGGAAAGGATGCCTTGTCAGTAGAAAGAGCGCAGACAGCGGTACAATTGCCGCAATTAAAGCACGAAGAAATCTGTTCCGAACCGAATATTTTTAGCTTCTTAAGGAAGAGTAGATTTATTTTAATGCTCATGATTTTGACTCTTCATGCATGGCAATGTACTTTAAGTATCCACTCTTTGCGAGGATGACTTCAGCTTGTCCATATTTTTTCATGGCTGTGAGATGCCAAAGAACTATGTCAGTGGATAGGCCTGTTTCAGCAGAGATCTCGGGAACGGTTTTTTCTTTTTCCTTGATCGAATCAAGAACCTTTTTATGTTTTTGATTACTGTCTTTGTAATAGGCTAAGAGGGTAGGTGAAACGGGCCCCTTTTTAGCGGTAAGATCTTTTAACTGTTGGGCGATCGCTTTATTTTTATCTTTATCTTGAGTCATAGTCGTTTATTCCTTTGCGATGGCATCAACCATCGCTTCAAATTGGTCGAGCGTCCATCCTGCTACCTGAATGGCACGAGGCTGACAAACCGCGACACAGGCACCACATCCGACACAGAGCGCACCATTAACTTGAGCCACTTTCTTTGTTTTTCCGTTAACTATTTTATCCGTCATCGTTAAGGCGCCATCGTAGGAACATTCGGAGATACACAAACCACAACCTGTGCATTTATCGTCATCTACAACCGCGATAAAGGGATCCATAAGGATTTCGGGTAGACTGAGAAGAGAGACCGCTTTGACACCGGCTGTATTGGCGGCATTAAGGGTTTCGATGACATCCATGGGGCCTTGCGATGTCCCCGCGATATAAATGCCTTTGTTGGCTAATTCCACGGGACGGAGTTTAAGGTGAACCTCTTGTAAGAACCCATCCGTGCTACGTGGGAGCTTCATATTGTCTACGAGATCACTAATATCACTGGGAACCATACCGGTGACCAATACGACCATGTCAACATTGGCTTCGATCTGTTCGTTCCAAGATAAGACATCGGTTGAGGTAACATTGAACGTACCATCGGGACGTTGTTCGATTTGAGGCCTTTCTTCTAAAGGTCGACGAATAAAGAGTACGTCATTTTTAGAGGCTTTTTCGTAAAGGGATTCATGCTCTAAGCCATAGGTTCTCATGTCGGAGTAAATATCGAATATGCCTGTATTTGGATACTTTATCTTTAGATTATTGATCGTAAAGATCGCGGAGGTACAGCAAACTCGAGAACAGTATTCGTTGAGATTTTTGCCTTCGAGAGGTGTATCAACCCCATCCATCTGACGAGATCCTACGCAATGAATAAAGGCGATGTTCTTGATGGTTTTGCCTTCATAAAGTAGCGCTTTTGGTTGAGCACTTTGATCAAGGATCTTTGTGAAATCGGGAAGGGTGACGATGAAGGGACTTGTTTTGTAAGCGTATTCTCCTTCATAGGGTTTGTAGTGGTCAAACCCTGTGGCTAAAATAATAACGCCACTGCCGATCGTTTGTTCTTTTGAGTCTAAATCGATGAAGTTGATCTGAAAGCTACCCGCGAATCCGTTTACCGAAACGATCTTTGCATTTAATAGTAGGTCTATATTCGGGTTATTCTTGACCTCAGATCCAAGCTGATCAACAACGGATTGGGCTGTTTGATTCGTAGGGTATATCAAGGACTCTCGATTAAGGTTGCCACCTAATGTCGAACGTTTTTCGAACAAGGATACCTTCAGGCCAGCTCTTGCACAAGAAAGTGCGGCTCGCATGCCTGCAATGCCACCGCCGACAATGGCAACACGCTGATTTGCGATGATCTTGATCTCGTCTAAGGCGTCTTGGCGTATTATTTTTTCTACACCGGCTTTTATCAAGGCGATAGCTTTATGGGTAGCGCCGTCTTTGTCTTGCTTATGTACCCAACTGGCTTGCTCTCGGATATTGACGTGTTCATATAAATAAATATTGAGCCCTGCACGTTTGAGCGCATTTCGAAAGGTGGTTTCATGAAGAGCCGGTGAGCAAGCTGCAATGACGACACGGTTAACCCCTTGATTGGTAATATCATTGATCACCATATCCTGTCCGTTGGATGAACACATAAAGGCGTACTCGGTAGCAATGGAAACTTGTGGATATTGCGATAGAGTCTGCGCAACTTTCTTTACGTCGATAATATCAGAAATATTCCCTCCGCAATGACAAACGTAGACGGCTATCTTTTTGGGTTCGGCAGATTCGACGGTATTGAGTAAGCTCATAGGTTCTCCCTGATATAATTGATCGCATCGATCGCGGCAGAGCCGGCTTCCATAATGGTGTCAGGAATATCTTTAGGTCCTTTGATGACACCGGCAACAAAAAGTCCATTGATATTGGTTTTTGCCGGAGAATAGGTAGGCGAATTAGACTGAACAAAACCAAATTCATTTAAAGTGATATCCAAGCCAAAAAAATCTTTTCTTGAAGGAAGAATGCCTTGGGAAAGAACCACTAGATCATGCGTGATATCTTGGGGGATGGATCCTTCTTCTTGGCGATCTATCCGAACAATAGGGTTTCGATCGACATCTTCACTAATTTTTGCCACTTTAGCTTTGACAAAGTTAATGCCCATCGATCGAGCTTGAGCATAAAATTGCTCATAGCCTTTTCCAAAAGCACGGATATCCATGTAATAAATCGTGATCTCTCCTAAAGGTAATGCCCCCGCAAGGAGCATGGCTTGTTTGATCGCATACATGCAACAAACTCTTGAACAGTAGGGGATTCCAATGCTTTGATCCCTTGAACTCGCGCATTGAACGTAGGCGATACTATCCGGTATTTTGCCATCGGAAGGTCTTAAGACCTTTCCATAGGGGCCATGTGGGGCGAGTAGGCGTTCAGCTTGGAGGGAGGAAATGACATTGGTAAGGGTTTCGCCTTGATATTCGGGTTTGATGCCCATACTGGCGATCTCGAAACCCGTTGCCGCCACAACGGCCTTTGCTTTAATGGTTTGAGGGATAGGTTCTTGAAGATAATCGATACAATCCTTGGGACATACTCTTGCACACGCGCCACAACGTATACAATGGTTCTCTTCTAGAACAGGAAGTTGAGGGACTGCATTGGTAAAGGGGATCGAAATGGCTTTTTTAACGCCTAAGCCATATTCAAAATTATCATCAACATAAACAGGGCAGGCTTGTTCACATTTTTTGCAGGAAATACATTCGTCCTCATTGATAAAGCGGGGTTTTTGGGTTACGTCCACGTCGAACCCATCTGCTGTTTTTCGGATGGTGTTAACCTCTGTGTAGGTCATCGTCTTGATCCGAGGATGATTGGCAACCGCTGCCATTTTGGGAGTTGTAATACAACTCGCGCAATCTAGGGTAGGAAATACTTTGCTCAGCGAGATCATCTTACCGCCAATACTAGGAGATCTCTCGATGATGGTGACGTTAAGACCCGAGTCTGCGATATCAAGGGCAGATTGCAGTCCGGCTATTCCAGAACCCACAATTAGGACATCGGTTTGTTTATCTAAATCGCTTTTCATGCGGCAACGACTTTCTCCATATTGGCTATCTCTTTAAGAAAAGATTCGGTACAAACAGTACAAATCGTCGTGATCTTGAGTCGATTGATGTTCATATTCAGTGCTTTCATTTTTGTGTAGGTGCTCTGTATCCTTGCTGCGAGCCGAGGATAAGCTCCTTCATAGGGGCAATCAGATCCACTCGACATGATGATGATCCCCGCGATCCCATTCGTTAACGCCTTTATATAGAACTCTTCAGGAAACATGACAGGGTCGGGAACACGAATAATGTAGGTGTTGGAGTCATAGGCCAATCGAGCTTGACCCACCGCGTTTGCCCCTGGGTAGGAACTATGACTTGTAGTTATAACAAGAATCTTAGGACGCGAGTCTTTAGTCAAGGTTATTTCTTTCGTACGACATAGAAACTGTCGTATCCATCTTTTTCAAGAAAGCCGAGTAATTCGTGTCCCACTTTGTTACACCAAGCAGGAAAATCTTCTCTTGAACCGATGTCACCCGATTGTACTTCGATCGTTTCGCCGATCTTAATGAGACCAATGCTCTTTTTTGCCTCCAGAAGAGGGCCAGGGCAGGCCATGCTTCGAGCGTCGACGGTTTTTGTGGGTACTATTGCTGATAAATCCATTATTTCCTCCTGATTTAGTGCGTTATTCCTTGTATACCTTCTCTAAGTAGTTTATTACACCATGGATAGTTTCATCAACTAAAGAGTAATAAATATTTTTTTCTTGACGACGGCCTTTAATATAGCCTGCCAGTGAGAGAATTTTGATCTGTTGAGAAATATTGGAGGGTTTACCTCCGACAGCAGAAATGATCTCCCCTACGTTAAATTCGCCTTCACGGAGTAAACAAAGAATACGGATCCGAGATTGATTGGAAATGCAGCTAAGCATATTAAGAACTCGGTCGCAAACAACCTCATTGTTAAAGAATTCTCGACATCGTTTAATGGAGGCTTCTCGGTTTAACATATCATTCGTTGTTAAATTATAGGGGCTGATTGTTTTTTCGACAATAGGAGTATCAATCCATACTCATCTCTATCCGTCTAGGCCTTGAATCCAAGGTTCTTCAAAAAGTTTTTTTATTTAAATATTGGCTGATGAAATCGTCCATGCCATCTATAGGAACGTAACCCGGAACCTTTTCGATAATGTTATTGTTGTGATCCAAAATAAAGGTGAACGGAACCCCTCTTATCCCAAAATAATCCGGCATATCAGAGCCTGCCCTGAGGACTGAGTATTTGATCTTATTTTCGGTGATCAAGGACCGGATCGTTTTTTCATCATTATCTAAAAACAGGGCAACAAAGCCCACTTTCTTCATTCCGTATTTTTGTGATAAAAGAGTATAGTCATGGATCTCTTTCTGACAGTAGGGGCATGAAAGCGTGACCAATGAGACTAAAGTCAACTCATTTCCTTTTGTAAGTTGATACAAAGACGTGGTTTTTTGATTCAGTTCAGTGAGCTTAAAATTAGGAACCGACTGAGCAAAAAGAACCGTGCTAACCAAAACGAATAATATAATGCTTTTCATAAATGGCCTCCTTTAAATATCATCCAAATCCCCAACACAACAAAAACCAACCCGCTCAATTTTTCAAGGATAGGACTGAACTTTTTTCCCCACTTGATCAAGGTTAGGGCTTTACCCCATACCAGTGCTGTGATGACAAAAGGTACGGCTAATCCAGACGCATAAATGAGTAGTAAAAACATGCCCTGCCAGATCGATCTTTCAGAGCCCGCGAGGATGAGAATACTTGTCAGAATGGGCCCCGTACACGGCGTCCACCCTAAACTAAAGACAATACCGAAGAGAAAAGCACCCCACAACGTCCCTTTATTGGTCGACGAGGAAAAGCTCCATGATCGAGACAAGAAGGATGACCGGATCAACCCCATCATATAAAGACCTAAAAGGATTAGAAGGAGTGATCCAATAAAGAGCAATACCGCTGCATAACGAGCGATGAATTGTCCTAAAAGGGTAGCCGTTGCACCAAGCAATACAAAGACAAGCGTAAATCCAAGAATGAAGGCGAGGGTGTTTCGAAGCAAGACCTTTGTAACATGGCCGCGAGAATCAGTTGAATCATTAAGTTCTTGTAGGGTAAGCCCTGAAAAATATATGAGATATAAGGGGATCAACGGCAACATACACGGAGATAAAAACGACAAAAGCCCCGACGTAAAAGCGATAAAAACATTCACATGCACATTAAATAAAGCGTCCACATTAACTTAGATGATATGAAGCTAAAAAAGATGCAAAACCAATACTTTAGCCTACTCTATCTATGTTTGTTCTATATAAACAGATTCGTGTCCGCAGTTTCGGCTGAACTTAGGTAACTGGCAACGCCAGCAATCTCGATGCCATCGATCAGCTCTTCCTTTTTAAGTCCCATGAGATCCATGGACATTTGGCAGGCAATGATCCTGACACCTGCTTCGCGTGCGCTTTGTATCATGGATTCAAGGGAATCAATTTTCTTTTTTCGCATGATCCCCTTTATCATGAAAGGACCAATCCCTCCAAATTGCATTTTAGATAACGTTAGTTTCCCCGTTCCCTTTGGCATTAAGAGACCAAATAATCTTTCGATTAGACTCTTCTTTAATGATGTATTTTCTTGTTTTCTCAAAATGTTCAATCCCCAGAACGTAAAAAACAAGGTTGTTTTCCGTCCCATGGATACGGCTCCATTGGCGATAACGAAAGCTGCCAAGGCACGATCGAGTTCACTACTGAACACAACGATCGTTTTATCATGGGGAATATCACTTAATAGGGTTTTGCCCTCGGCAGCCGTACCTTTTTGAATATGAGCGGTAATAATCCCTTCTGTGTTGGTTAAAGAAAGTAACTGATTATGAGTTTGTTGGCACCAAGCCTCGGCATCATTCATAAACCCTGGATCGGTAACGATAATTTCGACAACATCACCCGGTTTGGCCTCTGCCATGGTTTTAGCCAAACGCACGATGGGCCCTGGGCATTGAAGACCAGAGGCATCCAGTTTAAGCATATTGCCTTCGGGTTGATGGACGGTTTGTAAATTCTCGAGTTTGTCCAAATGTTGTCCTTGAAAGATCCCTACATTTTCTTGTTGAAGGGTGGTTAATTTATAGAGTGTATAGCCGCCACTTAAGTTCCAAACATTAGTGTAACCAAAGTTCCTTAAAATACTAAGCGCAAAATAGCCCGTTTTACCCTGATTACAATAGAGGACGACTTTTCGGTCGGAGGGGACTTCCTGAATACGGCCTCTTAATTGCTCTAAGGGAATATTGATCGCCCCGTCTATATGTCCTAATTGATAGGAGATCGGACTTCGTGCGTCTAGGAATAACGCATGTTCCGTCAGTAAATGTGGAACATCTTGCCAATGAACAACGGGGTTTTTCCCTTGTATTTGATTGATAGCGATCATTCCCGCTATATTAACGGGGTCTTTTGCCGAAGCATAAGGCGGCGCATAGGCAAGTTCAAGTCGAGCCAAGTCATATACACTCTTTTGACTCTGGATCATGGCGGCGCAAACATCAATTCGCTTATCCACGCCTGCTTGACCAATGATTTGAACACCTAAGATACGCCCCGTGTCTGGCGCATAAAGCAGCTTGAACAACATGGGAAAAGAACTAGGGTAATAGCTGGCATGGGAGGCAGGATTTAGGTATGCTTTTTCAAAACCGATCCCCTTTTTAAGGAGTTGCTTTTCGCTGTTGCCGGTAATGCCAACCGTTAAATCAAAAACCTTGGCTATGGCCGTAGCTGGGGTTCCCCCATAAGTCTCGGTTCCCCCCATTATATTGTCAGCGACGATGCGACCTTGTTTGTTAGCGGAATTTGCTAAGGGAACTAATGCGGCCGTATTACTCACACAATCAATGATCTCCGTTGCGTCGCCAAGAGCATATATATTGGGGTCTGAAGTCAGCATTTTGTCATTGACGCTTATCCCGCCCAAGGCACCGATCGTTAACTCAGCGTCTTTAGCAAGAACTACTTCAGGCCGGATGCCAATAGATAGAATCACTAGATCGGTATTAATGGTTCGCCCACCTTGAAGGGTCACTTGCAACGAATTGTTTGGTGTTTCGGAGAACTCTTTAACACCGTCTCTGAGAAAGAGCTCCACCTCTTTGGTTTTAAGTTGTTGGTGGATCGCCGAGGCCATTTCAAAATCCAATAGGTTCATGACTTGATCCGCTAATTCCACGATCGATACTTGCAAACCCAAATGATGAAGATTCTCTGCGACTTCTAAGCCGATGAACCCGGCACCCACAACGACTGCATGTTTGGGCTGTCGATCATGAATAAAACGGACGATCGCATCCATATCGGTCAGGTTCCGAAGTGTAAAGATGCTGGATAGATTTATACCGGGAAGGGAAGGACGAATAGGGTTCCCGCCCGGTGAAAGCACGAGTTTGTCATAGGATTCGATATAAGTATTTTCATTGGTTAAATCTTTGATCGTGACGGTTTTGTCTTGGCGGTTGATGGAGATCACTTCGGTTTGTACTCTGACGTCGACATTGAACATCGCTTCGAAGTCATGTTCGTTGACGATGACCAGATTATCCCGATCTTTGATCACATTCCCAATATGGTAGGGGATGCCACAGTTGGCGTAGGAGATATCCTTGCCTCGTTCTATGACAATGATCTCCGTGGTTTCAGATAACCGTCTTAAACGAGCTGCTGTTCCAGCCCCTCCTGCAACGCCGCCGATAATGATTATTTTCATGAATGTGCCTCCCCAAAACTTGTAGATTCATTATACCAGTGTTTCTGAAAAATTTATTAAAATTAGCAACAACCGCCAGAAGAACTACCAAAATCAGTAATAGTATCTTCTTTACTAACGTTGCTAACTTGTGGGCTTTTTTCTTTGTTACAGTTGGTTATGATTTCAGCAAGCTCCTTTGTGCTGGGTAGTCGTCCATAGGCTTTGATCGCCCCATCAATAACCAACGCAGGCGTGGACGTAACCCCGTAATTCATGATGGATTGAATATCTTCAACCTTGCTAATGACCGCTTCTATCCCTGTATCTGAAATAGCTTGGGTCACCATCGCTGTTTCCATGTTTGTTGAGGAATATCGCTTTAGGGTGATTTACTTTCTCACGCCTGCCAAAGAGAATGCTGACATTTTTAAGTTTATTCAATCCGGTAGACATGGCCATGGTGACGAACGTAGGTTCTCAACCGCTGTCAACAATCTTGATCGTCAAGTTATCTGCAAGCTCAAACGTGGGCCAGTTAAAAAGGAGCCTCTTTAGGGCCTAATTCCAGAGCCGGGGCAGAAACGGAAGGAATTAGGTATGCTTGAACTAAGCAATAGAAGCATTAACCTCTATAGCCATTTTGATAAATTTGATAAGGCTTCGGAAAGGGGGATTATCTCAATCTGCCCTTCTTGATAATATCTTGACCCGCCATAAAAGAGGTAGGCTTTTGCAATCGGGTAGTCTTTAATAAATAATTTTAGTCCAGTTAATTCGCTTAATCGAACTTTGGCGCTACGTTTTACTTCAATCGCAATAAGGCCCCGTTCCCCATAAAGCACAAAATCCACTTCAACTTGGTTAAAGGTTCGCCAATAGTAAATTTGATAATCAAGG
>CAIUCY010000147.1 GCA_903897765.1 uncultured Candidatus Marinamargulisbacteria bacterium | reverse complement strand
ATTCAAAAACGTTATCAAAGATGGCGAGCTCCGGAAAATATTCTGCAAATACAAATTTAATTCAAACTCGTTTAAAAATGATGGATACCATGATCGATATCGTCAACAAGAACTGATCATGCAGGGAACTGATGTCGTATATCAAATTGCGTTCACTCTTGTGGTCAATGTTGCTGTTTCCGCTGCGATTGGTTATGGACTCGACCACTGGCTTCATACGGGGCCATTATTTATGATCCTTTCAGTTGTCGTTAGTTTTTTTGCTGGCCTATATTGGTGCTATTGCATCATTGCCGCCATGGATAAACCTAAAGGATAGCCTTCTCTCAATATCTAGTGTTTTGTCTAATCGAAGATGGATCATTGCCTCCATATATAGTTGTTTTATTGAATGTTGCAATGTTGCATGAATGTAGTAATAGGGAATGGTTTGACAATTGTTTATGACTATTGTAAAGTTGGAGTGTATTAAATAACCAGTAATCGAGTTTGTACAGGGGGCTCGTTTTCGGGGGGAATCGGGAGTGTATACCGGTCGAAAGACCGGTTGCACTGGGATTCTCAAATAATCCAGGACCATTCATGAAAGCAAAAGAAAACGAAAGACTTGCGATTAATGTGACCGTATCCCAAGAGGATTACGAGTTTGTTCGATTGCAGGCTTATCTTAAAAAAACATCCATGTCGGGCTATGTAAAGCAGTTGATCGATCATGAACGGAAACGAACGGGTGGGCAGGGCTTGCTTTTTAAGTAAACCTGAATATAATTTAATCATCACCATCCGGTGTAGGGGGGAATTTGAATATGGCTTTATCAAGTATCGCTTCATTGGGTTCTATAGACGTTGAGTCTACGGCTCAATCAACATCTCAAACATCTTCACAGGCCAATTTTGTTTCTGATTTTGCCAAAATTATTCGAAATAATATCGGAGAGACCAATGGCTTGCTAAATAAGGCAGACCAAATATCAACAGATTTTTCTGTTAATAAAACGGCGGATTTGCATGAGGTTATGATCGCGGTAGAAGAGGCCGGAATGGCGCTTAACTATACCATGCAAGTTAGGAATAAGGTCGTTGAGGGCTATCAAGAACTTATGCGGATGCAGATTTAATTAAGTATGTTGTCGGCATTGGATTCTGTTTTTTTTCACAAACTAATTGATATCATGATGTCTCAGGGTGGCGATTATGCGGATTGCTATTTTGAAGAGGATGATCTAGTTGCTTCGACCATTGAAAATAATCGGATCAAATCCATTAAAAGTGGTCGTGATCAAGGCATCCATCTTCGTTTAATTAAGGGAGAAAAAACCTATAGTGCGGTTACTAGTGATCTTTCTCCTCAAAATCTTGAGCAATTAGCCGGTGGAATGTTGTTTGGATCTCATGCGAGTCCATTCAATATTATGCCAATAAGTGGCGTATTTCAATTAGACAAATTGATGCCTATAATTCTTGATAAGCAGGAAAGTGTTTTAAACCATTTAATTAAAACCAGTCAGCATATGTTTAAAACGTCCCCCTCTATTGTTCAAGTGTCTATGAACTATTTTGAATCAAAAAAACAAATTCGTATCGTTAATAGTCTGGGGCTTGTTAGAGAAGACTCTCGTCGGTATGAACGTTTCACCGTTCAGGCTATTGCCTCAGAGGGTTCTGTAGTTCAGACGGCCTACGAAGGGCCCGGATTGACGGGGGATGAGTCCGTATTTTCCTCTTTTCCTTTGGGGCCCATTGCAAACAGCGTTGCGGAGAGAGCCGTGAAAATGTTGGCTGCTGAACCCGCGCCATCTGGGAGAATGCCGGTTATATTGATGGGTGTAGCTGGGGGTACGATGATACACGAGGCTTGTGGCCATGGATTTGAAGCGGATTTTATTTATAAAAACACCTCTATTTTTGGTGGAAAACAGGGGCTGGATGTCGCTAGTCCACTTGTTACCGTCATCGATGATGCGACATTGCCCCATCTTTTTGGAAGTTATAAGGTAGACGATGAAGGGGTGGATGCATCCTCAACATTGATGATCGAAAAGGGCATCTTAAAAAATTATCTTACTGATCGGCTCAGTGCGCGGTTATTGAATCTTCCTTTGACCGGGAATGGCCGGCGTGAGTCCTATCATAGTAAGCCAGTGCCTCGAATGAGTAATACCTTCATCGAAAATGGAGATGAATTGCCGGATGCTATCATTGATTCCGTTTCTGACGGACTTCTTGTCAAACGAATGGGGGGCGGTCAAGTTAATATAACCAATGGTGATTTTATTTTTGACGTGATGGAAGGGTATCGTATCAAAAACGGGAAAATCGACAAGCCTATTCGTGGGGCAAGTTTGATCGGTAATGGGCCTCAAGTCCTTTGGGATATTGACAGAGTGGGTAATGATAAAGTGTTTATTCCGGGTGTGTGCGGAAAATATGATAGCGTTCCCGTTGGGGATGCTCAGCCAACACTCAGGATCAAAGAACTTACGATCGGAGGACAAGGTTCATGATCCCCGCAATTTGGGCTGATCGTCTGAGTCAACAACTCGAAGCGTCGGGGTTCTCCCGTTGGGATTGTCTTATTGTTGCTTCAAAAGATCGTCAAGTAAGTTGGCGAAATGGAGAGGTCGAAGACTTTAAGGAAATCACCGAAATGGGGTATGGTATTCGTCTTTGGAAGGATGATCGCTTAGCTTTGGCGTATGCAAATGATCCGTCCGAGGATGTGATCCGTCAGACCATTCAAAAAGCGGCGTTTATGCTCAGTTATACAACACCCGATCCCTTTAATACCATCGGTGAAACTATTTTATCAGGAGTGCAACTCCCCGAACCGGATATCGATATCACTGTCCGGCCGATGGCTCAAAAAATGACTCTTCTAAATGACCTTGAAAAAGCGATTCGAGCCCAAGATGATCGGATCACAAAGACTGAACATTTAGGGTTTAGCGAATCCTTGGATCAGGTGATGTATCGAACAGATAAAACAAGTTGGGTTGTTCAGAAAAGTGGATATGCCGGGGTAGGGGGTGAGGCGATCGCCGAGGCTAATGGCGAGATGGAAGCGGGCTCAGCTTATGACTATAAAACGCGTTGGAGCGACATTGACCCCGAAAAATTGGCTCATCGTATTGCAATCGCCGCAACCGAACAAATGGGGGGGCGACCTATTAAGTCCAGCTGCATCCCGATCGTGTTTGATGCCGATGTCATGGCTCATTTTTTAGGAACTTTTATCGATCTATTTTCCGCGGATAAGGTTCAGAATCAACGTTCAGTTCTAGTGGGGAAAAAGAATGAGATCATTGCTGCTTCAATGGTTCAATTAGTTGACCATGCGATACTTCCATATCAACTCGGAAGTTATGCTTGGGATTCAGAAGGAACCGCTGGCGGTGTCACTCCTTTGATCCAAAAAGGGATATTAACGGAGTATTTATATGATCGACGAACGGCATCAAAAGAAAATCGCCTTTCAACCGGACATGGTCAACGGCATAGTTATCGTGTTAGTCCACAAATTAGTCCTAGCAATCTTATTTTTTCATCTGGATCCTACACCCAAGAGGAATTGTTGACATTGTTCCCCGAATGTTTGTTCGTTAAACAAGTGATGGGTATGCATACCTGTAATGCCGTGAATGGGGATTTTAGTGTAGGTGCAACGGGCCATTGGGTGAAAAAGGGTGATTTGATCCATCCTGTAAAACAAGTGACTTTGGCTGGCAATT
>CAIUCY010000146.1 GCA_903897765.1 uncultured Candidatus Marinamargulisbacteria bacterium | reverse complement strand
CACTTGTATCTCCTATATCAAGGTTTGCCAGAGTTAGACCAGTCAATTTATTCATTACATAACTTGAGGGTTTTACCATCGGTACCTTGGTTGCATAAACACTCGTTGTCATGACGTGAAAATTATGTTTGTCATCTTCGCCTAATAAGTCTTTAACAGAAACATAATTTTTCCCTGGAAGCTCAATATCCTTGGATAGAAAACAGTCTTGAAAAAGGTCATCCTTATTGAAGATATTCATGTCAACGAGGATGCGAGCTTCTTTAAGATGGTTTTTTAGCCGGTTTATCATTTCATCATCAGATATAGTTAAGCCAGACTTCTTAGCCGCTTTGATCTCGTATGTTTTGAAATAATCTAATATCAATTGAATTTGTTGGGTTAAAACAGGAATGCCTCCTGCTTTTATGGCACCCTTTGCAGGGTTTGCTTGTTGACCTTCGGCGTCTATTCCTTTTGCTGCACGGGTGGCCATGCCAGCCGCTCCAATAAGAAACACGTTTTTATATGCTACAGCGATGTCTTTCCCCATTTCGATATACTCGAATTGGGTTGTTGGGGGGCGGGATACAAAAGTTTGTGTTGGCGTTGATTCAAGTTTTGGGCTAGCTCCGTGGCGTATTGCTTTGCTAACAACGTCGTTTGTATCAGCTAAAATGTTCTCTTGACTGGGAATAATGTCGTGTAGTTTTTTTAGGTCTAATAAGATATCGACTAATTTTTTCTTGTTTAATATTTTCTTGAGTATCTCGGTAAGAGAAGCGTCCGTGATCTCGGTATCCTTGAGAGTTAACATGCGACTTAGGCTGCCGATTACAGTTCCTATTGGATCTGCTTTAAATGTTTCCCCTGTTGAACTTAATTTATCCGTTGCCTCTTTTATAAATATGCCCAGTTGAATCCTTGTTTCTACCGACATTGTTTTCAAGGCAAGACCGAGTAGATTTAATGCAAGGATATTATCAGGAGACCCCAGTTTATTGATTTCGTTTTTCAGCTCATTCCGGTCTTTTTTATCCAAGGACGGATCATTAAGAATTGAATTTATTTCTTCTTTAGTAAACATTCCCCCAGTGTTTACCTTTTTTACTAACCAAAAGTCTTTCCATAAAGCAAAAACAGCATTGTCCGCATATGTTTTTTTTAGTTTAGTCGTTTTTTCGAGTATTTCTTTGTTTGTGGATTCTTGGTCATTCTTATATTTCTCAGAAACAGACTTAAACCCTAACTCTAAAACTTTACCAAATACTGTTTGGTTAATATTTATTCTTGAATATTTTACATCCATGGTTTGCTTTTCAATATCTGTGGGTTTTTTGATAGAAGAGGGGGTTCCAAGTCGCAGAATACGACGAAGAAATTGCCCTAAAGTTTTATCTTGAAATCCAATTGTTGTGGTTAGCATGTCAGTAGAATTTTTGGTTGGAGATAGTACGCCCCCAATATATTCGCAATAGGTTTTCTCCATATCACCCCCGAAAAGGGCTATTTCTGTGTAATCATTGAAAGCTGAGTCTTGTCGCTTTGTTTCTTGTTGATCAATAGTACCTGCATTTGAAAGTCGAATTTCATATGCAGTATCTGTAGATCTTACAATGGCAGCGACTTTATGGAATAATTGACCTCTTCTGGATAGCTCCTGTATTTGTTTAATTTTCTTTTTCATTTTTCATCATTCTCCTTCCAAATTTTAAAACGCTATGTTGCCCCACAACGTTGAAAGTTGTGAGCTTGTAAAAGTATATCGGTAGCAATTTCCGATAATTTCATTTATTTTTCATCTAATTATTTGGGTTTATTTTTGTTCTCCCCATTTTGTTCTTGCCCAATTTTGAAGGGTATTAACACCCAAATTTAATAGTCTTTTGCCAAAACGTGGTTTTCATATTAAGATTATCGTTAACTTATGCCACGTGAATCAGCTCATTTCTATACTGACCCCCTCTCAGAATTTACCGATAAGCTTGTTAATCTCTTTAACCGCGATTTTAAGTCGGGTGATCATGGTACCCCTGAGGATCAGTTTCGACGCTATCTTGCCTTATGTGGCATCGCCGATCTCAATTACGCATCGATACTCGATGCGGGTTGTGGGGTAGGGTTGTTCTACGATTATTTAGAAGAGAGCTTGGATTCTTTTCAATATATAGGGGTGGATGTATCGCCTCGGGCGATCCGTGTGGCCATCGAGCATCAACCCACCCTCGATTTTAGAGAGTGCGATCTGCTTGAGACCACGCTCGAAGAACCGGTTGATTTTGTTGTCGCTAACGGACTTTTGTATGTCAAGTTTGGCGAGGAAGACATGATCGCCTATCGTAATCAACTCCTGATCCATTTGTTTTCGCTGTGTAGCAAAGGCCTCGCGATTAACTTTCTATCCACGCGGTATGCCCAAAAGGATGAGGCGAATTATCTTTACTTTGATCCAGGCGAAACGCTTAACGCCTGCCTGAAGGTGACACCGAACGTTATTCTTCGCCACGATTACTCACCAAGCGAGTTTACGCTCTACTTGTACAAATAACTCAACCGCCTCTATAATGGCCATGACGTTCGCGCCGGAGTGGTGGAATGGTAGACACGAGGGACTTAAAATCCCTTGATCATTATGGTCGTGCCGGTTCAAGTCCGGCCTTCGGCACCAAAAGAACGTTATCGGCCTGCTTTGACCATAAGCTCGCTGACCCTTTTAATAAATCCGATCGGATCTTTGAGTGTGGAGCCCTCGGCGAGTATAGCTTGGTCATAAACGAGTTCGATGTAATCTTTAAGCTCTGAACTCGCGGGGTCGGCCGAAAAACGAGCCTGAAGCACCCCGATCAAGTCATGGTCGGGATTGAGTTCGAGGATCTTTTTTTGTGCTGGCATCGCTTGTCCCATGGCCTTGAACATTTGCTCCATGTGTTTGTTCATGCCATGTTCATCCGCAACCAAACAACTAGCACTGTCGGTTAGACGGCTAGAGAAGCGAACCTCTTTAACCTCTTTGTCGAGTTGTTTTTGAATAAAGGTTAAAAGGCCTTCGTGTTCTTTTTTCTTTTCCTTAAGGGTTTCTTTGGTGGCTTCATCGTCAAGATCGATGTCGCCTTTGTCGATGGCTTTTAGCTTTTTATCTTTGAATTCAAAGATAGAATTGATAACCCACTCGTCAATGGGATCGGTCATAAAGATGACTTCAATGTCTTTTTTTCGAAATAACTCGAGTAGGGGAGAGGTTTTGGCAACATCTATGTTTTCAGCAGATAGATAATAAATCTCTTTTTGGTCTTCCTTCATATTGTCGACAACTTGTTGAAAGGTTCGCAGTTCATCGCCCACTGTTTTGCTGGTTGGATAAAGCAGCAGTTCGACGATCTTGTCTTTATTCTCGTGATCGACATGAACGCCTTCTTTTAAGACCTTTCCAAACTCTTTGTAAAACTTTAGGTATTCGGGGAGATCTTTCTCAAGTGTTGTCTTTAGAGTGGAAAGAATTTTATTGGTCAGGTTTTTCTTTATTTTGTCGAGCTGGGAGTCTTGTTGCAATAACTCACGGGATACATTTAAGGGCAGGTCGTTACTGTCGACGACCCCTTTGACAAAGCGCAAATATTCGGGAATAAGCTTTTTGCAATCATCCATGATAAATATGCGTTTAACGTAAAGATGAACCCCTTTGATGCTATCAGGGTAGTACAAGTCCATGGGAGCCTTGCTTGGGAAGTACAGAAGGGCTTTGAATTCGATGATTCCTTCTGCGCTATAGTGTATCCATTGAAGGGGATCGGTATAGTCGTGAGATATATGTTTGTAAAACTCTTTATATTCCTCATCTTTGATCTCATTCTTAGGACGAGCCCAAATGGCTTTTTGAGAGTTGAGGGTTTCCTCGACTATTTTTGTAGTTTGCTTTTTGTCTTTGTCGTCACCCTCTGGGTATTCGGTTTTTTCAACGTCCATACAAATGGGATGTTCAACAAAGTCAGAGTATTTTTTAACGATATCGCGAAGCGTCCATTCTTTAAGATAGTCCTGCGCATCGCTCTTTAAGTGAAGGATAATATCACTGCCACGTGTGACCTTGTCCGCGGGTTCGATCGTAAATTGGCCTTCTCCGGTGCTTGTCCATTTCCAGGCATCGTTGCTGCCTGCCTTTCGCGTGATAACCGATACGCTGTCCGCTACCATAAAAGCACTGTAAAAGCCGACACCGAATTGTCCAATCAAGTTGACATCCTGCTTATCCTTTTGAAGTTGTTCTAAAAAGGCCTTTGTTCCTGACTTCGCGATCGTGCCAAGGTTCTCGGACAGCTCATCATGGCTCATCCCGATCCCGTTGTCCGATAGGGTTAATGTTTGTGTTTTTTCATCACGGATAAGCTTGATCTTGTAGTCGGATTTGTTCTCGAGTAGGTCAGCGTTAGTCAACGATTCGATACGAAGCCTGTCGATAGCATCGGATGCGTTCGAGATCAATTCTCGAAGAAAAATATCTTTATGAGAATAAAGGGAATGGATCACAAGATCAAGAAGCTGCTTAACCTCTGTTTTAAACTCAAATTGTTCTGCTTTTGTTTTCGTTTTTGCCATGACAAACCTCCTAAATTAGCACTCTCGGTATTATATTGCTAATTTTTTGTCATGACAACCTCTTCCTTGACAGGTTTATGACAATCCGGCACACTTCGCGTATGTTCTTTGCTGCTTATATGCTAATGACATTGGTCGTTTTAGGTTTGATTATTAAAACGATCATTGATTCGGGGCGCATGTCTGCCATAAAGGGACGTCCTCAGATGGTCAACACCATCGAGCCTCAGACCACTTACGAATACTTACAAAACAACCAAAATGGATTTGAGCTTATCGATGTTCGGTGTTCAAAAGAATTTTCTCGATATCATATTAAAGGTGCTATAAATATCAATGTGATGGATCTGAAATTTGTTAAAGGCATCCGAAAATTCTTGAGAAGTGGGAAGTATATCATCTATGGTCAAGGGAATTCCCGAAGTCAACGTGCGTTTGATGTTATGAAAAAAATGGGTTTCCAAGAGGTCTATATGATGTCGGGGGGACTCCTCGAATGGGAGCTTCTCGAGTACCCCGTCGAAAAGGGTTAACGTTTCCTCGATTTAGCGACTGATTGTTTTAGTTCCCTTTTAAGTGGGTATACATTGACTATGTCTGTTTCAGGAATACGATTTATTGAGCAACCGTCCTTGTCTACGGCTAAGAGTGCGGCTGAAACCTTTACCTTATGTCTAGGTGGTTTGACCAAGACCTACTCGAAGCATGCGTTTAATGCACTTATACAAAACCTCGACTTGCCTGCTCAGGTCAAGGACATGCTAAAAGACAAAAACAATATTCTAAAGCTCGACCAGATAGACGTAACGGGACGGGTCATTTCCCATTCCAATGATAGTCAAAATTCCAAACAATCTGTTTTAGAAGCACTCCTTACCTTTGGACTCGACATGAAAAAACGGGGCGTCTCCCTTACTGAGCAAGATTCTTCTGACCTTTCTGGCTCTATGAGGGAACTATTACATAGTGTTCGACGATCGATGACGACTATTGATAAAAGGTCGCTTCATTATCTAGTTGAAACCCTTCAAGATATTGATGAATCGGGACTTAGTGATAAAAAATCAAGCGAGGATGCGATCGATCTTACAGAAGAAATATCTGCTGCTCAACGTCAACTTGGGATGCAGCCTGTTTCCGACGCAACCCCTGAACCTTCGGCTCTTATTTCTCCTGAACGTGAACAACGTGTCATTGATCGCTTTCGACTCAATGTTGGGGGGCAGATCAATGTTGGTCGAGTATGCCAATGGCCACCCAAAGATATTGCTTTACTTGCAAAGGGGTTGGGGGTGACTGTTGAGGATTTGACTCGTTCAGCGCAAACCTTTTCAATCGCTATTGCGAATTATCAGAATGCGCATGCTGATGATCGTCTTGGTAGCGACAAAAATACTCGTCTGGCTATTGCGGATGGGATACTAGGTCTTAAAACATGGCGATCTATTGTGGATCATTTAAATATGGGGACTCCCGGTATTCCGAAACGTTCTCCCGAAAAAGAACGGGAACGCGATATCGTAATTACAGGTTTTTTTAATAAAATACAGTCTCAGTCTGCAACAAAAGCTGATTATAACAACCTTGTTCAAACGTTATTCCCTGCCTTTAAACCCCAAAGCGAAAAATCGGAAGCCGAAATTATAAATATTTATTTAGATTGGTACGCAAAGGAATTTTTTAATAAAGACCTAAAACAGTTAACCCTCAACGAACTCCTTTCGATGTTCCCTTCGCAAAAAATGTTAGAAAAAATTGATGAAGAATTTCATAATAATATCGAATTTTCAGCTTTTCATCGGGTTAATCCGGACTCACCGGAGGCGGGCAAGGAAGTCCCCATTCCTATTGATCAGCGAACGACACGATATATCGCGGGAGGGCGTGGCATCTCGGTAACGGACGTCCCCGTTGAGTTTGGGAGTGATCCCGAAAGTCGAAAAATCATCTCATATTTTAAACAACATGTGGGTGTTCGCTATGTTTACAAACGGCATGATTGTTATGGTTGTGCGGTTGAAGCGACGAAGAATGTGGGTAATCAGGGGCAATATAATGCGATCAACTTTAAGACATCGCTAAATAAGATTCAAGAATTGCCGTCAGGCACGTTAATAAAAACCCCGCATGCATCAATGAACGGAACGGGACATGATCACTGGGGCGTGCTCATTCATACACAAGAAGGGCAGCCAAGGATCGTTCATTTTTCGGGGACAAAAACCGAGGCTATCTGCACCCCAGAAGAATTCTTTCGCAATGTCGCGAAGGTGAGTTAGGCACTCTTGATTAGGGCGGTCCGCTACTAACGGCGATCCAACTTGTACTCGTATATCCAATGATCTCCACACAAGCCCAATCTGCTGTGGTGGAAGGAATTACATAGGTGTTCAGATTGTTGATCACGTCGCTCCCATTGGCAATGACCCCAGAAACGACCCCTTTAGTATAGTAAATTTTATTGATACTTCCAATGGTTGATGCCGATGCAGGTGGAAGGAGGATATTTGCCGATGCTGCAAGAAATAATATAGCCTCTCCATTAGTATTAAGCGTGTAATTTATGCCAAGATTATTCCATTGATTTGTTTTTTGAGTAATAGGGGACTGGATATAGATGCTTGATAACGTAGCTTTGTTGCCAATAAAACTGTTTGCACTGATGACCCCATTTATACTGACCCCATAACTATAGTTGTTTGTTACAAAACTTGTTATAGTTGGAATCCCCCCTACTTTGAGAATGCTGATAGAAATGATCTTGGCATCAGGGATGCTGTTATCGGCAAACTTGTTACCGCTAATGTTGGCATTATCGGTGATCTCCGAATTGCTTATAAAATTGAAAGTAGCGAGTGTTCCAAGACCAAGATTGGTTCGAGCAGTAGAAACATTTTTAAGATCGGAAAGATTCGAGCTAGCCACGAGTGCCGCATTAATAGACGGGACTAAACCAAGAACTTGAGTAAGGTTAATGGTTCCTGAAAGGTTATTGGCGGTTAAGGAGACATTGGCGGTTGATGCGACATTATTAAGAACTCCGATGACTTTGGCAGCATCGATCGTAATGAGTTTGCCGTCGGGAACGGAGGCGTCCTTGATGCCTGAGCCGTCGATATAAAGTGCGACATTGGCGGTTGATGCGACATTATTAAGAACTCCGATGACTTTG
>CAIUCY010000145.1 GCA_903897765.1 uncultured Candidatus Marinamargulisbacteria bacterium | reverse complement strand
TTGAGATATCGCCTCGAAGACTCGTTTCAACTCTCTGAATATTTTCATCAAGACTTGAGATATCACCTCGAAGACTCGTCTCAACTCTCTGAATATTTTCATTAAGACTTGAGATATCGCCTCGAAGACTCGTTTCAACACTTGAAAGTTTGTTTTCAACTTTTTGAAGATTTGATTCAACGTTCCCTATTTTTGAATCTAGTGATCTGATCGCATTAAGAATAAGTTCTGTATCGGCCATTTTAAAGCACCTCCAATAAAGAGATCGTACGATAAATTCGAGTAATGGTCAACTGAATAGAGCTATAAAATATTACGTCAACATTAAAATGTATTTAGGTTATTTTACTTAACCGCCTTATCGATCACATTATCCTGAATCCATTTCATGTCGACCGATTTGGGTCGGATGATTGGACTGCGAATAGCACGATTAAGGATCGACTGCGACAAAAGCCCCATCACGCGGGATACGCCAAATAAAACCGTATAATAATCGGTTTGTGTTAATCCATAATGATAAAGAAGCGACCCTGAAATACAATCAACATTCGGCCAAGGAGACGCGGCTTTCCCTTTTTCTAAAAGGATATTCGGCACAACATGAGTCAATTCAAAGACCATTTTATACATAGGACTATCTGGGCAATGGAGTTTTCCAAACTCATCAAATGCATCAAATCGAGGGTCAGTAACACGAAGAACGGCATGACCGAACCCTGGAATAACACGCCCAGCGGCGAGCGTATCTAAGGCATATTGGCGAATCTTTTCTTCCGAAATTTCATTACCAATTGATTTTTGCATCTCAAGAAGAAAATCAAGTGTTTCTTGATTAGCAAGCCCATGCAAAGGCCCTGCCAAGGAATTAAATGCTCCACTGGTCGAATAATAAACATCGGCCAAGGTCGACCCGATCACAGCATTGGTATAGGCACTTGCATTGCCCCCTTCATGATCACAGTGAAGAACGAGATAAAGTTTGATCAACTTAGCAAAATCACCTGACTTATCTGGAATGCCAAGCATATGCGCAAAATTTGAACCCCAATCGAGTTTTGGATCATAGTCGATCAAGTCGCCTCCAAAAAACTTTATACGATAAACGGCTGCTGCAAGAGCGGGGACCGCCGCCATTAATCGAAGCGAATCCTCAAGGGTATATTTCCAATAATCTGTCTTTGCGATCCCTTCAGAATATTTTTTCTGAAAAATCGACTCATTTTGCATCGCAAGGATACCAATATTGAACATTGTCATCGGATGTGAGGTGGCTGGTAAACTTTTTAATGTTTTGACAACATAATCAGGCAAATGACTCTTTGACTTCAGATCCTTAGAAAGTTCGGCAAGTTCATCTGCCGTTGGCAGGGAACCTGTTAACAAGAGATAGAAAACTTCTTCAGGAAGATAATCGACAAGTGCGTTTACTTTATGACCGCGAACCACAACACCCTCGGTAGGTTTTACGGATGAGGTATCACAAAAGAGTCCCGTAACACCACGTAATCCGCCAAACACTTGAGAC
>CAIUCY010000144.1 GCA_903897765.1 uncultured Candidatus Marinamargulisbacteria bacterium | reverse complement strand
TTACGATGCTAAATTGCGAACATTTCTGGACAGGATCTAAATTTTGGGGTCCTTCATCTTGGGTAAAGACAGATGATCCATGCGTTAAAGAATTAATGAGTCAGCCTCGAATTCCGCTATTAGATAGGGACTGGACCCTTGATGACCTAAAAAATCCAGAGATTCTTCAATTAAGTAATGAATTTTGCTATCGACTTTGGCTTCAATGCAAAACAGGACATAATTGGTGTCTCCATGCCCAAAAGACAAAAGGCGAAACCCCCCAACCCGAAAATATCACCCATATTAGTGAACTATTTATTCAGTATTTTTCAACTTTTTTTAAATTCCACGGTCCAATTAGAGGGTAAAATTTATCTCGAATTCCCCTAAACCCTTCGCTAGCAAAATCCCTCAAAATCATCTAGAATGCAGGGGTCATGCGTACCATTGCCGATTGTCATATTCATACGGTTGCTAGCCAACACGCTTACTCAACTATTACCGAATATTGCCGCCATGCTTTTAAGACTGGCCTGAAGATCGTCGGCGTGACCGACCATGGACCTGCAATGGCAGATGGCCCACACGAGTATTATTTTCTTAATCTTCGCATCCTGCCTCGCCAACTTGAAGGGGTGACCCTCCTACGCGGTGCCGAGCTTAATATCATCGATGATTCGGGGGCACTTGATCTTCGCAGCCATATTTTAACCGATCTCGACTATGCTATTGCTAGTTACCACAACGGGATATTCCCTTACTATTATACGTCGCAGCAACTCACGCAAGGCTTCCTTAAAGCCATGGACGAACCCAAAGTTAAAATTTTGGGACATCCCGATAATCCCCGCGTCCCCATCGACCAAGAGGCCGTTCTGTTGAAGGCCAAAGAGAAGGGTATACTTATCGAGGTCAACAACGCGTCTTATGGCTATATCCGTCCTGGGTCGTATGAAGAGGGGACTAAACTCTTGACCCTTGCTAAAAAGATCGGTAACGCCATTATCATCAACTCCGATGCCCATTTCCATGAGGATGTCGGTAATGTTCCTCGGGCGCTTCAGCTAGTTAAAGACGTTGATTATCCCAAAGAATTGATCGTTAACTTAAGTGTTGAACGAATGAAGGATTTCTTCGCCGATGTTTGACGTTTTTATTACCACGAATGGCCCTGGCGAGATCGCTACGTGGGTCACACCGGTCGTAAAAGAGTTAAAAAGCCGTCGTGACGATATTCGTATATCTCTGTTTATTCAACCCTGTCGTTTTGCAACGGGCACTGAAGAAGAGATCGCCCTCAACATTCCAGAGATCGATTATGTTTTTAGAACCACTGACTTTAAAAAACGCCTCATTCATCTGCCCTTTCATCACTCAAAGAAAGGGGTTGTTATATTTTTGGGTGGAGACTTGTTCTCGGCGTTGCTGCTTAAGCTTCGTTATGGATATAAAGCCATTGCCTATACCGAGGGTGACCAAAGTTGGAAATTCGCCTATGACGCCTTTTTGACCCGTGATATTGATGGGGATTTAATGTATGCCTACTTTGAACACACCCACATCGACGAAGCGATGGTTCGCACCTTGCGTCGAAACACCAATATCGTTTTCTTTCCCGGTAGTCGACCTGAGCAATTCAAGTATTTGTTCCCTCTTTTTCAGCGTGTCGCAAGGTTTATCCCTCCCGACTATACCTGTTTATTCAATGTCTCGGCCTTTATCCCCGATGCTATGATCGAAGAGTTTACGCTTGACCATCAAGTCCCCCCCAAACTTTACAAAGGGAAAAGCCCCGAACTCATGAAGTCGGCTGCACTCGCTGTGACCATTCCGGGTACGAATAATATTCAACTCGCTTACTTAAATATCCCCTCCTTGATCGTCTTTCCCTTTAACTATCCTGAAGTGGTTCAGTTCAAGGGACTCCTTGGGGCGATCATGAATTTACCCTTTCTAAAAACAACCGGCAAAAAATGGTTGCTTGGCTATCTTGATAAAAAAGTAAAATTCACTTCGCTGGTTAATGTTAAAGAAAAGAAGCTCCTTTTCCCTGAACTTCGGGGAACGCTTACCGAGGAGCAGATCGCTAGTGAGATCACGGCACAAGTTAGGAATTATTCTCAACTCCGAGAGATACAAAAAACCTTGTCAACACTAAATAAAAAGTCAGACGCTCTCGATTTGATCTGCTATAAAGTAAAGGAATTCTTGGATTGAAAAAATGCACCCTTTCGTCACCGCTACTTGCGGTGCCACCTTCCCTTGGTAAGGGAAGGATGTTCTGGTTGAATCTATTTTTCCTTCCCTTGCTAAGGGAAGGTGCCCTAAAAGGGCGGAAGGGTTTATCCCATGAAACTTGTTTTTGACATTGACGGCGTCCTTATCGATACGCGAAAGTCCTATCGGTACGCCATCAAAAAAACAGTGCAGCATTTCCTTGAACACACGATCCCCATGAAACTGATCGATGAGATCAAAAGCCTTGAAGGCATGAATAACGACTGGGTGGCAACGCATGCATTGATCAACCGATTGCTCCCCCCCACGATAAAACCGATAACCTTTACGGTGATAAAAGACTATTTCCAGTCGATCTATCTTGGGCCGAAGGGGTTATGGAAAAAAGAAACCCTTATCTTTTCAAGAGAACAGTTGGAACGACTCTTTAAAGCGACAGGCCCGCTATCCATCATCACCGGACGAACCTTCGAGGAAGCTGATTTCGCCTTACGTCACTTTGGTATCCGTGAACTATTTGATTCAATAACCTCGGTAGAGTCTCAGCCAGAACCCATGGATAAAAGCGACATTCGCTTGTTGGCACTGGTCCCTAACATTCAGGTCTTTGAAAAAATACTCTATTTCGGCGATAATATCAGCGACCTTCAACTGGTTCAAAATGCTCGGAGTTGCTATCCCATTGAGTCGGTTTGGTTTACAAAAACACTCGGTTCGATGAGCGTTCGGTATGTTCAAACGATAAAACAAACGTATGCGCCGAGCTATATCGTAAAAACCTCACAAGAGGCCTTAAACCTTGTGAAAAATATAAAAGGAGATAATACGTGAAATTGATCAATACCCGTGAATGGAAATCCTTAGAATTAGACGCCAAGCAATGGATCGATGGACATCAACGCATCGAATCGTTGTTTGTTTCTCAGCCGGATCGACTTGCGCACTTTTCATTCGAGTTGGATGGTCTCTTTGTCGATCTCTCCAAAAATTCGATCACAGCCTCGATACAGTCTCATCTCAATCAATTAGCCACTGCTAGTGGGGTAGAGGCCTATCGAGATAAAATGTTCCAAGGTGAAAAGATCAACCTCACCGAAGGCCGTGCGGTGCTTCATGTTGCATTAAGAAATGTCACGTATCATCGAGGGGTTTTTAGCGCCGTATCGTCTATTTTTGTCGATGGTATAGATGTCATGGTTGGGGTGGTCGACACACTCAATAAAATGGGGAAATTTACTGAAACTGTTCGCTCGGGTGAGTGGAAAGGTGCAACGGGGAGATCGATCAAAACCATCGTCAATATTGGGATTGGTGGGTCAGATCTAGGGCCGAAGATGCTGACTCGTGCGCTAACACCCTATATTCAAGAAGGGTTGAGCGTCAAATTTGTCTCGAATGTCGATGGCACGGACATTGCCGAGACGCTAAACGGTCTCGACCCTGAAACGTCATTGTTCATTATCGCCTCTAAAACCTTTACGACCCAAGAAACCATGACCAACGCTGAGACCGCCAAGCGATGGTTCTTGCAAACGCATAAACCCACGGATATCGCCAAACATTTCGTCGCGGCCTCTACAGCGGAAAAACTCGTTGCCGCGTTCGGGATCGATACCGCGAATATGTTCCCGTTTTGGGATTGGGTTGGTGGACGGTATTCGTCACCGTCCGCGATCGGATTGCCCGTGATGCTCGCGATAGGGCGAGACCATTACGCCGAATTATTGTCAGGCTATCACATCATGGATCAGCATTTCCTCAAAACACCTATTGAGAAGAACATACCGGTTCAAATGGCGTTGACGGGGATCTGGTATAACAATTTTATGCACGCCGAATCTATCGCTATTCTTCCGTATGACCAAACATTGGAGCACTTCGCCGCTTATTTCCAACAAGGGGATATGGAAAGTAATGGTAAATATGTCAACCTTGCAGGTGAGCGTATCACCGATTATCAAACTGGACCTATTGTTTGGGGAGAACCAGGAACAAATGGCCAACACGCGTTCTATCAGCTTATCCATCAGGGTACGAAACTCATTCCTGCTGATTTTATTGGTATGGTCAAATCCCATCACCCCGAAGGCGATCATCATGTCAAATTAATGGCGAATTTCTTTGCACAAACCGAGGCTTTGATGTGCGGTTTGTCTGCCGATACGTTGCGTGCCCAAGGCTGCTCTGAGTCATTGATCCCTCACCGAACATTTGAGGGAAATCGTCCGACCAATTCTATTTTGATCAACGAACTGACCCCCAAAACCTTAGGGATGCTCGTTGCCCTTTACGAACATAAGATATTCGTTCAGGGTGTAATTTGGCAGGTGAACTCGTTTGACCAATATGGGGTTGAACTGGGTAAAGTGGGTGCAAAAGCGATCTTGTCTGAACTAGAAAACAACAAAGTAGGGCAACATGACGCTTCGACGACAATTTTGATGGAGCGGTTCTTGAAGAAAGCAAACCCATAGCCATGGTGAGTCGATGGGAAAGCGCAATTGCACTTGGGAAAACGCTCAACGACCAACCTCATACAACAGAAGCTGCGGCCGATCTCGTTGATCAGATCCGTCTCATTCGAGAAGATATGGGGCAACGAGCCCTTACAAGTAACGAACCCACCACTGTAGTTTTTGGAACATCGGGTTGGCGGGGTAAGATCGGTGAAGACTTTACCGTTTTGAATGTCGCCAAAGTAACGCGTGCCATTATCGACATGATGCGAACGGACGAATTCCTTCAAACGAATGGCTATAAAGATTTCTCGTTGGTACAGCAAAAGGGAATCCTTGTTTTTCGGGATAATCGATATATGGGCGAATTATTTATGGACGTCGCGATGAAAGAACTCTTTGCAGCCGGTATTAAACTTTTCGACGCAGGTGAATGTCCCACTGGGGTGGGATCGGCCCTAGTGACCGAGTTGGGTGTTGCGGGGTCGCTAAATTTTACTCCTTCTCATAACCCGATGGACTATGCAGGGCTAAAGTTTAACCCTGCCGATGGGGGGCCTGCCGATACTATTCTGACGAACTTGATCATGAAAGAGTCGTTAAAATATATGAATGAACCCTTTATGTCTGCCGAAACGACCTACACTAAAACAACCGTTCATGCTGCCGAAATTTATATAAAGTATCTTGATAAACAGTTCCGTTCAGGGCAGGGGCTGATCGATGTGCCCTCGATACGACAGTTCTTGCTGGCCAAGAAAGACGAACTTTATCTACTTATCGACAATATGCACGGGGCCTCTAGAGGCTTTATCGAAGCGATACTCGGAGCGACCGTGATGGCCGAGTTGGATCAGGCCGGTTCTATCGAATTCCTTCATACTGATACCGATTATGCTTTTCATGGTGTAAAGCCCGAACCGTCAGAAAAGAACCAAGCTCCCCTCATCAAGAAGGCTCGTGAAAAAGTTCAAACCGAGCCAAAGCGTTCCGCCTTGACCTTAGTGGTAGCGTTAGACCCCGATGCGGATCGTATTCGTTTGGGGACAGCATTCTCGGATATTGATATGAATAAATTCGGGGCGATAGCGTATGGCCATTTATTAAAATTAGGCTTTCATGCCCCCGTTGCGACGACATTGCCATCTTCCAAGTTCGCCTTAGCGATCGCCAAAAAGGCGGGGCAAAGTACCTACGAAGTGTTAGTCGGGTTTAAGTGGTTTCGTCCGTTAACCGATGCACTTGTCAAATACGAAGAGTCCGATGGGATATCGTTTCGGGGTCACACCCTCGAAAAAGATGGTATTGCGGGGTTCTTGATGGCGTTACAGGTGATGAAAGATCAACAAAAGGATATTGCGGCGTTCTATGCACAGCTCCAAACCGAGGTGGGCTACTATTACCCCGAAAAAGCGGGGCATGATGTGACGGGTATATCCATCGAGTCTTGGGTTCAGCTTCGCAAAGATGTTCAAGCCGATATCACCACTACTTATAAGATCGGGGATGTTTTCACGATCGGCAATACAATGAAAACGATTGTCTCAACGCGCACCGAAGATGGCCTTATGATGGTGTTTGACGATAATAGTTGGATATTGGTCCGCTCCTCAGGCACAGAACCTAAATTCCGCGTCTATTTCGAGATCACCAGCGATAAGCCACTTACCCTCGATGTTCTTGCCGCTATCACCGCTGCTTACAAACAAACAGGGCTAGATATCCTGAAACGGTCACTTTCGAAGTTTTGATAATACTAAGATGTCCTTCCGTCACCGAACAATGATTGAGCAGCGACTGAGCGTAGAAAGAGTTAATAAGGAACCCTGTGTTTAGGGCCTTTTGACTCTTTCCCAAGCGAAGCGATGTGAGCCTTGGTCGGTGACTTGATCTTTTGATCCTTTTGGATCAAGCCAAAAGGATGGATAAGCCAACCTATCTTCAAAGGAAATTGTGTGTTTTGAACCACAGGTTTTGAAATCCAGTCGCCTTTAGTAAGTCATTACGCTGGCATCGCACAAAAACACACACTTCCACTAGTGTCCGGTCTTTTTCATGTACACCAGAGCAACAATTGACCAGAATCCTGTAGCGACGGGGGCTCTGGATTGTCAAAACCGAGAATATCTAACAGGTGAACTCGGGAAAACAGA
>CAIUCY010000143.1 GCA_903897765.1 uncultured Candidatus Marinamargulisbacteria bacterium | reverse complement strand
ATGAAAATATTCAGAGAGTTGAGACGAGTCTTCGAGGCGAAATGATCGAAATGGCCGATGATGTAGCTCACCTTCACATTGATATGACCCGTCAATTTGTTTCGCTTGAAGAACGACTTAAAAATGAAATGCAGTCTATTGCCGATAATACAGCTAAGAAGATGCAGGCTGAAGGATATCATGCCCTCAGAGAAGATGTGGCGTCCCTAAATGCCAGAGTGGCATCTAACGAAGCAACGCTTGAGCTTCATTCAATAGCAATAAAAAATATATCTGAGAAAAACCGCGTTGCCTAAATATTAACGTTACTCTGAGAACAATACCTTTTTTAGAATATCCATTTCTTCAAGAGCTTTACCTGTGCCATAAGCTACGCAAGAAAGCGGGTCATCAGCGATATTCACTTTGATGTAGATCTCTCTTTCGATAAACTTATCGAGGCCACGAAGGAGTGCACCCCCACCGGCTAACGTAACGCCCTTTTCCATGATATCGGATGAAAGTTCAGGAGGAGTTTGTTCTAGAACATTTTTAATACAGTTAAGGATCGAGACAACGGTTTCGCTAAGTGCATCACGTACTTCTGCCGACGTTAAAGTAAAATTTTTGGGAAGACCGGTTACCAGATCTCGGCCAACGACCTCCATTGTATCTTCTTCTACACCATCGACGGCCGCAGCACTACCAATGCGAAGCTTAATATCTTCGGCGGTGCGTTCACCAATGAGAATTCGATAGTTCTCACGACAATGATCGATAATGGCTTGATCCATTTCATTCCCAGCGATCTTAACCGAGCGGGAAACGACAATGCCCCCCAGCGAAATAACCGCTATGTCACTGGTGCCCCCTCCAATATCGACCATCATACTGCCTGTTGGCTCGGAAACAGGCAACCCAGCGCCGATCGCGGCGGCCATGGGTTCTTCGATGAGGTAAGCTTCTCGGGCGCCAGCGTGAAGAATAGCGTCTAGGACGGCACGTTTTTCAACGCCAGTGATCCCAGACGGTACACCGACAACGACTCGTGGATTAAGAAAACGTTTACGATTATGAACTTTTTCGATGAAATATCGGATCATGGTCTCCGTGACTTCGAAGTTGGAAATAACACCGTCTTCTAAAGGACGAACGGCAACGATGCTTCCTGACGTACGGCCAACCATTTGTTTGGCTTCATTACCGACAGCCAGTGTCGCATTGGTTTTTGAGTCAATGGCAACGACAGAGGGTTCTCTCAAAACAATGCCCTGACCTTTGATGTAGACAAGGGTGTTGGCTGTACCCAGGTCAATGCCTAGATCGTGTGACATGCGGCCAAAAAATAGATCAAAGAATTTCATAAATTTTCTCCTCATAGAATAGGTGTGGTGAACGTCGGTATTATCGAAGGTTTTGTGGTGACTGTCAACGAGAGGGACTGTCAAACAGTACCGAAAATGCTATAGTTATCCATTCATGCAAAAAAATCAGGCTTTTGGTATTGTTATTTCGGGTCCGTCGGGTGTTGGGAAGGGAACCGTCATTCAGTCGCTTCTTAAAGCGCGACATGATTTGATGCTTTCGATATCGTATTCTACACGAAAACCCCGGGACTATGAAACCGAAGGGGTTGATTACTTCTTTACGTCGATATCGTATTTTAAGAATATGATCGATCGTCAAGACTTTATCGAGTGGGCAGAAGTTCATGGGAACTATTATGGAACACCTCTCTCTGAGATGGATCGTATTTCTGATGGAGAGAAAGTTCTTTTTGAAGTCGATGTTCAGGGAGCCAAATCCCTGATCTCATTATTTAAGGAAAAAAAAATGGAGTTACTGAGTATCTTTTTATCCCCACCTTCAACAGAAACTTTATCAAAAAGATTGGTCGGTAGGGGCACTGAGAACCCTGATAGCATGGTAATCCGCCTTAAAAATGCCCATCAGGAGATAGCTGATTCGACCTCTTTTAATGAAGTGGTAATTAATGATAGAATTGACGAGACTGTCAAAACAGTTCTCAGGTTGATCCAAAAGAAGGAGAAAGCAATGCAACAAACAAAATATGATAAGTTTTTGTTTACCTATGCGGTAGCAAAACGTGCGAAATCAATTCTCGAAGAAGGGCTTGTTTACGAGCCAGAAGAAACGCGAGAGGACAATCCTATCCTTGAAGCCATCAAAGAAATAAACGATGGGTTTATCGATGTTCAGATATCTGAATTAAAAGCCTACGAAATCAAAGAAGATGAAGATACGCTTGATTCATTATATGAAAATATCAAAATAGCCGATCAGGATATGGACATGAAGCCAAAAGGATCCGTTATGGCGGATGAAGTGTTTGCTGCCGAAGCGGCTGCTGATGCAGCGGCTATTGCGATCGAGAATGAAGGTCTAGATACTGAGGATTCCGATGATGAAGATTCAGACGAAGACGATGAAGAAAATGAAGATGATCCTTTTGTTGACGAGGATGACTCTGAACTATTAGTCATCGGTGCTAATATCGAGGGCGACCTTGCCGCAGGCGGTATGCACACTGAAGATGCCGATATCGCGGGTCCCCCTGATCTGATATAACGTTTTCTTGCTATGTTAGCCGAGGTTCTGATCCCTGAATCACGCCTCGGCACATTAAGTTATTTAGTTCCTGATCATCTATCTTCATGGATCTCCGTGGGTATTGCAGTGCGAGTACCCCTGCAAAATCGGATCGTTCTGGGTTATATCTTTCGACTCTATGATGGACCGCTCCTAGACACGAAGTATGCCCTAAAAGAGATCGAATCGATCGTCGAAGATCAATCTTTTTTTGATCAAGATATCGTGGAGCTACTTGACTGGCTGAGTCATTACTATGTTGTGCCTTTGTCGATCATTCTTCGACAAATACTACCTTGGGGAGCGAAAAATTTAAAAAGCTTCAAGGAAGGATGGATGCCTCCTCAAGCTGAAAGTTCCCTGTGGACGCCCCCAAAATGGTCTGTCCTTAATGCCGAACAAGAAATCGTCAAAACTAGCATTCTTTGTCAGCAGGGGAAAACACATCTTATTGACGGGATCACGTCCAGTGGAAAATCAGAGATTTATCTGCATCTTATCGAAGCGATCCGGCATGAGGGTAAAGGGGCTATTTTACTCGTACCCGAGATCGCTTTAACCTATCAACTCGCTCGACGACTTCAAGACCGCTTCAAAGATGATGTGGATATCGTTCACTCTGCGCTCACCCCTAAACAACGGCGTGATGCTTGGATCCGTATCCGACAACGAAAGAATGGGGTGGTGGTCGGTACTCGTTCCGCGATCTTTTCACCGGTTCAAAATTTGGGATTGATCATCCTTGATGAAGAACATGACTCAGCCTATAAACAAGAAAGCACCCCCCGTTATCACGCGCGACGTGTGGCGTTTAAACGTGCGATGTTAGCAAAAGCGACACTGGTACTTAGCTCCGCGACGCCTCAAGTGACGACGCTATTCCAAAGTCAACAACATGCGGTCACGCACACCCTTAAAACACGATACAATAATCAATCCGTGCCGAAAATTGAGATTGTTGATCGACGCCAATTCGAAAAAAGCAACGCCAAAATGTTGATGATGCCTTTGGTCATCGCTATTAAAGAGGCACTCGATGATAAAGATCAGGTGATGTTGCTTTTCAATCAACGAGGACTTCATCGAATGGTTCGCTGTGTCGATTGTGGTGAACCGATATATTGTCCCCATTGTTCAGTCACGATGACGGTTCATGAAAACGATCAACTGTTATGTCATCATTGTGGGGCTCAACGTGATATGCCTTTAGTTTGTCCCTCTTGTGGATCGGCAAAATTAAAAAAAACGGGGAAAGGCATACAGTCTTTAGAAACAGAGGTTAAAAAGACCTTTCCCTTTGCACGAGTTGGACGTCTTGACCGTGATATTGTTCAGTCTAAAGATCACGGTGTCGCGATCTATGAAGCTTTTGGTCTCAATCAGTTAGATATTCTCATTGGCACTCAAATGATCGCCAAGGGACATCATTTCCCAGGTGTTTCTTTGGTGGGAATCGTAGATGCGGATCAGACACTTTTTTTCCCTGATATCTTCTCCACCGAGCAAACCTATGATCTGCTCGTCCAAGTATCCGGTCGAGCAGGACGTGGGGTCAAAGAGGGAAGGGTCATCATTCAAACGTATCACCCCTATCACTACGTTATTGAGGCTATTGTTAAAGGGGATCGGTCCTTGTTCTATAAAGAAGAAATGAAACTCAGAAAAATGGCGGGGTTCCCGCCCTATCGACGAATGGCTCGAATCATTGTGGATGCGAAAGAGGATATCAAGGCACAAAACGAAATAGAAAAAATTGAAGCCCTCTTGCGACAACTTCGACCTGACCCTGTCCTATATCAAGCAACGCCTGCTTTAATCCATCGTGTGGGCGGACGGTTCCGTTGGCATTTGCTTCTTGCGTGGGATCCCCATGTGGATGTATCGGCAATGAAACAACAGCTTCTTGCCTATGTGCAACGTTCGACCACAGGTACACGCGTCAGTATAGACATTGATCCTGTAACCACCATTTAGGGAGAGTGACCCAGAAGCGCGTACTTGAGGTTTAGTTACCCAACCTTGAGTTTCAGTTTTTGAATGTCTTTGCTTTGAATGCCAATGAGCTCGGTTAGTTTATTTTCAACATTACCGATGTCAGCTATTATTTCTTGGTGAAACTCGACCATATCTTTTCGAATGTCGGTTCTTAATGTTTCGATCCTAGAGTCAATTTGAGAAAACTTTGACTCAATATAATCTTTTTGAAGTTCAAACTTGCTTTCAAACTTTGAGTCAATATAGTCTTTTTGAAGCTCAAGCTTTGAGTCTAAATAGCCTTTCTGAAGCTCAAACTTGTCTTCAAGCTTTGCGTCGATATAATCTTTTTGAAGTTCGAATTTGCTTTCAAGCTTTGCGTCGATATAATCTTTTTGAAGTTCGAATTTGCTTTCGAGCTTTGAGTCAATATAATCTTTTTGAAGTTCAAACTTGCTTTCAAACTTTGAGTCGATATAGTCTTTTTGAAGTTCAAATTTGCTTTCGAGCTTTGCGTCAATATAATCTTTTTGAAGCTCTAGCTCTGATTTTAGAATCTCTCGCATAGCCGTTAAAAGTTCTTTGGTTTCCATTTCCATACTATATCACTTTTTCAAATACTTATTCAACTGCTCGAATCAAATCATCTAAAATCTGACCATGGAGGGTAT
>CAIUCY010000142.1 GCA_903897765.1 uncultured Candidatus Marinamargulisbacteria bacterium | reverse complement strand
ACCAGTGGGTATACCGGTACGCCCACGACTTGCTTCGCCTGCCATGCCACGAACTATAGCAACACGACCAATCCTAATCATACTGCCTCTGGCATCAACACCACTTGTCAGACCTGTCACTCGACCACAGCATGGACACCCGCCACTTTTTCTCACACCAATTTCCCGCTCACCGGCGCCCATCAGACAACCGCTTGCTCTGCTTGTCATACCAGTGGGTACACAGGAACGCCTACTACTTGCTTTGCTTGCCATTCAACAAACTATAACAACACCACCAATCCCAAGCATTCAACGGCTGGGATCAATACCACCTGTCAAACCTGCCACACCACTACGGCGTGGACACCCGCCAGTTTCGCCCAGCACGACTCCTATTTTAAGATCTACTCTGGGAAGCATAAAAATAGGTGGTCTAGCTGTACCCAATGTCATCCAACTAGTTATCCCACCTATTCGTGTAACAGTTGTCATTCAAATGCTCACCATCAAGGTTCAAATTGCCTCAGTTGCCACTCATGAACCGTTTGCTTGCGATATTAGTAATGAGCCTCACCCTATCGTGGGCACAGGACATTCAGGTCAGCTATCTGTCTGCGGAGTACGTCTATCTTAATGCAGGGATACAAGCAGGCTTGGCACAAGGGGATATCGTTAGACTCGTCCAAAATCCTTCCACCGAATTAGAGGTTCTGTATTCCTCTCAATTTTCGAGTTCGTGCCGACTCCTGACCTCGGGACAAGCGCCTAAAGCCGGCGACCTCGTCTTCATCAAAAAAAAGAGTTTACCCACCGAAACGCCGACTATACCTGTACCAGATAAGGTGCCGGTCGCAAGTCCTCGATCGGACATGAAAATTAACGGATATGTGAGTGCCTACGCCAATACCCTGATGTCCGATACGTCATCACAACACCTTTATGGACAAGGGATAAGATTGAACGTGAAGTCGATGGCGGGTATACGTGATCTGGGCGGTGTATTTCGAGGAACAGATCGCAACATCGATGATGCTCATTTATCCTTTATGCCTAAGGATGGCGCTAAATTTAAGGTCGGCCGTTTTGCCCCTCAGGATGTTTATTATTTGGGATCCATTGATGGCGCACAAACGATAATCCCTTTATCATCGGGATGGGTAATGGGTGGGATCGCCGGCCTAACCACTCAACCGGACTATGTTAGCTTGGCAAAAACTCAGAAAATAAGTGTGTATTCCAAATGGAACCATGTTTCAGCTGATCGTTATTCGTCTAGTATGATCGGCGTCCTTCATGAAAGCGATCCGTCAAATAATAATATCAACGACGTATTCTTCAATACATCCCTTCCCAACATAATGGGTTGGGGTCTAAATGGAAGCACGCTATATGGCAACACCCAAGATGGGGGATCCCCCGTTTTCAAACAAAGCAATGTCGATGGGACGCTCAGGTTATCCCAATCGCTTCAAACAGGGTTTAATAGTTGGTATGACGCATCCAGTATTCCTTATTATGGGTTGCGAATTTATGGACAGATCAAAGATACACTGAGCCAACTCGAACTATCGACTCAAGTTAACCATAGTAGTTCATCTAATAGCACCCTCTTTTCTGTAGCGTATCAATGCAAAAACCTGCTGATAGCTCCTTCTATGTTCAATGCACGTTGGGATGGGACTTGGGGTGATGATTATGTCGCTTATTCCTGTTCTGCAGGGCTTTCTTCGCATTGTTTTTCCATTCATGATGTCAGCATAAGGATATTAAGTTATTACTATAAACATACTGTAACGGACGCCTCCTCGTTCAATCCCTCCTTACAGATTACCGATGAATTATCGCTTTTTTCAATTTGGGACATCTCTATCAGTGCTGAACGATATTTTGGCGACAATGCCCCAGCAAATTCGATCAATCTAAACAGCACGCTTTATTTCTGATCATCAATCCCCGTATCCGTTGTTTTCAACCCAAAATAGTGATATTTTATTAAGGAATACGATGAAGAATAAACCCATATTTTGGTCCGCTGTTTCGATCTTAATTCTCCTTCTGGTCAGTTTGATCGATCTCTTTACGGGCTATGAATTTGAATTGTTTGTTTTCTACTATATCCCCGTTGCTGTTGCCGCTCTATTTGTCAGTTCAACTTTTTCATATTCTTTGGCCGTAGGTTCTGCTTTGTGTTGGTTTATTGTTGACACCTATTCACAACACCCCTATTCCACCGAATTTTTTAGAGTATGGAATACGGGGCTTTGGTTGATATCCTTTCTTTTGATCTCAGCGGGGTTGTCAAAGATCGTCCACATGATCGAAAGTTTGCGAACAGCCAACAACGACCTTGAAGGGGCATTAGTGCAGGTGAAGAAACTTGAGGGGATACTTCATGTATGCGCTTCTTGTAAAAGGATACGTGATGATAAAGGACAATGGGGTCAACTTGAGTCCTATATCCGCACTCATTCTGAAGCGGACTTCTCTCATGATATTTGCCCAGATTGTATGAGTAAATTGTACCCCGACTATGCCGAGCGTATCCATTTGCTTTCTAATCAACAGACGGATGCATGAACGACAGAGTGAAGGGATGCATTGTATAAGTATTTGAAAGTAGAGCCTGAGACCAAATTTGGATCGATGATTTTGATACAGGCTTAAGGGGCGCCATTATTGCTCAGTATGAGAAGCATCTCGAATTGTTTCTTGCACCCATTCTGGCCAAACACGACTCGCATGGTCAAAGTTAAGCAAAAGATATCGGGTTGCTTTCGGAGTCAACGCGGAGCCGAGCGTCAGGCTTGTTTGCTCTCAATTATCGAAACGGCAAAAAAAGAAGATGAACCTTCTTGTTGCTATACATCAACAGTTCGCCGGAACTCTAGTTTTTCAGAGCACCTAGCCAGTTACTTTAAAAGAGTGATTGAAGCTATAAGAACCGATATTCAAAAGGATATTTCCCCTCTTAGCTTAATGCGCTGTAGTCATCAAGCTCCTAAGGCGTTCCAACTGCAGGCGAATAGCCATATCCCGTATTTAATAGTGGATTCCTCTCCCCATGCGCTTGTGCCTGTTTAATAGACTTTTGAGAAGCGTAGAATCCACCTTTACCCTCCCTATATTCTCCCTCTGGCATCAACTTTCCATGCATTGTATCAACAAGATAGGTCTTACCTTTTATCTGAACTATATTCCAAGCATGATTGAAACCCCTTTCACTTGATATCGCCTCCGAGATATCGGCATAATATCCTCGCTTTAGGCTAACTTTAAGACCAACGGTATCAGATAGAATTTTAAAAAGGAGTGCTCGGTGGCGACAAACACCTAATCCATGTTCTATCAATGTCCCAAGTGTCATATCAGTATTTTCGAATTTGTTTGTGAAATTTTCAGTACGATTAACACTCTCCTCCGTACCAATTCCCCCCATTTTATCAAGGACATATTGATTAATAAATTTCATCTTATCAACCTCGTCAAGGTTGCGAGTTGCTTTCTTAATATATTCAATGGACTTCGCAAGGACACTGTCTGTTGATCGGTCTACCAAAATAATCTCCCGACCGGATATAACTTCAAACCTATGGTTTTCTAAGTCATTTATCTTCGAGCTTTGCCCCCCATCACGGTAACCATCGGAAATCTCTTGGCCATATTCAATTAGCCCAGTCTCCAGAAATTTCTTACTTTGCTCGATTGGAGAAATGCTAGAGTTTCCTCTATTTGGTTGATTCTGTTTCGCAACCGGGTCAGGGGGTGTTGTTTGTGCCACAACAGGTTTTTCTGGTATTACTGGTTCTGGTTTCTCTGATGGTTTTTTTGGCGTCGTAGCGGGTTCTGCTTTAATCGGCTGTTTGCTTTTTTCGATCTGAAACTTCAAATGAGACGAACCCTTTTCCCCGATTTTAGCCCCAATTGCTCCTGCCGCAAACATAACGGCAAAGGTTTCGAGCTGGGTTACAAGGCCGTCCCTCCACTGCTCGCCCGTTATTTGACCTTGGGAATATTGATAGAGCGAGATGGCTTGGGGGGTTCCCATTAGACCAACCGTTAGACACGTATCCGCTAATCGAAGAAATTTCATGCCCTTAGAAGCAAGGCCGACACCTTTACTTAAACCTAGTACACTGGACAACAATCCGGCACCATTCATTAATGTTTGAAAGTCGGAGATGCCATCATATCCGGATTGGTAGATGTCGCTGATGGCTGAGGCGTTCGTAATAACGTTATAAGCCCGAAGCGATAAATCCCCGACAATACCACCAATAAAAGCTCCGGGGATGGCTCCCGCCCCAAAAGCCCAAACACCGATGCCCGCCCCAATGGCAGTTCCAATCCCGACAGCAGCAGCTTGTGCCGCTAAAGAACTTTGTCCTGACACATCCAAGGCCTTTTCGAGTGCTCGTCCAAAACGTTTGGAGTCGCTAACTTTAGTGGGATCGAAACGCAGATTGTTTCCGATCAAACCCTTAAGTTCAGGGATTTTCAATACTTGTTGTTTGAACTTTGGAATGGTTAATAGTTCATTGAGCATATCGGTTCCCTTCGTTGTCCATTCAAACTGTTGAATGAGCCTGACCGACGTCTCAAACTTTGCCGCATTTTTCTCTGATGGAGCAAACTTATTCACACAGGACACTGCGAATGAAAGCCACGATTCCATCAAGGGACGATTCCCCGCGTTTTTTGCATATTCAGCTAAAACAAATGCGACCCTGTACTGATTCTTCACAGAGGTACGGGGGTTAATCGCCAAGTTTCTTAATGCTGAGAAAGTAGCCTCGTTACTTTCCCCATTAAGTAATTTCTTTTGCATTGCCTCTATATAGAGAGACTGCTTATGATCCAGCGACAATGAAGAACCCGATACATTCTTAACAAAGTTATTCCACTGAGTGGTGGTCATTTTTTTTGCGTCGAAACACGCTATTTGATCTTGAAAGGCTTTATAGAGTATCCTTTTTGAAACATCACTCGCAGACGTTTCACTTTTAAGCGAAATATTTTGAAGCGTAATACGTGTTGTTCCAAAATTCCAAAAGGAAGTGGCATCACTCCAAGCATTATAGTTGGTTATTCCAACCTGATATCCAGTCAATCGTCCTAAAACAGCCCGTGCAAGATCGGGTTGTTTAATCGCTATTAATTGTTGCGCTAAACTCTGGTTCAGGAATATCCGTGTATTCATGGGTAGAGATATGTTCGCGATCATCGTTTCATAAACGGCTAATGCTCCATTGATATCATTGTTTGTCTTTTTGATGTCCCATTGTTTTTTTGCTTTCGTCAGTAGAAGCGCTGTTAACCTAGTGTGGGCGGGATCGAGCCTATCGATTTCCGTTTTAGAAGCAAGATACTTATCTTGGATATCTGTCAGGGATGTTGATGTTGCATCACACGTCATCCAGTCAATAATTTTCGAGATTGAATCATTTTCCGTTGGGTCAATATCTTTCTTGATTAGAGCAAATAGGTTTTCTTCGCTTCCGCCTGCGACTAAGATCGCTTGTAGACTCATAATTGTCTCCAAAAGGACTTTTCGCTGTTCTTCTGTAAGATTCTTTGCATCTTTCATCGCCGCGATTAACGCATTCTTCGCAGCTAGAAACTCGGATGAGGTAATAATTCGTTTAGGGTCTTTCATAGCAGGATCTGTCGATATTTTCTGGGAAAGCTTGTCGAGCGCATCTTTTGCCGTTGAAAACACATGAGGCGGTACTTTCGACGTGACATCGATTTTAGGGTTCAAAGAGCTGTCTTTTTGT
>CAIUCY010000141.1 GCA_903897765.1 uncultured Candidatus Marinamargulisbacteria bacterium | reverse complement strand
ATTGCTCAACGTTGAGAACTCAATGGCTTTTTTTTTGCTATTGAAGCCAATAATAGTAGAATTGTCATAAAAATCTACAGGGTTGACCTGTTTAGCGTTAATGTAAACTTCAAGTATTTGTTCACCAATTTTTATTTTTTTTGGACATGCCTCATCTTCTTTGCTTTGTGAGGCGGCTTCAATGACTTCTTGGATATTTTTTGCAAAGCCTTCCATCACCCCAAAAGGGATAACTTTTCTTATTGCGAAATCTGGCGTTGAAGTGTTTGAGTAGGCGTTCCTTCCGATTTTGAGGACAGATCCCATGTCGTTATTCAATCCTATTGATGGGGGAGCTTGTCCTGAGATGTCTTTTGCTTGTTTAAGCAATAAATCCCCACTGTTGACAGGGCAATCTATTCCAAGTTTCTTTAAATAGGCTAAATAGAGGATGTTGACTGCATACAAATCGCCCTGTGGCTCGTTTCGAATTTTGGCTGATCCGTCGATGGCTATGATATTTCCATCTTTTGAGTTGTATAGAACGGGAAGAAAATGATCCGTGTAAGCTTCTAGGGCGAGGATATAGTCACCCTTATTGATACCCGAGTTGATGAAACTATCAATCGTTTCTTTATAGATGGCTTGGCAATCACCTCCGGTACTACTTAGCAAGTCCAAAAGCAAATGATTCTTCCCTGCAAAGGTTTTACCATGAAGGTCAAGCTGGGCTTTTAATATGATGTATATTTGGGCGAAGAGATTATTTTCGCCCTTTAGTGCAGCGTTGATAATGGCATGATCGTTATCAAGCGTTCGAATGTATTCTTGTAGCAAAGTGGAGCCGATGGGGTCTGATCCTGTGGGTCTAAAAGCATCCGCTTCAATTTCAATAATATCTTTGCCAAAATTCTTGGAGACAAACGCATTATTCGCTTTGCTTTTTAATAGAGCGTCTTTAGCTGTGACGATCAGTTCTTCTCTCGTTCTTAACTTAATCTCTTTTTCGTCAGTACGTTTGCTTCTTGTTGAAATTTCGGTTGGATATCTTGACTTTTCAGTCTTTGAAAACCCACCATCCGTTACGGCTAAAGCGATGGCTAAAAAAGAGTGGACGACAATAGAGAATATAAATGAAAGATAGGTTCTTCGCCGATTAAACTTTCTTGTTTCGGCCTCCGTTTGAGATTTTGATATAGGCTTGTCAACAATAGCAATAATCTTTTTCATAATCAGTTTATGCCCAATAGACGGGGCATTAAAACATGCGAGGGCGAAAAAGTGGATTGAGTTAGCTTGCTCTTAGCCTATATTTTATCTCGGTGATATCTTTTTCATGATGTTGGGTTTGTTTTTCAATACGCGAGATCTTCTCGTCGAGTTTGGCTATGCCTTCGATGACCTCGATCTGGAACTTTGAGGATTCGTTGATCAAGTCTCGCTTAATACGTTTTTCCATTTCAATCAACGTTTGGTCTAATTGTTTGAAGTGATTATTAACACCATTAAAATGGGAGTCGATATAGTCCTTCTGAATCTCGAATTTAGCGTCTACACGAGAGTCTAATCGTTCGAGCTTAACGTCAACTCGAGTTTCTAACTGTCCGAGTCTATTGTCTAATAACTCGCCAATGGATTTAAGAAGGTCTTCGTTCGCACTCATTTTGAAATTATACGTCTATATTATTAAATAGAAAATATGAGACGTTGGATCAACTTCTAGCTAACTTCGTTAGCTCTCCTACCTGTTCAACACTACCAATGACAATAATAGCAGTGCCGGCTTGTAGTCGTGTGTCTGGTGAGGGGTTATACATAAACGAATCCTCATTAACTGGTTTTAGTGAGATGACAATGAGCCCCGTTTTGTCGCGAATACGCATCTCTCCAATGGTTTTGCCATCGAGTGCTGACCCTGTCGCAACGACCACTTCGCTAAATCGAGTATGCCCTAATGAGCCGCGCATCATGATATCTAAAAAAGTTACGACGGAGGGGCGTATCATTTCTGACGCCATGCGAAGCCCGCCGATTTGATTCGGCGAAATGATCGAATTAACCCCGACGCTTTTATACTTCTCGATATTGTCAGGATTATTGGCACTCGACACGATCCGAATGACTTCGTTTAATCGTTTTGCGGTGATAATAACAAAGAGATTATCCCTATCATCTGTTAAGGCCGTCATCAAGCCTTTGGCTGTTTTTATCCCCGCATCAATAAGGATGGTGTCATGTGAGGCGTCCCCTAAAATATAAAGTAATTCAGGAAACTGTGTAAGGAGTTGGGCTAACTCGGTTTCATCTTGTGTGATCAAGACGAATGGAGTGTCGGTTTTCGACAGTTCTTCGATGATCTTTCGACTGATCAGCCCACTTCCGCAAAGCACAACATGGTTATTTATTCGATCGATCATTTTCTGCATTTTCCGCCTCCTCATCATTTTTTGCAACTCGCCATCAGTAATAAATTCGGTAAACGTACTGGCGACGAAGAGAATATTCCCCATGCCGAATAGGATCAGTATCATGGTGAAAATTCGGCCGGCGGGGTTATGACTGAGATCAATAATTTCCCCATAACCAACAGTTGCAAGGGTGATAACCGTCATATAGATCGCGTCAAGCCAAGTGGAGGTGGGGGCTAGAAGGTGATACCCAATAGTTCCGGTCCCCATGGTAATTATAAAAAGAAAAATCGCTGTGTATATCTTTCGTTTAACGTGAAGTGGCATCATGGGGACGTTAGGCAAAACGATCAAAAAACATGCCGACAACATTGTTTTTGACTTGATCATTAGAGTAAGCGGCTTGATTAATAGTTGAAGCCTGCTTGATCTCAACGTCTGGCACGATGGCTTGTATCGAAGATGCCTCTACTCTCGCAAAAGCATTGTCGAGAGCCTTCATTTGGTCGAATCGGTTCCAGCTAATAGGTTGGAAATCGATTTTCCCTGACATCAGCTGTTCTCTTTGATGATCGTAGCGGTAAACCCAAAGAGCTGCGCATCCTTGTGGTTAATCGCCTCAACAGAGACACCTGCTTTTTGAGCCAGACCGGATAGATATTCGTCCTTGGTCCATCCTTGCTCGGTCGGAACTTGAGGAAGGAGAACGCCGGAATGTCCTTGATAACGAAGTAATAGGCCATGTGTGCCTACCTTGACTTGATGTGGATGGATCGGGACAAGCGGAGACAGAATACTGATCTCAATGCGTACGATGTCAAATTCTTCTTGAGTAAGTGTTGGGAAGCGAGGGTCGTGAAAAGCTGCCTGAAGGGCCATATTTTGAACACCCAGATATAGCGGATATTGGCCGATGATATTACCGATGCAGCCTCTAAGCTTTCCTTGGATAGAAAGCGTCACGAATACACCAAGAACCTGCTCAAGCTCGGGGTAAGGGTTTTCGATCAAGTGTAAGGGCGTTCTGTTCAGTTGTGACAAGATCGCTTCACGAGCAATATCAATAAGAAATTGAGTTTTTTCTTTATTTAAAAGGAGATCCATGGTGGATCTAATTAAACCATTTGAACCAAATTACGTACAGCTTGTTGGCAAATAATCGCAAGGCCTTGGGTTCATTAAATTCCTTTTTCATTTTTTTATTATGAAGGATCATATTCAGAACTTGCATGCGGTCTTGAAGAATTTTTGGCTCGACGGTGCTTGCCCATTTCGTTGATTTAGTGATATCGAGTAGCGTTGCGATTTGGGGATCTTTTGCAATTTCTTTTTGAAGTTGTGCATTATTGGGGAGTAGCTGCAAAATGGGCCAAAGATCTTTTTGGAATTTATATGAGTTCATGATCTGTCGGGCACTTCTCTCTTTTATTTTATCTCCGAAAAACAGGGCAACATAGGCTCCCTTGAACTCGCGACTTCCATTTTGAGATTCGGGAACAGGAAAAACGGAAAAAGGATCTTTTTGTTGCTTTAACTGATTGAACATCCAAATACCCGAAATAATGGCGAAGTTGTCTTTATGAAGGAAAGCCTCGACCGGTTTATCGGTAAATAGGGCAGGGTAAACTGTTTTAAGCGTAAGAAGCAGCTTGGCTGTGTAGGTCATGCTTTGTGGAGAAAGAGGTGTTTGGCTTATCCAAAAGGGGAGTTGATCATTAAAAAAGGATTGGAAATTATAAAAACTGTCTGGAGTCCAGTTATTGGGGAATGCAATGAATTGTTGATGTGTCTGCATAAAATAGAGCGTGTTAGCCCAATCATTAACAGGTAATTGTGTGTTATTTCCCCAGACATAAAGAGCGCGAATATCCCAAAAAAGCGGATCAACTTGGTTAAAGGCATCCGTGTACTGAGCGATAAACGGCACGAAGGTGTGACCGGTCAGAAGAATGTCGGGGTGCTTTTTCTTTTTAATGAGTTTTGAAATTTGGGGAAGCGCGTTATCCCAGTAGAAAACTCGGATATTTGCTTGAGGGAAGAAATGAAGGATGTGTTGCTTAACTTTGGTCTCTTGGCTTGGATCTACAGTCAGCCAAATATCTAACCCAAAGGTATAAGAAAGGGTGAGCATTGCGACAAGAATGATCAAGAGTCGTCTCATAATATTTCTATTATAGTTATATTTAACTGTGAAAGTCAAAAAATCGAATCAAATCATCTAAAATCTGACCATGGAGGGTAT
>CAIUCY010000140.1 GCA_903897765.1 uncultured Candidatus Marinamargulisbacteria bacterium | reverse complement strand
TGTTCGATAAAATTAAAGGTCTAATGGGAGAGTTTAAATTATCTCATGTTCTTGAGGAAATATTTTTTGTTATTCGTGAATCTAATAAATACATCGAAGATCAAGCCCCTTGGACACTTTCAAAAAAGGGTGAGGTTGACCGACTTGCTTATGTTATGATCCAACTGCTTGAAGCCATCCGACTCGTTTCGCTTTTTCTGTTTCCTTTTATGCCTTCGACGGTTGAGCGAGTCTACCAACAACTTCAAATATCAATCCAGTTCTCGAACGTTGATGCTGCGTTCTTTGAATGGGGATACTTTAAACCAGGAATGAGTCTTGGAGATCCGGTGCCGCTTTTTCCTCGAAAAATATGATATGGTGGGATACACATTGTCATGTTACTGACCCACGAATTGAGGATGTATATGCATTTATAACTCGTTCGAAAAGGGTTGGAGTTGAAGTGATCGTCGTGCCATCTACGGATTTAGAAGATGCACAAAAGGCTTTAAAGTTAAGCGAACGATTTTCTTTATATTTTGCAGCAGGTGTCCATCCACACGAGACAACAACCCTTTCACAAGAGACCCTAGAGACCTTCGAACGAGTGCTTTCTCATGATCGATGTGTTTCTGTAGGTGAAATAGGTCTTGATTATCATTATGTAGGTGCAGAAAAAGATTCTCAAACGCAAATTTTTTTCAAGATGATGGAGCTTGCTGTATTGAAAGCGCTTCCTGTGATCTTACATACACGAGATGCCGAGGACGATGTCCTCTCTGTTGTAACTCAATTTCCATCGATTATCGGGGTATGCCATTCTTATACAGGGGATGTTTCTTTGCTCGGCAAGTTTTTGGATGCAGGCTACTATGTTTCCTTCAATGGGATGCTGACCTTTAAGGGAAGTGATCATATTCGAGATCTTGCTCGGTTTGCGCCCCTTGATCGTATCGTGCTTGAAACGGATGCGCCTTATTTGGCGCCAGCACCCCATCGAGGAAAAACAAATGAATCAGCGTACATTCCCTTAATTGCAACACGGTTGGCTGAGATAAAAGCGGTCCCAATGGAGACTGTTGCCACTCAAACATCGAACAATGCTGCTTGTCTTTTTTCACTAGTTTTATGAAGACGGTTATTCTTTTTCATCCAAAGAAGGGGGTTTTCTTTGCAGCGATGACAAGGACACAGATGGATCGATGGCGACACTTTAATGGGTTTGTTTTGTATTCTTGGGAATACAGACATCCTAATGAGGATGACTTGATGTCGTTTCTTCAGTTTCTTTCTGTCAATATAGTAGGGAATACAGCTTGGTCAACAATGATAGGAGATTTTGTCAAAACACATAAGGGTATTCAATTTCGAAGGCTTCTTAGAGAGGTAAGTTTAGGGCTTCAGCATGGATCGTCTTTTGAAAATGCGTTACGAAAGTTTCTTCCAACTCAGTTGAGCATGTCCGTTCTTTATGCCCAGAAAAGGGGGCAATTATCCGAGGAGATTTCAAAGATCATTGAAGGTTATCGAAACGAGATGGATGAAAATGTTAAACGCAGATCGAAGCAAATTTACCCCTTAACACTAGCTCTAGGTCTTGTCGGGCTTATCACATTAGTAGATTTTCAATTTGTTCCCGTATTAAGATCCCTTTTTGATAGCTATGGATTGAAGCCTCCGTTTATTTTGACCCTTTTTAATTTTAAGGTTCAACTCGTTATCTTGAGTGTTTTTCTTGGAATAGGAGGACTCTCTCGATGGGCTTTTATAAACATGTCTTTTCATCAAAAAGCGCATATTCCGTTCCTGGGTCAAATATCAACGCTTCAGCTTCATCAACACCTTCTTGATGCTTACCAAGAGTCTTTAATTCGTGAATGTTCATTCAGTTTAGTATTGGAAGAGAGGTATCCCGCTGAAAGAAACAGGTTTGTCAAGTTTGGGTTAAGTACCATCGCGGGTCGACTAATACAAGGGACCCCCCTATCCGTGGCGATCAAGGAAATCCCTGCGATACGCGGATGGGCAGGCGGATGGGTTCGAGGGGGTGCATTGGTTGCCTATCAAAAACAACTTCGAAGCCAAGAAACCCTGTTGAAAGACCGTCTACAGGCTGTCCTTGTTGCGACTTTAATCGCTCTTGTTTCCCTCATTATCGCGGGTCTAGGGTTTCTTATTACACTGCCTCTTCAATATGCGGATAGACTGATTTAAAAAACCAATTTTCCGCTAAAAACGAGCGAGGTAATCGTATAATTATAGAGGCCTCCGCCAGTGGTAAGGTCTTTCTTTTCAACGATATTTCCCTCTGCCGTAAAAATAAATTTTTCAATATTGCCGTTGCTTCGCTCGGCCATAGGAATCTCAACATTGGCTTGAATGTTTCCTACGGTAGAGATGTTATCAAGGGTTTGTATATCAGTGGCTAGCGTATTGTTGTTGACTTGATTGTTTTCTAGCTTTGCAAAATCATTAAGTCCAACGCCCCAACTATGGTCACGACGATAGGTGGCAATAATTTTGCTTGTATATTTGGGGGTGCTAATGACAATCGGCGTGTATTGAGCAACAAACGTATCTGCGTAGTTTTGGAACCCGATATTAATAATTTCATTGATATTCATTTTATAGGTATAGGTGTAGCTGAGCAAGAGATCAGGTATGGGCGTAGATTTGAGGCCGATGCCGAGACTGTGTACGGTAAAAGCCGTGCTATTTTCTGTGGCGGGAAGGGCTTGAGTCGTTTCAAGGATACGTTGGTACCCGTAGTTTGCTAGCAAAGAAAAATAATTATTTAGGGGTTGGGTGCCATCAAGATTGAAGGTATAGGTTCGATTATTCAAATACGAGTTGAAGTTTGATTTAATTTGCTCGAGGCTAATATTATCAATAGATGTTCGAAGATACTGGAGGGTCTGAGCATATGAAAATTTCGGGGTAACTTGAGCCCCCCAGACGGTGAAGGATGTGTCGCTGGCGAGGGTTTGAGCATCCCTATATTTTAGTCCTTTTGTGCTATCAATATAGTCGTCGTAAACTCTTCCCACATTGATGTTGGTGGGTTGAATTTTCTGCAGGATTTGATTATTGAGTGCAAAGGAATCAAGATGGCTTGTGTTGGTTAATCGATTGATTGTGAGGGGAGTAACATCACTCGTTGCGAAATAGGTTGTTTCATTTACATTTTCTTGAAGATCATAATCACTCATAAAAGTACTCTTTATCCAATCCGCAACCCCCCAACTGAGATTATGTTTAATGTGAGATCGTGGATAAGTCTGTGTAGTATAGGCAATATCGGTGGTTCTGTTTTCTGTTGTGGTTGAATTGTTTTCTGCTTTAACGAAATCCCAATCGTAGTGGAGAAAAGGAAAGGGGGTCCACGAAAGCCCATAGTGGCTATCGCTTGAATAAGTGTTTCCTTCTGAATACAAGGTGGAATTGCGAGGCAAGTAGTTACTATTATAAGACCGAGAGAATCGTCTCGACGTTGGTTGAATCGTTAACGGCGCCATGTCCGACAACAAGGTTATCCCACTGATACTAAAGTCTTGCCCTGAACTTTCGTTGTAAATGCTCCCATTGCTTTGGTTTCCATTGGAATAATTATCCCGGAGAACGATATTGCTAAGCCCAAGCAGCCTAAAGCCTACCTGATTTGATCGGTTATTACTATCGTCGGGACTTTGGTTGATCAATAAGGATGCCTTTTCGGTGCGGCCGAGGGAACCTTGATAGTTAGGATTATCCAGTATCAGCAAATTAAGCGCAGGATTTAGCGACCAAGAATGCTGGAAATTTTGAAGGATGGTTTGGTTCAAGTTTTGTGAGGGAGCGACATTATTGGCATCGAAACTTGTGATGCTTTGAGAATACTCGTGAGAATATAAATGATTGGTTTCCAAAAAAGGAAGGGGTTTTAAGGCGAGAATGTACTGAGATCGTTGGTAGAGACTCTCATTGAGCTTATGATTTGATGTGTTTGGGTCAGTTTCAAAACCAGAAGATTGAGCATAACTTGATTTTAACGTAAGTCGATTTTCTAGAAGAGCGAGTTGATTGTCGAGCGTCCACGATTGAGCCATTTTTTGTGACAAATTAACTCTATCTAGGAAGTCGTTAGTATATTGATAATCACTTAACGTGTAGGTTGTGTAAAAAGATTGGGGGCCTCCGCCCACACTGATATTGTTACGATAGGCCACATTATCGACGGCACGAAGGTTTTGACTGGTTGTATTATCAGGATCGGATACGCTGGTTAGTCGCTCCCAATGATAATTGATATTTATATTGTTTTCAGGGGTATACTTTACATCCCCGATTAGTGTTTCGTCATTTTGCTTTAGATTTTTCCCCTGTAAATTTAATACGCCCAGTTGATGTTGATTGGTAAAGTACGTTGTGTTCACTTGGATGTTTTTATAAGGGTTAAAGGCGCTTACCCAATTAACCACATTTGATCCACCCGCGTAGGCACTTACACCAAAGGGTTGATACTCGGGGTCAATAGAAAAAAGTTCTAGACGGGTGTCACCGTAATTCCCCTGAAGGTGAGTATTGAACTTTATAGCATTTCCTTGCTTGCTATATTTTATGATGTTTTCACCTGAAGCAGACGAATAATATGAATACTTGATGACTACAACATCTTGAGTACTTGGATTCATGTTAATAAAAGTGATTTGGCCTGAGGAATAATTGATATAGTAATTCTCATTTTTTATAGCATTGGGTTGATTGTTGATATAAACGATCTCAGAGTTTTCAACAATATTGGGAAAAGCAAGAGAGTACGTTGTGCCATATTGACCACTTGTCTGGAGGGTGTTGGATGTAACCAAAAAGCTTTTTGCAGCTTCCTGATTGGTTCTAGCAACGTCCAAGCTTAAATCAAAATTGGAACCGAAGGATTGTTGGTAGACAACTTCTGTTTGATCGTGAACAACATCGCCTGGATCAGGGATATTAGATTTGTTGTATTGATAGGTGATTTTGAATAAGTCGTAACCCGACAAGTTAGCAGGTACCCCGTATACCATACCATCTACCCCGAGATATTCGTTATATAAAACAACCTGGATCTGCCCATTGCCAACCCCTGAATCCTTGTATTGAAGCGTATAATCTTTCCCATAGATTAGCGTTATATATATGGGACTGGATATTTTTTTATATTCGATCCGGATCATGCTATTGTCCCTATCAAATTTAATAGGTTGCTCAACAGAAGACAGTATTCGATGAGACAACAAACCATTTACAAGCATATTGTTCTCGAAGTTGCTGTCAGATCCAGTAAAGAACCATTGGGCTGGTCCGTATTCTTTGTAATAATAGTAGGTCGCGTTTAAGGAGCCAACAGCGGAGAGTTGATCCTTCGAGATGACCAAGACGCCTTTATAGGCGTCGATGTTCGCGGTAATGGGTGAGCCATTATAAGCAAGGATGACCGTTCCATCCATGACAAGTGGCCAGGCGCTTAGCGTGATCGTGATATCTGTGTTTAATGTTGAGATAACAAACGTTTCGGATAATAACTTGGTGTTCAGATCTTTTTGAGCCTTAGCAAACTCTCTAAAATAACCAAACTGCATTTTATAATTCGTATTTAACGGATTGGTCTGTTTTAAATCCTCCCCTAAAATGCTTTGTAAATAGTCGATATGAATAAGGGTTGTGGTCGGAATAGGGTAAATAAACATAAGCCGCCCTGTTTGACAATCAACACGATAGTCAACATTACGATTGAGAGTAAGACCTTGAATAACAACGATTTCAGATCCCTCAAGAATAGGGACATGACGAAGATAATATACGGTTTGTCGACCCTGACCGAAAAATTCCTCTATTTGAGAGTTTGTTTTATGTGTTTGATAGTCAATATCAATGTTCGTTAATACGGGGTCGGTTATGGTAATTTTTCCGGAGTCATACTGAACATAATAGTCTCTGTTTTGTTGGAGTCGACGACCGTTAGCGCTAATGACTTCGCTGCCTAGAATGACAGGAGCATAAGCAAGAGCAATGGTTTTTGATCCTGATTCGAGTCGATGCGTTTCGTGAACATCTTGAAGAAGCGGAACAATGTCGGGGATCGCTGCCCGATTATATTCTCCACTGATCCCAAGAAAATTGACGTTGTTTGCAATCGGAATAAAGTCTTGAAGAGGGTTCGTATACTCGTAAGTGAAGGTTAGGTTGTCTTGGTTTGTTTTAGGTGTTTTAAACCCGATGGTTCCCTCAAAGTAGTTGATCTGATAATCAATGTTTTCGGCGACGAGGATGTCGTTTACGTATACTTTTACAGATTTTTCGAGTATGGGCTTATATCGCAGAGGGTAGTCCGTTCCCCCATTTCCTTGTCTGGAAAACGTGTCCGTTTGACTTTTTGCTTGACCAAACCCAAAATTATAGGAGAAAGGCCCTTCACTCCCAACAACCGAGATCCCATCAACTTGTTTGTTTATATTGGTGAAAGCACCAAGGGTATAGATCTTTGTTAAATCCCCAAAATTGATCTGTGTTTTCCTGATGCGTAAGCTGACGTCTGTTTTTTGTGGCATATTGGGTTCCTGAAC